>JAGKWZ010000107.1 GCA_021151605.1 Verrucomicrobiaceae bacterium
CCAACTCCAGCAGGTGCCACCTCCCGCCGCCGGAGGTCCGGGGTCCGACTCCGCCACTGCCAGGGTCCGACTCCGCCACTGCCAGGGTCCGACTCCGCTACTGCCAGGGTCCGACTCGCTCAGGTGCCACCTCCTGCTGCCGGAGGGCCGGGGTTAGGCTCAGCCACCCAGTATCCTGCGCTTCCTCCAAGCGGAGCGCTTCGCCCTCCATGGCAAACTTGGCACAATCACTGATCCCATCATCTGCTCCCAATGAAGCCCCCAACTGAATTCGTCTTCCCAGCCCTTGGCCTTCGACTCATCAGTGCTGCTCGGCACTGCACAACAACTTTCCTGTTCTGCTCACTTCTCACCATTTCAGCCGTGGAAGGTCTGGCCGGCACGCCGGAATCCTCGCCGAAGTCCATCCCGACGGATCAGCTCGGGGCCACCGCCCAGCAGCAATACTCGGGGGATGGGCTTTCCATCCAGCCCACGGCAGAGGGCGCGCGCCTGCGGGCGGACTTTCAGGACCTGGAGGGCCAGGCCACGGTGGAGGGGCTTTGGCTGGAGTCCATGGACGGAGTTGGGTCGGCGGACCGCTTGCGGGTCAGGGCGCAGAGCATCGGCAAGGCGGATGCACAGACC
Source organism: Verrucomicrobiaceae bacterium (assembly GCA_021151605.1). Lineage (GTDB taxonomy): Bacteria > Verrucomicrobiota > Verrucomicrobiia > Verrucomicrobiales > Verrucomicrobiaceae > Prosthecobacter. The sequence continues at coordinate 628 of JAGKWZ010000107.1, forward strand.
CTGTCGCCTAAGGGCGTGGTGAAGGCGGGGGCGGACTCTGCGCTATTCCTGCGCCCTGGGCTGGTGGAGGATTATCGCGTGAGCATGGACGGCGTGCGGCAGGACTTCATCGTGCTGGAGCGTCCGTCAGGCACCGGCAGCCTCGGGCTCACGCTGGAGGTGACTGGTGCGCGTGCAGAGACGGCGGACTACGGCGTGAAGCTGACCCTCCATGGCAGTGGACGCGAGCTGGGATACAGCCGCCTGCACGTCACCGATGCTCAGGGCCGCGAGCTACCCGCCTGCATGACCGCCGCAGACAGCCACCGGATCAGCATCCAAGTGGATGACGCCACCGCCACCTACCCCGTCCGTATCGACCCGACCTTCAGTGATGCGGACTGGATCACCTTTGGCGGCGCGCGCGGCACGAATGGCCCGGTGACGGCTCTGGCGGTGGATGGCGCGGGGAATCTCTACATCGGCGGCACCAACTTCCAGCTCGTGGGCAGCACGGAGGGTTCGGCAGGCGGTGTTTCGGCGAGTCGAATTGCACGCTGGAATGGAAGTGCATGGTTTGCACTGGGAACAGGGGTCACCGACCCGCCAACGAATAGTCCTTCGGTTTCAAGCCTCAAGGCGGTAGGGGCGGATCTTTATGTCGGTGGGCATTTCCAGCGGGCGGGTGGGATCGTGGTGAACCACATTGCCAAATGGGATGGAGCTAACTGGTCGGCGCTCGGAACAGGCATGAGTGGCAGTACCACCTCAGCCAGAGTTAACGACTTCGAATTGTCAGGCGGCTATCTCTATGCGGGCGGCATCTTCAGTTCAGCAGGAGGCGCTGCGTCTAGCGGCAACTTGGCGCGCTGGCACCTTGCTGACCAGACTTGGTCAGGCATTGGTGGTGGCGCATCCGCAGTCAACTGTCTGGCAGCGACGGGTGAGGATCTTTATATCGGAGGTTCCTTCCCAATCGGCGGCGGAGGGAATGAGAGTCGTGTCGCCAAGTGGAATGGCACCCAGTGGAACACTATCGGGCCAGTGCTGACTACAGGAGTATCGGACATGATTATCCACAATGGGCAGCTCTATGTGTGCGGACTCTTCATTCAATCTGCGTCTGTGAAATATCTAGCCCGCTGGGATGGCACAGCCTGGGCACCTGTAGGGCAGGGAGCGGACTATCTGGTCAACTGTCTGGCGAGCCTGAATGGTGACCTCATCGCTGGCGGTGAGTTCCAAGCCATCGGCGGTGTGGCGGCCAGCCGTCTGGCTCGCTGGAATGGCACCTCCTGGGCAGCATTGGCGGGTGGCCAGGGAGCCAGTGATATAGTGAATGCCATCGCCGTGATCGGTGCAGATGTGTATGTGGGCGGAGATTTCGGGAGCATCGGTGGGATTGCGGCGCGTTACCTCGCCAGATGGAATGGCAGCCAGTGGCAGAGGCTCGGCAGCGGGATCGAAGACGACTTTACGGCTGATGGCGGCGTGAAGACCCTGGTCGTGAATGGCACGGACTTGTACGTGGGGGGTGACTTTGGCTCTGCTGGAGGCGTGGCTGGCACTGCCAATATTGCCCAATGGAATGGCAGCGCCTGGAGCGCACTGGGAAATGGCTTGGGCGACAATGTGCATGCGATCGCTGTGCAGGACGGCAGTGTGTATGCTGGCGGGGAATTCCTGAATGTAGGTGGCACCACATCTGATAGGATCGCAAAGTGGGATGGGGCCGTATGGACACCTCTCGGCAACGGTTTCTCCAGCACGGTCAGAGCCCTGGCCTCCTATCAGGGCGAGTTGTATGCAGGTGGTGCCTTTACCCAGGTGTCACAGGGGATCGTGAAATGGAATGGCACTGCCTGGAGTGCGGTCGGGCAGGCGCAGTCCGGTGTCGGCACTTCAGTCTCTGTCATGCAGGTATGGAATGGGCAGCTTTATGTTGCTGGCAACTTCACCCAAATTGGCGGCTTGTCGGTGTCGAATCTGGCACGCTGGAATGGCGTGGCATGGTCGGCTGTTGGCAGCAATCTCTCGGGCGTGGGGGTGGTGGCGTTTGCTCCGTATGGAGGCCATCTTCTCGTGAGCAGGATCGCCACGGTTAATGGAGTGGCTTATGACAACATCGCTGCCTGGAATGGTGGCTCGTGGGCACCGTGGGGGACGAAGCTGGCTTATGTTGCAAGCACGGGTAGCCATGGTCAGGTGCGGGCGCTGGCGGTCTTTGGTTCGCGGCTTATGGCTGGTGGGCAGTTCATTTTTGCAGGAGAACGCACCTCCACTTACCTCGCCCAGCTCCAGCTTCCTGATCCTGACATCGTGCTGGAGCAGCCTGTGGGTGCACATTTGATCTCCGGGGTCTCGGCGGTGGGTTATGGGGATGGCTTCCCCGGCATCGGGAAGCCGAAGACCTTTACCCTGCGGAATGGCGGCCCGGTGGCGCTGACGGTGAATGCCATAAGTGTGACGGGCGGGCAGGCGGGGGAGTTCGCCGTGAACACGGCGGGAATGCTGATGAGCGTGCCAGCGGGTGGTAGCACGACGTTTACCGTGACGATGAACGCCGCCAGCCTGGGGGCGAAGGCGACGACGCTCCAGATCCTGAGCAATGACCCGGATGAGGGCACCATCCAGATAGCTCTGAGTGGGACGGCGGTGCTGCCGCCAGAGATCGCAGTGGAGGGGCCGGGCGGCGGGGAACTGCCTGCTCATGGCCTCGGCTCGCTGCCGCTCGGCCATGCTGTGCCTGGGGAGACACGGGAGCTGCGGCTGATGCTGAGAAACACGGGCACGGGTCCGCTGGAATGATGCGGATGAGGGTGAGTTCATCATCTCACTCCATGGTGGCGTGCCGAAGGCCGGGGATGCGGCGATGGAGTTTGGCACGGCGGCGGTGACGACGACTGATCTAGGTCTGCCCGAAAGTCCAAGCCTCATCCATGCGCTGCTGCGCGTGCAGATGGATGCTACTCTGCTCGGCGTGGGCAGTGTGGGTGATGGGATGATGGCGGACTTCGCACTTTTCCGCTGTCTGCCAGATGGCAATCCGAATTCAGACTTCAGCGGCGATGGTGCGCTGCACACTCCTCTGCCCGGCATCCAGCATGCGCACGCGGCCATGGATCAGGTGCCGGATAGGAAGGTGGTCGTGGTGGGTGAGACGGCGGCGGATCTGGCGGATGACAAGGACTTCATCGTGGTGCGTTACCTGCCGAGTGACTCGGCGGTGCCATCAGCGCTCGACGCCAGCTTTGGCACGAACGGGGTGGTAGTGACGAGCCTGAGCGCCGGGGACGATGTAGCCCATGGTGTGGTGGTGCTGCCAGACGGGAAGATCATGGTCTGCGGGGAGGTGAGCACGGGGCCGGGGACGAGTGTGGTGGGAGTGGCCCGCTATCTGGCAAACGGGACGCTGGATGTGAGCTACGATGGGGATGGGATGAAGACGATCCCGGTCCGTGGCCTTGGCCGTGAGGCGGCGCTGGGGATGCAGCGGGATGACTTTGGCAGGCTGTATCTAGCAGGCTGTGCCAACAATGGCACGGACCTGGAGACGCTGCTGATCCGCCTGACGCCGGAGGGTGTGCTAGACACGACCTTCGTGGGGGATGGCATCGCCACCTTTAACCTGAGCGGAACAGGTGATGACAGTGCCGAGGCCATGCTGCTGGATGGTTTGAACCGCGTGATGCTCACGGGATACCGCCATGATGGGGTGAAGCTGGTGGCGTATGCGGCCTCGGTGGAGAATGGGCTGCTCTCCGCCTACTATGGCGGGGAGACAGGTGGTGTGCTGAACCTGAATGTGGGGGCGGGGACGTCCTCTGGCACGGCACTCTGTTTCCAGGCCATCGGGGCGGAGCAGCGTCTGATCGTGACGGGGAATGTGCAGGTGGGCGCGGAACAGCAGATGTGGCTGGCGCGTCTGTCGCAAATCGGTGATCCCGACGAGAGCTTCGGCCCTGGGGGCATCCGCTTCCTCAATGTAGGCCCTGGAAGCGAAACGGCGGCAGGGGTGGTGCTGACCCTGGACGGCACTGTGGTGGTGGGTGGCAGTGCGGTGGTCGGCGGCACTGAGCGCATGGCGCTAGTCGGCGTGCGCGGTGTCGGCATGCCTCGTGTGGTGATGGAGCAACCGGTGGGCACCAGGCTGGTGCCAGGGCTGCCTTTGGGGCAGGCAGGAGGCACTGTGAACTTCGGCAGCGTGGGCATCGGGCAAACGGCGCAGCGAATCTTTACTGTGAGGAACATCGGTACGGCACCAGCGACTGGGCTGACGGTTTCTGTGGGCGGGACTTCACCGTTCATGTCGGCGCTCTTTCCTGCGCCGCCTTTGCTCCCGGTTCCTCCCAATAACGCTACTTTGGAACCAGGTGGACAATTGGCCTTCGCTATCGACTACCGCCCCACTTTGCCACCACCTTTCTCTGCCACACCAGACGGCACCACGCTGACGATGCTGAGCAACGATCCCGAGAGGCCATCGCATGTTGTCCACCTCACTGGCACTCCTTTGTCCAATGACGCGAGCCTGAGCACGCTGAGCCTGACGGGGATGAGTCAGCCCGTGACTTTGACGCCTGTGTTTGATGCCGGGACGCTCACCTACACTGCTACGGTGCAATATCCGGTCCTGAGCGTTGGGATCGCTGGCTCTACAATTCACCCAAATGCGCGCGTGGCGATCCCCCAAGATCCCACTTTCATTTCGCCGATCATGCCGGGGCCTTTTGCGGGCTCGGTGTCGCTAAATGTAGGGGCGAATGTACTGACGGTGGTGGTCACGGCGCAGGATGGGGTGACAACGCGCACCTATCAGGTCACCGTAACCCGTCTCGGTGTATCTCAGCTCGTGGTGGAGAAGCCTGGAGGTGCAGGGATCGCTGATGGCACCAGCCATGACTTCGGCACGGTGCCACTGGGCGGGACTGCTGATCTGATCGTGACGGTGCGCAATACGGGCTCTGCGCTGATGGAGAATATTGCCGCCAACCTTGAGCCGATCGGAGGAGGTGCCTTCAGCATCCTCATCCCACCAGCTACCACCCTCGCTGTCGGCCAGTCACTAACCTTCACGGTCAGGTTCACGCCTACGGACAGCAGTCCTCAGTCCACAGTGCTGCGCATCGTTAGCAACGATCCACGGCTATCCAGCAGTGGCTTCCGTCTGGATCTGGTCGGAAACACCGCTGCGCCGGAGATCGTGGTGGAGAAGTCAGGCAGTCCGCTGGTGGATGGTTCGGCGGGGGTGGACTATGGCGTGGTGGCAGGTGGGGGCATGGGCAGCCAGACCTTTACGATTCGCAATACGGGCAATGCGCCGCTGACTGGGCTGAGCCTTGGAAAGTCGGGAGCTCATGCGGGTGACTACACCCTGGGGGCGCTTTCTACCACGACGCTTGCCCAGGATGCGAGCACGACCTTCACGGTGACTTTTTCCCCAAGCGGTGGAGGCATCCGCACGGCGGCGCTCCAGATCGCCAGCAATGACGCGGATGAGAATCCCTTCGACATCGCGCTGACGGGCACGGCTCCGATTCCCGGTGGGAATGTGGCGGATAACTTCGACGACAATGTGCTGAACGCGGCGATGTGGCTGAAGGAGGACTACACGGAGCAAGGCACGCTGACGGAGAGCAGCAAGCGGATGAATTACACGGCGACGGTGGAGACCATCTTTGAGCCTGGTTTTCCCCCTGAGGTGATTGGCTATGGTGAATCTCACCTCACTCTGCTGAGCAGCCAGCCGCGATACACGGAGGACTGGGAGACGGTGGTGGATGTGACGAATACCGTGGCAACTGGCACCTCAATTGATTTGCAGGCTGGGGTGCTCATGGAAATCTATGATACTGATCCGGCCAGCGGGAACCGCATCTCGCTGGAACTGAGGGCCAATACCCGAAGGGAGTTTTCTGCGGATCTGATGACAGGCGGCGTGGATGATCCTACCGCCGATGACGAACTGCCCACCACGAGCACGAGCGGTGTCCTGCGGGTCACCTTCAATGCGGGGACGAAGGTTTTCACTCTATCTGTGGACCGCAGCGGCCCGGCGAATGGCCTGCAATGGGAGACATTGGTTACCTATGGCATCGCAGGCACGGGTGGCAGCCGGAATGCGGACTGGGACATGACGGATGCGGACACATTCCAGATCCATCTGGTGGGCCTTTCGGAATCAGTCGCCGTGACCAGCGGGCAGATGTTCTTTGATAACTTCAAGCTGACGCGCAGCGGGGTGTCACCACCCAGCATTACCCAGCAGCCGGCGAGCCGGACGATCGTCTCAGGCCAGACCACGCCGCTGAGCGTGGGCACGAGCGGCTTCCCGCTGAGCTACCAATGGTATGCAGGCGCGACGGGCGATACGAGCCAGCCCATCGCTGGAGCGCGTGGGGCTATCTTTACCACGCCTGCTTTGACAGCCCCTGCTTCCTACTGGTTGCGGGTGAGCAACAGTCTCGGCAGTGAAGACAGTGACACGGCGGTGATCAGTATCTCGGCCACGCCACTCGCGCCGACCTTTGCCACGCAGCCGCTTTCCCAACTGGCGATGCTGGGGCAGGCACTCTCCTTCAATCTCACGGTCACAGGTTCCGATCCACTGACTTACCAGTGGTGGAAAGGCACGACGAACATCACGAATGCCAAGAGCAGCAGCCTGACGCTGGCTCCGCTCAAGACCACGGATGCAGCGCTCTACAGTCTGCGTGCGACGAATGGCGTCGGCACGAATGACTCGAATACGGCCTACCTGGGCATCGTCACTCGCGGCCTGACGGCAGTCGGGGTGAACATCGGCACCACGCTGACTTTAAATGCCGTCGTCACTTTGCCAGCGGGCACCTCCGCCCGCTATCTCTGGTATCAGAATGGAGTGGCTCTTAGCAATGGAGGACGGCGCAGCGGGGTGGACACGAAGACACTCAAGATCACTAGTGCCGTGCCGATGGATGCAGGCAACTACACCTGCCAGATCACTATGGGCACGCCTGCAGGTGACGTGATCGGCAACAACGCAGACACGGTCGTTTCGGTCGTGGAGAAGCCTGTCTTTGATGACGTGGAACTTGCCTCGAGCTTTGATGATGTGCGTGTGGGCCAAGGGATCGACTTCACGATCACGGCGGACAATGCTCCAACCAGGTACACCATCACTGGCCTACCCACCGGAGTGAAGCTGGATGCTGCCACGGGTCGCATTTACGGCGTCCCCACGGCGGCAAAGATCGTCAAAGGGGTGATCACGCCTTACACTCTGAAGATCAGCGCCAGCAACACTGCCGGGACCAGTGAAGTAAAGACGGTGCTCTGGACTGTGCAGCCGCTCTACCCAGGCGTGATCGGTACCTTCAACGGGCTAGTGGCGCTTGGTCCGGTGAACCAGGGGCTAGGGGGGACACTGCGACTATCTGTCGCAAGCAGCGCAGCTCTAAGTGGGACGCTGAGACTCGGAGCGCTGAGCTACACGCTGGCAGGCAGCCTGAATTTTCCAGGCATCAATGATAAGCCAGCAGGTCAGATCGTCATCACCCGCAAGGCACCGTTGACTACCCTGGTGATCGCCTTTGAGATCAACAAGGACACGGGAGAACTCACCGGTAGTGTGGCGGATGATGTGTCTGGCTCTGCGGCTCTGACAGCATGGCGCACACCCTGGAGCAGCACCTTCAAGGCGGATGCTTATGTGGCCACCTACAACACCGCGCTTGATCCCGGAGACAGTCCCGATGGGCCAGACGGCTATGGGTTTATGCCCGTGAAGGTGACGAACCTCGGAGCCGTGAGCTGGACGGGTAAGCTAGCCGATGGCACTGGCATCACTGGTAGCACCGGACTTGGACCCGACGGGCAGATCGCCTTCCAGCACTTGCTCTACACGAACACGGGCAGCATCCAAGGCTGGCTGGATATCACAGTGGGCACCCGGCATCTCGATGGTGTGGTGTATTGGTTCAAAGCGGAGCAGCCGGTGAAGTCCACGACGCGCAGTTACAAGAGCGGTTTCGCCAACCCGTCCGTGACGGTGATCGGTGCGCCCTACACCGTGCCATCCGCTGCCGTGCTGGGTCTGCCTACACCAGTCCCGCTCAATGCCAAGGTGACGTTGCTATGTAAAGACACCGAGTTCCCGAACGGGGTCGAGCATCTGTTCACGATCACGAACAAGAACGTCGTTACGCCAGACACGCCGAATGACTTGTTCTTCAAACTGAACCTGGCAGCCAGCACGGGGACCTTCGGAGGCAGCATCACCCTCTACGATCAAGATCCCTCCGATTTTGTGGAGCCCTTTGCCCTCATCACACGCACCGTAAACTACTCGGGTATCCTGGTGACACGGGAGGACTTCAAACAGGGTGTCGGCTACATCATCGTGGATGATCTGCCCTTCATGGAGCCCATCCCAGACACCGATCCTCCTCGCGAAAGACGTGTGACAGCCACGCCGCAGTGGAGCGGGAGCGCCAAACTAGAGGCTGCCCCCTAGCCATGCCGTCTTATGTTTGGAGGACTTCTGAGGCGTAGGATTGGCTGGCGGCGAACGTTGGTTTGAGCCTCTCTGTTCCACATGCGCCCCATCCTTTCCGCTCTTTTGCTTCTTTCCCTCCTGCCTGCCCAGGCTCAGCTCGGCCCGAATGGTGCCACGGCATCATTTAAAGGCAGTTTGCCGCCAAAGCCTGTCGCGCCACTCAGTGCGGATCAGGAGGCCGCTGCTGAGACTCAGTTGGCCGCGCTTCAGGCAGCCTTTGAGGCGGTGAAAAAGCATCCACGTTCGGCGGATGCAGCCATCTTCCTCAAAGCGGTCCGCTACGCGCTCGACTTCGATGAATGGTATGACAAGAAGCCCGAGGACAACCTCAAGAAGGTGAACGTGCTGCTCGATGAAGCGAAGAAGCGCATCGCCTCGCTGAAGGACGGCAAGACGCCGTGGATGGATGGCTCCGGTCAGAAGGTGCTGGGCTTTTACTCGAAGCTGGATGGATCCGCACAGCCTTACGGCGTGGAGATTCCCGAAGGTCTGGAGATCGGCAAGAAGGCCGTGCCGATGTGGATCTGGCTCCATGGCCGTGGCGATACCGCCACCGATCTGCATTTCGTTTACAGTCGCCTCATGGCGAAAAAGCCGGGGCAGTTCCAGCCTGCGGGCAGCATCGTAATTCATCCCTTTGGCCGTTACTGCAATGGCTGGAAGTCTGCCGGTGAGGTGGATGTCTTTGAGTCGCGCGATGACGCCATCGCTCGGTTCAAAGTGGACACGAACCGCGTCGTCATCGCCGGTTTCAGCATGGGCGGGGCAGGGGCCTGGCATCTCGGCGCGCATTATCCAGACCAGTGGGCCTGCGTGCATACCGGGGCCGGTTTTGCCGATGTGAAGCGCTACCAAAAGCTGACGCCGGACAAGTATCCCGTGGCCTATGAGCAGACGATGTGGGGCCTCTATGATGTGCCCGACTACGCGCGGAACTTCCTCAACGTCCCGCTCATCAGCTACAGCGGTGAACTGGATGCGCAGCGCGACAGCGCCGAATACATGATGGAAGTGCTAGGCAAAGAAGGCCTGAAAGTGCCGCATCTCATCGGCCCTGGCATGGGGCATAAGTATCATCCCGAGACGATCAAAGATGTGCAGGCGCTGATCGAAAAAGAGGTCGCCAAAGGCCGCAACAACTTCCCCGATGAAGTCCACATCCAGACGAAGACGGCTCTCTATGGCCGTGTGAAATGGATGAACCTGCATGGCCTGGAGCAGAGCTGGAAGGATGCCCGCCTCGACGCGAAGGTGCTTGATGGCAAGACGCTGGAGATCAAGACCAGCAACGTCTCCCGCATTGTCCTTTATCCACCGCCGCAGGTGCGGAAGGGCGGCGACAAGCTCACACTGAAGATCGACGGGCAGACGCTGACCCTGCAGATCGGCCCCGAGCTGACGAAGTTCGAGAACTTCCTCAGCCCCGGCCCTCGCGTGCCGAACTCCCTCTGCCGCCTCGTTAAAGAAAACGGCGAGTGGCGCGACTTCGGCAATGCCACGCCCTTCCAACACGAAGGCCCCGAAGGTGGTAAAGGCGGCGCGCATCCCGGCCCGATGGACACGAGCTTCATGAAGCCCTTCCTAGTCGTGTTGCCGGATGGCAAATCATCCTCTGCCACCGTCGATGCTTGGGTGAATGCCGAGTCCGCTCACTTCATCACCCGCTGGCGCGGTTTGATGCGTGGTGATGCTCGCGTGGTGAAGGCTTCCGAGATCAAAGATGTCTATGAAGCTGGGAAGACGGCGAGCCTGATCCTCTGGGGCACTCCCGAGTCAAACTCCTGCATCAAGGCCCTGCTCAGCAGCCTGCCAGTGCAGTGGGATGCGAAGAAGGGCAGCATCCAGGGCAAAGACGGCTTTGACGCGAATACTCATGTGCCCGCTTTGACCTACCCGGCGCTGAAATCGCCCGGCTTTGAAGTGGTGATCAACTCCGGCCTCACCTTCCGCGAGGCGCATGACAAGACGAACTCTCTGCAAAACCCGAAGCTGCCGGATTGGGCCATCCTGGACATCACCCAGCCACCGACGGCTGAAAGCGCGGGCAAAGTCGTGGCGGCGGACTTCTTTGATGATCGCTGGCAGGTGAAGTAATGCGCCTTCTCAAGGTGTCGGCGGGTGAGAACCGATGGCACCTCGCCGATGGCTGTCCCCGATTTCGAAACCGGGAGCTCCAGGGAACGAGTTGAAAACTAGTTCTACGCAGAGGTGAAACAGTCGAAAAACAACGGTTCCGCCGCTTGCCGCCCTACGTATCCCAGCTACTTAACCCACCCGAACTCCAACTTATCCCATGGCACACACCCTTCCAGCCCTCCCCTACGACAAGGCAGCCCTCGAGCCGCACATCGACGCGACCACGATGGAGATCCATCATGGCCGTCACCACAACGCCTACATCACCAATCTGAACAACGCTATCGCTGGCAATGCCGAGCTGGAAGCGCTGTCCATCGAGGACCTCTGCAAGAACATCGGCACCGTGCCAGAGGGCATCCGCGCTGCCGTCCGCAACAACGGCGGTGGTCATTTCAACCACAGCCTGTTCTGGAACATCATGGGCCCGAACGCTGGTGGCGCTCCTTCCGGTGAACTCGGTGAGGCTATCACGGCCGCCTTTGGCAGCTTTGATGCCTTCAAGGAAGCTTTCGCCAAGGCAGGTGCCACCCGCTTCGGCTCCGGCTGGGCATGGCTGGTCGTCAAAGATGGCAAGCTCGCCGTCACCTCGACGCCGAACCAGGACAATCCTCTCATGGACGCCAGCGGCACGCCGATCCTCGGCTGCGATGTCTGGGAGCACGCCTACTACCTGAAGTATCAGAACAAGCGCCCTGACTACATCGCCGCTTGGTGGAATGTGGTGAACTGGTCCGCTGTTGCGGAGCTGTTCGCCAAGGCGAAGTAATCCCTGCCAGATCCAGCATTCAGCCTCCAGGTTCCTCGTGAGCCTGGAGGTTTTTTGTTTCAAAGGCGGCCAGGCAATCTCAGGACTGCGGCTTCATGAAGCTCTTCTGCGCCGCGCCGATCTCCTGATGCAGGGCCACAATTTCGCGCTGAAGTTCCGCCGTGTGTTCGGCATCCAGGCCGGGCTGCTTGAGCTGAGTTTGCAGGCGCTGCTTCATCATGAGCAGGCGGGTGAGCTCCAGGGCGCGGAGTTCGTGCTCAGCCTCCGCCATGCCGCCGGTGGCGCGGGCCTCGTGCATGAGCTGGTTCAAAGCAGCTTCTTCATCGGGCTCGAGCGTGGTGAGGAAGACGGTGACTGCGACGGTGTCCACAGGATCGAAGGTGCCGCGCCAGATGAGCGCGAGAAGTTCGGTGCCGGGCACGTCGCGGAGGACGTCGTCATGCTGTTGTTGGCGGAGCCAGTCGAGCACCTGGGCATCGGCGAGCGCGAGACGGGTGAGGAGGATGGCGTTCTTGTCCTGGCTGGCGAGGAGCTGCTTGCCGGGGCTCTCGCCAGGCGTGGGAGCTTTGGCGTTGTCGCGCGGGTTGCGAGTCGTGGGCTGCTTCGCTGCACGAGCGACGAGCTGCCGCATGGTGTCCTCAGGGATGGAGAGACGCACGGCGGCGCGCTGGATGGCAGTCTCGCGTGCCACGGGACTTTCCAGAAGGTGGATGTTTCCCGCCATCTCTCCAGCGAAGCGCACTCGCTCGCGCATCTCGCCCATGTCACGGCGACTGGCGGCGGCATCGACCTGATAATCGAGGAACTCCTGCGCACTTTGAAGCAGCGCTTTGAATGCCTCGGGACCTTGTTTGCGGATGAGCGAGTCGGGGTCTTCCCCTGCCGGAAGCGTGGCCACTTTGATGATAAGCCCGGTGGGCGCGAGGATCTGGAAGGCGCGCTCGGCTGCCTTGAAGCCCGCATTGTCCGAGTCGTAGCAGAGCACGATCTCGTCCGCCTGACGCTTCAGCGTTTTGGCATGAACCTCGGTGAAGGCGGTGCCCTGTCCGGCGACGGCATTCGTGAAACCCGCCTCGTGGAGCATGAGGGTATCGATCTGGCCTTCGCAGACGATGGCTTGCCCAGCTTTTGAAATGTGCCTCTTCGCGCGGTCGAAGCCGAAGAGTACCTTGCTCTTGCTGAAGATGGGCGTCTCGGGCGAGTTCAGATACTTCGCCATCTTCGGGTTTGCCTCCAGCAGGCGCCCGCTAAAGGCGATGACTTCGCCGTTGTCATTGCAGATGGGAAACATCAGGCGATCTCGGAAGCGCGGGAAGGCATCGCCGCGCTCTTCGCTGTAGATGAGGATGCCGGCGTCGATGAGGGCTTGTTTGCCGAACTTCTGCTCCGTGGCCCACTGGCGGAGGAGCTGCCCATTGGAGGGCGCGTAGCCGAGCTTCCAGTTCTTCGCGACGGTGGAGTTGATGCCCCGGCCTTTCAGATACTCGCGTGCGCTCTCGGCGAGCGGGCTTTTCATCAGAAGCTGGTGATACCACAGGGCGATCTCCTGATGCACTCGAATCAGCAGTGTGCGGTGCTTGGCCTCCTTCTCGGCGTTCTCGTCCCAGACCTGCTCCTCGATGCGGATGTTCGCCGCATCGGCCAGACGCTTCACGGCTTCCATGAAAGTGAGCCCGTCATGCTCCATGACGAAGCGGAAGGCATTCCCGCCGACGCCGCAGCCGAAGCAGTGATAGGAGTTCGTCGAGGGCCGCACATTGAAGGAGGGCGACTTTTCATTGTGGAAAGGGCACAGCCCCTGCCAGTTTGACCCTGCGCGCCGCAGCTTCACCGAACGGCCGATCAGCTCCACGATGTCCGTGGAGGCAAGGATCTGCTGGAGGGTTTCTTCGGGGACGCGGGCCATGGTTTCGGACGGAACGAGAGAGCCGTGGATGGGCGGGAACTCAAGCATGGAGTTCAGCGGGGCAGGGGAGTTGACGGTGATTTCCTGTTGGCGCAGACCGATGCCCCCGGCTACAAAGCCAGCCATGACACCCTTTCAGGCGATCCTTCTCTGCGCACTCGGCGGCTACGTGAGCGGCGCGACGCCCTTTGGCTACATCGCAGGCAAGCTCACGCGCGGCATCGACATCCGCCAGCACGGCAGCGGCAACATCGGCGCGACGAACGCCATCCGCGTGCTCGGCAAGCCCATCGGCATCCCTGTTTTCATCCTGGATTTCCTCAAAGGTTGGCTGCCCATCTGGCTGGCAAAAGCCTGGCTCGTGACGATCCCTGGAGCAGAAAATTTGCTCTCCACGGGCGCAGTCGTGACGGGGCTCGCCGCAGTGCTCGGGCACATGTTCACCTTTTGGCTCAGTTTCAAAGGTGGCAAAGGTGTGGCCACCACCGGCGGCGTGCTGCTCGGCATCGCCCCCATCGCCATGATCGGTGGTCTGGCGGTGTGGCTGCTTTTCTTCTTCACCACGCGTTACGTCTCGCTGGCCTCCATGATGTCAGGCGTCGGTGTCGCCGCCACGATGCTGATTCAGATGGGCCGCTCGGGACAGTGGGATCCAGTGATGCTTGGCTTTGGCGTGCTCGTGATGCTGCTCGTCATCGTCCGTCATAAGGCGAACATCGGGCGCATCATCGCCGGGACGGAACCGAAGGCGGGGCAAAAAAAAGCAGGTTGAGAAAAAACATCCTTGCCAGCTTTGGATTACGCATGTAATCCGTGGATCACACTTGTAATCCACGACCATGCCCGAAGACGAAGACATCGCCCCCACGCCCCGCATTTCCGACGCCGAATGGACTGTCATGAACGTCCTCTGGCAGCGCGGCACCAGCACGCTGAGCGAGGTCGTGAAGGAACTCGAAGGCCGTCTCTCCTGGAAGCCCCGCACCGTCCAATCCCTCATCCGCCGCCTCACGGACAAAGGCGCGCTCGCCGTGGAAGCCGTGGGCCGCGAGTTCCGCTACACGCCTGCTGTCGCCCAGGATCAGTGCCAGCATGAGGAAAGCGTCAGTTTCCTCGACCGAGTCTTCGCTGGACGCCTCACCCCCTTCGTCGCCGGGATGATGGAGCGTGAAGAAGTCTCGAAAGACGACCTCGCTGCCCTTCGTGAGATGCTGAATCAGGCCGAACAAAAATTCAAGAAGTAGCCTGTCGCCTTTTATCCTCTGATCATTTTCCAATTTTCAGTTCTCAGTTCTCAATTTTCAGTCCCCAAGCAGCCATGACCACCGACGCCCTCCTCCACTGGCTCCTGCGCACCTCCATCGAGGCCAGCGTCCTCATCCTCGCCGTGCTCGGCCTGCGTTTGATGCTCGGCACGCGCTTGAGTCCCGCGTGGCGCATCGGTTTGTGGATGCTCGTCGGCATGAAGCTGATGCTGCCCGCTTTCATTCCGGCTGGGTTTGGACTTGGGTCATGGATTCGCCAAGAGTCTGCTGAAGTCAGGGCCGTCATCCAGGCATCTTCACCGCCCGAGCAGACTTCCATTCTCGCCTTGAGCACCGTTTCGCTACCGGATGCTCCTGTCGAGCGTTCGTGGTCTTTCTCTTTGCAGATCCTGCTCGCCAGTGTCTGGCTGACAGGTTCCGCCGCAGTGCTTCTCAGCGCCTTTTTCCGCCAGCGCCGCTTTGATCGTTTTCTCCTCACGCGACGCACGGCGAACGACCCGCATCTTCGATCCATCCTCCGTTCGCTCTCCGCCCTCGCCGGAGTCGCCACGCCCACGATCCGGCTCATGCCCGCAGGCACCACGCCAGCCATCGTCGGCATCCGCCAGCCGCAGATCCTCCTGCCCGAAGACTGGCAGAGCCGTTTTGATCAGCGCAGCCTCCGCCACGTCCTGCTGCACGAGCTGCTGCACGTGAAGCAGAGCGACCTCCTCTGGAACTGGGCCGCCATCGCCGTGCAGGCACTGCATTGGTTCAATCCGCTCGTGTGGTTCGTCGTCAGCCGCTTCCAGTCTGACCGCGAACTGCGCTGCGATGCTGGCGCACTCGACCTCCTTTCTCCCACCGAGCGGCTCGACTACGGGCACACGCTCCTCCGCATTCAGGAAACCTTTTCCGCACCACCGGCCATGGCAGGGTTGGCTCCATGTGTGCGCAACCACCCCACCCTGCGCCAACGAATCACCATGATCACCACTCCAACCACCCGCCAACCAATGCTACAACTGCTGCTCGTCCTCACGCTCAGTGTCCTCGTCAGTTATTCTTTCACCACCGCCCGAGCCGCCGAAAAAGAAGTCCCCGCCAAAGTCCGCGGAGGCGAAACCGTCAAAAAGCCCGCCACGTCCGACGACTCCGAGACGCCCGTCAAAAAGCCAGGCACCCGCGAAGGTGAAGGCGGCATGAAGAAAACCGGCGATGGCGAACGCGAGGGTGGCAAACCCTCCGCCGAACGCGATGGCATGAAAAAACCAGGTGACCGCGATGGCGGAGTCAAAAAACCCGGCACTGGCGACGGCGAAGGCACGAAAAAGCCCGGAGCTCGCGATGGCGAAGGCGGCGTGAAAAAGCCCGGCACTGGCGACGGTGAAAAGCCACGCACCGGCATGAGAGATGGTGAGAAACCTCGCATCAGCGAGCGCGACGGAGCCACCAAGCCCCGCACTGGCGAACGTGACGGCATGAAGAAACCCGGTGGCGAGCGCGATGGCGAAGGCCGCCCTTCCGCCGAAAGCGGCAGCAAACCTCGCAAAGGCGAAGGCGACTCCGCCTCCATCAAGAGCAGCGAGGTCATCACCATGCACGTCACCGCCAGCGGCGACACCGTCCTGATCAACGGCGACAAGCAGCCCACAAGCGGCCTCCGCGGTCACCTCAGCACCTTCCTCCCCGAGCACCCCGGTGCCAAAGTCATCGTCTCCGGCGATCCCGACACCCCGCTCAAATCCCTCCACGAAATCGTCGATGCCGTCCGCGACAACGGGAACAAGAATGTGGGCATCAAGGCGGAGTGAAGTCCTTAAACTAATCACCACATTCTATGCTCTCCAGTATCTGGCCTTCAAAGCTTAGAACGCCTTACTTCGAGTTGGGTTCCCCGTTTGAGGAAGGTGTCCAAGCTTTGAAGAAATTGGGAGAGATAGAGGATAAGATGGACGACACGTTAGGTAGAGGAGTGCGTGTTGATACCAAGCGCTATTCGGTTGCTATCTATGAGAAAAATGGCCGAATCCATTCCGTTTGGTATAGCGATCCGGCTGGTCGCAGAACTCAAAACGGAATCAGTCGAAAAATCGGTCTGTATCTCAAGCGATACACAGTAAATGGCACTTGGGAAGTAACACACGACAACGGTTACTCCATCTGGTGGCTCAATGAAGTTGACGAGCGCCTTTTTGATTATGGGCTGCATTGCGATGTGATCCTGATTGTTGACCGAAGAACTTTCGATTCGGATTGATATTCAATCAAAGCTGGTAAGGCGCAAAGTATCTCCAAATCCTTCCTCTCAACCATTTGCGGCTCTGCGCTTTTGCATGGCCCAAAAGCACACTGCTATGTCCCCTTCGTTTTCCGTCTTTCGTCATTCCTTCCTCATTCTGATTTCGTCCTTCGTCATTCCGTCGCTCGCGGAGGCCGCGACACCCGCCGAAGTCACCGCCGCCACCATCAAAGCGGTTTCCTTCTACCACTCCCACGCGGCGGCCCACGGCGGTTACGTTTACCGCTACAGCGCCGACTTCACCCTGCGCGAGGCCGAAGGCATCCCCGGCCCCGACACCATCTGGATTCAGCCACCGGGCACGCCCGCGGTCGGGATGGCGATGCTGGATGCCTACGAGGCCACGAAGGACGAAAAGTGCCTCGCCGCCGCTGTGGAGGCCGCGCGATGCGTTTCGCGCACGCAGCTCGCTTCGGGCGGTTGGGACTACTCGGGCCATTTCGATGCCAAGGGCCGCGAATCGAAGAATTACTGCCGCAAGGCCGATGGCACGGCCATTCCACGCACGCAGACCGCCACCCGCGAGGCGGGTTGGCACAACTGGCGTCGTCAGGACAAGAAAAACTACGCCACCTACGACGACGATGTCTCCCAGGCCGCCACGCGCTTGCTCGTGCGGGTCGATCACGCGCTCGGCGGCAAGGACGCCGAGATCAAAGCCGCCGCCGACTTCGCGCTGCACACCCTCCTCATGACGCAGTATCCGGCGGGCGGTTGGAGCGCGAATTTCGACGACGCGCCCACCTTTCCGCCGCCTGTCGAAAAGTATCCCATCAAGCCCGCTAGCTACCCCGCCGACTGGCCGCGCAAGTGGCCGAAGGACTTCACCGGCTGCTACGTGCTCAACGACAACACGCATGCCACCTTGATGAGCACGCTGCTCCTCGCCTGGCAGCTTCGCGGTGATCCAAAATACCTCGAAGCCGCCAAACGCGGCGGCGACTTCCTCCTGCTCGCGCAGATGCCCGATCCGCAGCCCGCCTGGGCGCAGCAATACAACGCCGAAATGCAGCCCGTGTGGAGCCGTCAATTCGAGCCCACCGCCATCAGCGGTCGCGAAAGCCAGGCCGCCATGTGGGCGCTGCTGAAGCTCGCCGCCGCCACTGGCGACAAAAAATACCTCGCGCCCGTCGCCAAAGCCATCACCTACCTCCGCACCGTGCTCCAGCCCGGCAACAAGCTCGCCCGCTTCTACGAACTCAACACCAACAAGCCCCTCTACTTCGAGCGCGGCCCCGGCGGCAAGGGCTTCGAGCTGACCTACTCCGACAAAAAAGCCTCCTCCAACTACGGCTGGGTCTGGGACAGCGAACTCGACGCCCTCCAAGCCGCTGGCAGCCAGATCGCCCGTGGCGAGCCCGTCACCTTCCCCCGCACTGAAAAAGAACGCTGGTCCTCCCCACCCACGGATGCCGACATCGCCACCATTTTAAAAGAACAAGCCCCCAACGGCTCCTGGCCCATCACCGACGACGAACGCGGCATCATGCGCGACGCGAACGGCAAAAAGCAAAAGCCCGCCGGTGGCGTGATCTACAGCCTCGACTTCGTGCAGAATGTGAAAGCGTTGAGCGCCTGGCTGAAAGCGAAAGGAGGCGCGAAATGATCCCTTCCCAATCCGAAAGACAAAAAGATGAGAGACAAAAAAAGGGTCTGATTTTTTTGTCTGTCATTTTTTTGTCTTCCCCTATCTGGGCCGCCGAGAAATACGACAACCCCACGCCTTGGTCCTACCAGCGTCTCCAGCGCCCGGCGATTCCCGTCACGAAAGACACCGCGTGGCCAAAAGACGACCTCGACCGCTTCATTTTGGCTCGTCTCGAAACAGAAAACCTCCGCCCCATCGGCGATGCGTCACGTGCGACGCTCATCCGACGCGCATCCTTCGATCTGCGGGGCCTTCCGCCCTCTCCAACCGAGGTCGAGGCCTTCTTGCGTGATCCTTCACCCGATGAAGCCGCCTTCGCGAAGGTCGTGGATGCCTTTCTCCAATCCGAACGCTTCGGCGAGCGCTGGGCGCGGCACTGGCTCGATGTCGTGCGTTATGCGGACAGCGTGGGCCGCGTGTGGAATGCGCCGTTTTTGTATGCCGCGCGGTATCGCGACTGGGTGATCGACTCCTTCAACGAAGACAAACCCTACAACCGCTTCGTCGCCGAGCAGATTGCGGGTGATTTGCTCCCAGCCACCACCGTGCTGCAGCGCCGCGATCAGATCGTCGGCACCGGCATGCTCGCGCTCGGCAGCATGAATGTGCAGGAGGGCGACTTCGAGCAGTACCTCCTCGATCAGGTCGATGACCAGATCGACGTCGTTGGGCGGGCCTTCCTCGGCCTCACACTGGCCTGTGCCCGCTGTCACGATCACAAAACGGAGCCCGTCACGATGCGCGATTACTACGCGCTCGCTGGCATCTTTTACAGCAGTCGCACACTC
>JAGKWZ010000463.1 GCA_021151605.1 Verrucomicrobiaceae bacterium
ATGTATCCCTCCGCCGTTTTCCCTGAGCCGCAGTATGTGGTCCTCGGGAATCACGACTATCATGACAACGCTGGCGGCCAGGACGTGCAGCTCGCCTACTCGAAGAAACCCAGCGTGCGCTGGAAGATGCCCGCGAAGTGGTATCGCCAGGACTTCGGCGGAGTGCAGACCGTACTCTTCCTCGACAGCAACCTGCCTGCTGTCAGCGGTGGAAAGATCAAAGGCGTGGGCACAATGCGCGCCTCTCTGACTGCGGATGAGGCCAAAGAGCAGATGACATGGCTGAAGGCCGAGCTCAGCAAGCCACGCTTACCTTTCACCCTCGTGGTCGCCCATCATCCGATCTACTCGAACGGCGACCATGGAGATACAAAGGCGCTCGTGGCCGAATGGGAACCGCTTTTGCAGGAGCACAAGATCCACGCCTATCTCTGCGGTCATGACCACGACCTTCAGCATCTGGAAGTAGAGGGCAAATTCACCTCCCACATCCTCTCCGGCGGTGGCGGTGCCAAAACGCGCAAGCTGGAGCACCCCGAGCGCAAGATGCCTTACGGGCTGGATGTGCACGGCTTCACCCACATCACCGTGAAACCGGACGCGCTCATCTTTGCCCATCACGCTGTCGATGGCGCACTGCTGCATCGCTTCACGAAGCGGCTGGATGGCAAAGTGGAGATCGGCTGATTTGCCCTTCCCACCCGGCGCGCTTTCCGCTAGCTAGGAAGTGATGAGCGACTCCCACGACACTGACCCCCATTCTCTGAAAAAGACCCTTGGAGGCTGGCAGGTGCTGTTTTATGGCCTCGGCTCCATGCTCGGTGCAGGCGTCTATGCCCTCATCGGTCGTGCGGCGGAGAACTTGGGGAACTCGGTCTGGCTCGCCTTCCTCGTCGCCATGATCGCCGCCATGCTCACCGGGCTCTCCTATGCCTGCGTCGGCAGTCGCTATGCGCGGGCCGGTGGCGCGGCCTATGTCACGCATCGTGCCTTGGATAAACCCTGGCTAAGCTACATCGTCGGCATCGCCGTCATGATGAGCGGACTCACCAGCATGGCCACGGGCTCGCAGGCCATCGCGGAGAATCTGGAGAAGGCCTTTGGCATCGTTCTGCCCATCAAGCTCGCCGCCATCGGTCTCGTGTTTCTCGTCGGCTGCATCATCTATCGCGGTATCCGCGAGAGCATGTGGGCAAACATCATCTGCACTGTGGTCGAGGCCTCGGGCCTGCTCTTCATCATCGCCGTCGGCATGAAATACTGGGGCAGTGTGAACTACCTCGAAAGCGCGGGCGATACTGCGGCCGGCGGTGCAGGCTCCGGCATCACCCTGGCGCTCGTCATGCAGGGTGCCGTGCTCACCTTTTATTCCTTCATCGGCTTTGAGGACATCCTCAACGTCAGCGAAGAGGTGAAGAACCCGAAGCGCGATGTCCCCTTCGGCCTCATCGGTGCCATGATCCTCGCCACGCTCATCTACATGGCCGTGGCCATCACCGCCGTGTCCGTGGTGCCCTGGCGTGAACTCGCCGCCAGCAAAACACCGCTCATGGAGGTGGCCCACCGTGCCGCGCCCTGGTTCAAAGGCGTGGATGGTGTGTACATCGGCATCACCATCTTTGCCATCGGCAACACCGCCCTGCTGAACTACCTCATGGGCTCCCGACTGCTCTACGGCATGAGCAGGCAGGGATTGCTGCCCAAGATCCTCGGCAAGGTGCATCCCGTCCGCCGCACACCGCATATCGCCATCTTCGTCCTCTTTGGCATCGTCTCCGCCCTCATCCTCAGCGGCAGCGTGAAGCAGCTCGCCGAGTCCACCGTGCTCCTGCTGCTCACCGTCTTCACTGTCGTGAATATCTCCCTCGTCGTGCTGAAGCTGCGCCCGAATGAAGAGCGCGGCGGCTTTGAGGTCCCCATCATCGTGCCCGCCCTCGGTGCCCTCGTTTGCGGCACCCTCATCATCACCCGGCTAAACACCGCCCTCACCAGCAGCAATCCCGCCGAGCGCCCCGCCCCGATCATCGCCATCGCCATCATCCTCATCGGACTGGCCCTCTACAAAGTGCTGAAGCCCCGGGACGTCATCGCCAAAGTCGAAGACTAGCGGATTGTCACACATCGTCCGTTGTCGGATCGTCTGCGTTCCGGCATGATTCGTCGCCGCCCAAACGCGATCCCCTCCGGGTTCGGTTCCACACTCATCACACTCGACGATGAACTGCTGGACCTTGATCCTCAGATCATCGTCGCGATGACACCACGTCCGTGGCTAGACCACCCAGTTGTCACAGCCCACGCAGCAAAGTTGGGATTCCACCATCCGCCTTACATTCGTGACGGCCCTCCCGCACTTCAGGTAATCTGCCTGCACTTCGCCGCCCACGATAGGGCGGTCACGATCCGGCAGATCGGTCGGCCTGCCTACGGGGCGGCGGCTTTACCCTGTTCACCACCGGAAGACTGCCCATATCAAGGCGCGGTCACGTCATAGTGAGCCCTCTCACGACTTGGACGACTGTCCATGGACGAGGCGCGCGAATTCTGGACAAGCTTGTGAATGCCTGTCCGCGATAAAATACTTGTGCAACTCGGCCTCAGAGTTCGTCAGCTCCGCGAGGCGGCTGGGCTCACCCAGGAGGCTCTGGCGGCAAAGGCCAGCCTCGACATCACCTACATCTCGGGCATCGAGCGCGGTCTGCGGAATCCCAGCATTATTGCCCTGCGCCAGCTTGCCAAAGGTCTGGGGACGAAGGTCAGCAAACTCACGGAGGGGCTCGACTGATGAAACCCACCTTCATCGACCTCTTCTGTGGTTGTGGCGGTTTCAGCCTGGGCATGGAGCGCGCAGACTTCCAGTGTCTCGCCGCCATCGACTTCAACAAAGAGGCCGTTCAAGTCTTCCGGGCCAACTTCCAGCACGTTCCTCATGTGCTGGAGGAAGACCTCACCCAATTCACCCCTCAGGAGTTGGAGCTGCTCATTGGCACTCGTGAGGTCGATGTCATCGTCGGCGGCCCGCCCTGCCAGGGGTTTTCCCAGGCTCGCCAGCGGGATGGAGCCAATCACGGCCCGCGAATGATTGATGACCCACGCCGCCAGCTCTTCCAGCGCTTCCTCGCCTTTGTGAGCCACTTCAAGCCAAAGGTCTTTGTCATGGAAAACGTCCTCGGCATCCGCAGCGCCAGTGGCGGCGAGTACTTTACCCGCGTCCAGGCAGAGGGTCGGAAGCTCGGCTACCGCGTCGTTCCCCGTGAGGAGCACGCCGCCAGGCTCGGCGTCCCCCAGAACCGCAAGCGACAGCTCTTCATCGGCATCCGGCTGGATGTACCCGGTTACCTGGGC
>JAGKWZ010000010.1 GCA_021151605.1 Verrucomicrobiaceae bacterium
TTTTTCCAACGATCCAGAGATTGAGCCAGCAGCGGCTCTTTCTCAGAAGGAATGAGGCGGCACCACTGGTCCAGGCAATTCGTGGCGAAGGTGAGACTGCCCTGAGCGCGGCCAGCCGGATCGTCGAGCCCGGCGCGGTAGAGTTCCTGGGCTTCATGATCCAGCCGGGCAAAGTGATGCGTCATGCCGACACGGTTGGCGAGCTCCAGCGGGGGCGTTTGCAGCAGGCGGTAGATCTGGGTGGCCTGAGTGAGCGCGACAGGATCGATCCTGGGCTGGGCGAGGCCCATGCAGAGGCTGACAAAGGTTTCGGAGAGCTCCGTCCTCACTTGAGGTACAAAATGCTTCAGTGTGCCGGAACTGAGGTGCGCGGGCAGCAGGGCAGCATAGCGGGAGGCAGCCACCAAATCATGCCGCTGGTGACTGTGCAGCCAGAGCTGGATGAGGCAGCCATCCCGCCATACCGAGGGTTTTCCCTGAGCGATACGCTCCCAGATGGCGACGGCAGCACTGTCGTCGCCCTCGCGCAGCCGGCACTGGGCGATCTTGCATTCGGCTTCGATGCCAAAATGCGGATCACCACGCAGGTTTTCAAACAAGCGGCGTGCCTCTGCCCAGCGCTCCTGGGTGGCGAGGAGGTCCGCTGCCTCCAGCGGGCTGACCGCATCCGAACGCCGACTCCGGAGGGCGAGGTGCTGGAGACCGATGTCCGTGGGCCAGGAGATGCGGCAATAGTTCGCGGGCTTCATGGAGCCGAGGGCAAAGGGGGAGTCCAGACGCAGCGGCCACCGACCATTGATTGAGGCCTCCGCCAGCCCATGCTCGACTCGCAGAGTCAGGCGGAAGGGTTTTTCCAGCAGATGGGAATCGGGGATGTGGATGCCATGGGACTGAGCGCCGTCGTAGAGCTTGCTGTTGAGGTTGAAATAGAGGACGTAACTTTCTGGGGCGGCTGATTCGAGGCCCATCCGCACCAATACTGCGCCTGGGGTGTGCTGCACTTTGTACAGCATCAGGACCAGGTAGGCGTCTTGGTGGGAGAAATCTAAAGCGAGGTGGTGGAAGGTGCTGCCCTCAGCCAGAAAGGTGCAGTCCACCTCCATCGGCACGGAGGCCGCATCCGTGATCACAATCGGGGCAGGATTGCTGCTGGAGTGATCATGGAGAGCGTAAAGCAGGCCATCCATGACGCGGATGTTTGAGCGCGGGAAGAGCCCCAGCAAGTCCGCAAAGGGAGGGCGCAAGTCCACCTGCGTCTCCCAGCGGCCGAGACGGTCGGTGATGAGTGTCTGGAGGTGCGCGGCCTCTTCGGGGAGGCGGGGTTTCAGCCAGTCAATGGTGCTGCGCAGCCAGGTGAAGTCGGCGTCCAGCAGGTGGGGCTGCCGGAGGCGGGCCTCGATGTCATGCAACACATCCTGCTGGAGGCGGTGACGGAGAGTGGTGGCAGAGGCGGCGTCATGCCGGGCAAGCTCAATGAGTGTGGACTCGGCAGCGCTGAGGCTGCTCTTGCTCCATGCCTCCTGCATGTCGCTGGTGAGCTGGGATTCGAGGGCGAAGCGCTCCCGCTGCGCGGCCTGGCGCTGCACATTCCACAGAGTAAAGGCTCCGAGCACCACACAAGCGGCCAGCGCGGCGGTGAGGGCGGGTTTTCTCCGGGCACGGCGCAGCAAGCGTGTCGTCAGGGGCAGCGGGCGGGCTTTCACTGGCTCTCCGGCGAGGAAGCGGTCGAGGTCGTCTGCCAAGGCGGTGCCGTCGGCATAGCGGTCGGAGGGGCGGTGGGATAGCGCTTTGAGGATGATGCTCTCGAGATCGCGCGGCACGGCGGGATTCAGCAGGGAAGGCGGCGCTGGGCGGACTTCATCCACGAAGCGCTGCAGGATCTGGGTAAAGTCGCCCGGATGCGGATGCACCTGGGTGAGGAGTTCATACAAGGTGGAGCCAAGCGAGAAGACATCGCTGGCCGGAGAGATGGGGCCGCGTCTGCGATCAAACTGCTCCGGAGCCATATAGGGGGCGGTGCCGAGGGCCTCATTGGTCAAGGTCAGCGTAAGGGTGTCTTCGACCTTGGCGATGGAGAAATCGACGATGATGGGCTGATGAGTCGTGGCATGAACGAGGATGTTCGCGGGCTTCAGATCCCGGTGGACGATGCCGAGCCCATGGAACCAGCCGCTGGCGCGGGCGACATGGGAGATCAACCGCACGCGATCCTGAAGACTTAGCTGGTGGGTGGAGCTCCATTTCCTCAAATTTAATCCAGGGATGAACTCCATGACGAGGCAGGCATGCTCGTCAGTGATTTTGAAATCGAGGATGGGGACGACGTGCTCGTGCTGGCCGGCATCGCGCAGCTTGGTGAGCGTCTCGCCTTCGATCTCCAGGCGGGCGAGCGTCTGCTCATCCCCAGTGCGTGCTGGATCAAGGATCTTCAGAGCTACGATGCGGTCGGAGGAGGTGGCTTCGGACTCATCTTCCCCGGTCTTTTGCCCGCAGCTGCTAATCTCCCTCGCCCGCCAGACCTGCCCCATGGCCCCAGCGCCGATCTTTTCCAACATCTCAAAACGCTGATCCCAGCCGATGGAGGCGAGTAAAGCATGGTGAATTAGGTCTGGCATGGGAGGGGTGCTTAATAACAGTCGATCCATGCGCCTTCGTGCCATGCAATGACTACATGATGTTTTTTGAGCAAAAACCGTCACCTTCAGCCCATGAATTCGGTAGTTGCAGGGAATGTCAGACTCACCACGCCTTTTCCCGACCACATCCCGCACGCTCGTTCAGGCCCTGAATGCCCCTGAACAGAAGACGCGTGAGATGTCTCTGGCCCGGTTTTGCACCCAATACTACCCGGCGATCTATGGCTACGCCCGGGCACTGGGCCTGCCGGAGGCGGATGCCAAGGACCGGGTGCAGGACTTCTTTGTGGAGGTGGTGCGGGACGGACTGCTGAGTCAATATGACGTAGAGCGTGGCAGCAGGCTGAGTTCCTGGCTGATGACTTGCTTTAAGAATCTGGTGAGCAGTCATCATACCGCGAACTCGGCCCAGAAACGTGGTGGGGGCCGCGAGTTTGTGCCTTTCGACTCCAATCATGCGGAACACAGCTTCCGCGCGGCCCATCTGGCGCATCTGGACCCTGGGCCGACTTTTGACCTGCTGCTGGCGCGGGAAATCTGGCTGGCGGCGAAGGCGCGGCTGCTGAAAAAGCATACCGACAAAGGCAACGGCAAGCTGGTGGCCGATCTCCTGCCCTTCACCCTGATGGATCGCTGGCCACAACCGCCGATGCCGACTCAGGAAGAACTGGCGACGCGTCATGAAACCTCCCCGACACGCCTCAAGGCATTCTTTAACCGCACCCTCCGCCTACAGGCCAAGCGTGCCTTCGAGGAGGAAGCTCAAGCCGCGGCAGCAGGCATCGATCATTCAGAGCTGGACCACCTCTGGCATCTGATCTGCCGATATGGGGAGGCTTAAACCGGCTCATCTTCTGTGAAAAAACTGTTTCCTGAGGTGCCTGGGCTCGGCTCAGTGGGAGCCCTCTCATTATGCAGCTCAATCACGGCATCCATCTCGGCTACTGCACCAACATCCACCGCGGCGAAACGTGGGAGGAAACTTGGCGCGGTCTGCGTGAGCACACGCTGCGTGTCAAAGAGCGCGTGAGTGGCGGCAAGCCTTATGGCATCGGCCTGCGGCTGAGTGCGCAGGCGGCTCAGGAGTTGAGCTCGCCGGAGAAGCTCGTGGAGTTCCAGCGCTGGCTGGAAAAGGAGAACTGCTACGTCTTCACCATCAACGGCTTCCCCTACGGCTCCTTCCACGGCACGCGGGTGAAGGAGCAGGTCTTCAAACCCGACTGGAGCACAAAGGAAAGGCTGGAGTACACGAATCTACTTTTCGATCTCCTGGCCAAACTGCTGCCTCCCGGCGTGAGCGGCAGCGTGAGCACGCTTCCTGGCTCGCATAAGACCTTCCCCATCGGCGCGGAGGAACTGGAAGCCATCTTTGCCAATGTCCGCCTCTGCCGCGAGCACATCGAAGAGGTCAGCGAAGCGAGCGGACACGACCTCCATCTCGGCTTCGAGCCCGAGCCACTCGGCCTCTTCGAGACGACTGGAGAGTCGCTGAAGTTCTTCGCCCATTACTTCGATCGTTACCCACGCGACAAAGACTTCTTCAAGTTCATCGGCCTGAACTACGACACCTGCCATCTCGCCATCGAGTATGAGGAAGCCGGTCGCGCTCTGAGTCGGCTGACGGAGTCGGGCATCCGCATCAGCAAACTGCACTTCAGCTCCGCCCTGCGCCTGAAACCCACAGCCGACATGGTGGCAAAGCTGCGCGCCTTTGATGAGCCGGTATATTTCCACCAAGTCATCGCCAGCTACGGGGAGACGCAGCCGCTGCGCCGCTTCAAAGACCTGCCTGATGCCCTCCAGTTCGCCGACACGAACCCCGTCGAGTCGCTGGGTGAAGAATGGCGGGTCCATTTCCACATCCCTCTTCATGCGCCGCCCTGGGATGGCTTCCAAAGCACGCAGGACCATCTCCTCGGAGCCATGGACTGGCTTTCCAAGAACCCGACGAAGTGCCAGCACATCGAGATGGAGACCTACACCTGGGAAGTGCTGCCGCCGGAACTCCGCACTGGTGATGTCGTGGATCAGCTCGTTCGCGAGTATGACTGGACTCTGGCAGCGATGAAAGAGCGCGGGCTGGCGGTCTGACGCATTTGCGAAAGCCGGGAGGACTTTCTTTTCTTGTCAGGAATCACCCACTCCTGACAAAAGGAGGTATGACCCGACCAAGTCTCCTGTTTGTTTGTTTAGCGTCTTCATGGCTTTGCCAGGTAGCGCCCGGAGCTGATCTGCTGCGGCGGGAAGTGAGAATCATGGAGCGGGAGGTGGGCGAGGGCATCGGGGACTCGATGGCGATACAGATGAGTCAGGCAGCGCTGGGAGCGCCGAGGTATTCATCGGGACGCGGACGGGTGCAGATGTGTCGGCAGGCAGCCGATGTTTTTACTCCTGGCGGCTGGACACGCGGGGCGTGGACCGAGTGGCAGTCGCTGGAGTCTCCGAATCCGGTGCCAAATGGCAACTTCGGCAGGCAGGTGGCGCTGAGTGGGAGCTGGCTGGCGGTGACGCAGATGTCCAGCCGTGATGCGGCCGGTGCGGACAGTGGCGTGGTGTATCTCTATTACCGTGATCTGGGGACGACCTGGACACTCGCAGCTACTCTGACGGCACCCGCCAGACGCCCGCAGGTGGTGAATGGAGTGACGATGTGGGACCAGATGCGCTTCGGCAATGGTGTGGCGCTGGATGGAACGCGGCTGGTCGTGCAGGATGAAGAAATCGTCGGCGATGTCGCGACGACGACGCTGCGCTTTTATCGCCTGCGCTATCGCACTTATGAGCCGGAAGGGGTGATCGAAAAGATTTCGCTCCAGAGGAACAGCTCCTTTTTGTCCATGAGCCTGAAGGGTGACGTGCTGGCGGTGGGTGAGCCATCCTATGTGAATGCGCAGGGCCGGAACACAGGGCGCACGCTGGTGATTCGCCGCTCTGGGGCGACCAACACTGAACGCTGGAAACTGGAACAGGTGATAGAGCCACCAGCGTCATCGCCACTCGGCGGGATGGGCTCTTCCGTGGGTTTCACCGACGATGGTGAGCTGGTGATGAGTTCCACGAGAGGCTTCTGGACCTCCACCTGGGATGGCAAGAAATGGAGCCCTGTGCAAAACGTGGAAGTGCAGCCATCGGAGTTGCCGTTGGAGTCCTGGGGGGGCTCCGTGGCCGTCGGCGGCTCACTGGTGGTGGCACCGTCTTCCTCAGGGCTGACCTTCATGCGTCGTTCGAACGCTGGCTGGAAATTAGAGAGGCAAACACGCTTACCTGCGAGCGCCAGAACGCTGGCTCTGAGTGATGACACGCTGCTTTTCCAATCCGATGCCGAAGCGCCTTCGTGGATTGCACGAGCCGTGTCCTTTCTCTCGCTCGGCGAGATGGAAGTCAGCCTGGGCAAAGCGCGTTCGGGTGAGCAGAACAGCCGAGCCTCCATGGACTACGAAGTGCTGCCACATGCCGAGCCCCTGACCTGGCGTGCTACGGTCGATGGCAAGGTGCTGCCACTCACGGTGATTGTGAGCGGCCCGGGGCTATCGAATCTCCCGAATGCCAAGCTCAGCGGCACGTCAGCGTCATTTTTTGGGATCACAAGACTCGAAGGTGGCCCGGCCGGAGAGACGCGATTTGAGGTAAAGCCACTCGTTTTACTGCCTGCGGGAGATCGAGCTTTCACCATCACTTTTTCCATGAATGGCCTGACTCCGGATCATGAGATTCCTGTCCTTTGGCAAGCAAGTGGAGCGGGCAATACGAGCGCCCCGGTGTTGATCAGTTCACACTTTCAGCCGCTCGATAAGCGCATGATCTTGAGCCCTGCGATCCTGGGTGGCACGGCAGGCCGTTTCGTCTGGCGGCGTGATGGGAAGGAACTGGCGGGACAGACGAGCGCCGTGCTGGACATTGCCGCAGCGAAGCCGGAGGACGCTGGCGCTTATGAGCTGGAGATCCTGGGGAGCGGACAAGCACCATGCCGATCAGGCACCTGTCAGGTCGTGATCTATGAGCCAATCCATGAATCCGTGATGCTGCGTGACACTGACTCCGCTCGGCTGAAAACGAAGTTTTGGGGCAATGCCTCTGTCGTCTGGCAAAATCCGAATACCTACCGCGATATGACTCATCCTTTCATCGCGGGTGTGCATCAGCCGACACTCACCCTCATGAGAGGAAGCTGGATCGGTCTTGGCGGTATGGAAGAACTGCAGGCCGTGGGGCAGGTGATCGATCCTGTGTCGCGTCAGGCTTTGTCTGCTATCGTCATCGCAAGACACACCATCTTTTCCATCGAGCGGGCACCGCGCATCACGCCGATTCATGAGGAAGAATTCCCCCTGAATGTTTCGATCAGTGCATTCGGCGTGATGGCCGATGGTGCGCGGGATATCTTTGGCGCTGCCTATGCCTGGCCGGGGAGCAGGGTGACCGCCAGCGGTCTGCCGCCGGGCATCACGCTGGATGGCACGATTCAGAATGGGTATCTCACCGGCACCTTTGAAAAGGCAGGCCTGTATCGTGTCACCTGGAAGCTGACGGATGCCGCAGGTCGGGAAAGCGCGCCCGTCGTGTCAGAGTTCCGCATCGGTCTGCCGATGCAGCCCGCAGCGCCTGGCTTGTATGCCGGGATGATCGCTGGCTCGATCCAGGATCCAGAGTTCCAGCTCGGCGGCATTTTGCAGATACGGATGGAGGATGCAGGCACCTTCTCTGGCGTTCTGCGTGTGAATGCGAACACGCGGCGTTTTGCTGGCAAGCTCACTCCACGAGCGGACTTCCCAGAAGTCTTCGAGCGGGTCATCACCCTGCCCGCTTTGAGAGGCACCCGCTCCACGCGATTAGTCGTGGAGTCGTCACCCACAGAGCGAAGCCCCACAGCACGTATGCTCGTGACGTTTGCCAATGGTGAGGAAGAGGTCTGGGACAGCACCTTGTATCATCGCAAAAAACGCGCCACGCTGCCCACACCAGACCTCCTGGGCCGTTTCAATGTGCTGCTCGACTTCCAAGAAAACCATGGCGAGATCGACCCACCCGTGGGCTCGGGCTTGATGTCGCTCTCGGTCAATGCAGACCTCACTGCCCTGAGCGTGGGCTCGCTGGCCAACGGAGCCAGTTTCACAGCATCGTCACCCATCATGGAGGATGGACTGAAGCTGCCCTTTTATCATCACGATGCCCTGCAGGGCGGCACGCTCGCCGGGGAGCTAGCCATCTCCACGAGTGATCCTTACCCCTTGTTTGTCGAGGGTGTTTTCGAGTGGAAGCAGTTGGCTAGACCCTCCTCCAAACTGTATCCCGAGGGCTTCGCAGCTGCCATTCGTGGAGAGGGCTGGCGCTACATCCAACCGCCCCCAGGCATCACCCTCATGAGTGATGTGGCAGATGCCCCAGGCAATGCCTATTTCCGCACCGACTTCTTCGAGCATCTCTTCCGCCTCACGACGAATCACCGCGCGATCCCTCACGCCACTCGCAGCCGCAGTCGGCTGCAACAGTTGGATTTCCACCCACCGACTGGGTTCTTCATCGGGAAATTCATCGTGGGAGACCTGCTGACAGAGGCCGACACGAAGTTGCCCGCACGCAGCGTCGATTTTCGCGGCGTCATGCTCCCGCCATCAAGCGCTGGCGGTGGCTTCTTTTTCTTCCCTCGCGTCAATTTTGGCGGCAGCAGCCATTACAGCGGCATTGCCCCGCGTTTCGATTCGAGCCCCGCGCCGATGGCCTCCTACGGTTTGCGTTTGTTTGGTGACTACTGAGTCAAACCACTTCCTTTCGCGCGCAGCGAGGGCCGGTCATCACCTCAAATCCAAGCACACCACGCTGCCTTCGTTGTTTTTTGGGTTCATTGTTTGAGGGCAAGTGATACCCCCCACGGCTAGGACATTGTGGAGTAAATCGTGCAAAAATTATGTTGCGCAACTTTATCAATGCGCAATAAAACCATTGCATGAACCAAATCGACCTCCGCATCGGCCCGCCAGCTACGGGAAAGAACTTTTACAAGCGGCCCTCCCTCATCACCAAGCTCCTGCGTGCTTTGCGGCGAGGTAATGTCGCCTTCCTCGGCCCACGGCGGACGGGCAAAACCTCCTGCTTGGAGGAGATCAAAGCCAACCCAGGAGGATTCCTGCCAATCCTGCTGAATCTGGAGCGCTGCTCCACCGTGGAAGGATGGCTGGAGGCCATGCTCGATGGCCTGCGAAAGGCCCTGGAGAAGCCCCAACCACACCTCGCCTGGGCGGCGGAACATGCGGGGGCGTTATTGGGGCGGCTCAAAGGGATCAAGGTCACAGGTGTTGGCATTGATTTGTCAGATCAGCGTTCCTCCGTCCCGCCTTGGCAAAAGACCGCTGACGCCTTTCTCCAGCTTCTCGCTGAAACGGACGCTCCAGTGCTCTTCCTGCTCGACGAGTTCCCCACCTTCCTGAAGCTCGTCGCGGCCAAGAGCGACCGCTCGGATGTCGAGGCCGTCCTGAACTGGTTCCGCTCCGCCCGACATGATTTGAAAGACAAATCCGCCCGCTTCCTCGTCACCGGTTCCATCGGACTCAAAGGCGTCGTGAGAAAGCTCGGCCTGCATCCTTCGGTCAATGAGTTCGACACGCTGGAAATACCGCCGCTGACTGAGGAGGAGGCCATCGGCCTGCTCGAAGCTCTCGCTACCAGCCACAGTCTGCCACTGAACGCCGCAGGGCGGAAAAAGATCCTGCAACTCATCGGAGCGAACTGGCCCATTCTCCTCCAGCTCTTCATTTCCGAGATTCAGGAGCAGGAGTTTACCCAAGCGCCCACAGCGAAGGAACTCGAAGCCATCTACCGCGACAAGCTCGTCCACGGCAGCCGGAACCAATACTGCGACGGCATGTATGATCGGCTGAAGGATGTCTTCACCGCCAGCGAGGTCCGCCTTGCTCGTGAAATGCTCCGCGCCGCCTGCCGCAACGCGAAAGGCCTCAGCCGCGCTGATTTCGAGGCTATCCATGCCCGGCTCGTCCCGGTCGAGGAGACGCGCAGCTTGCTCGCCGACGAGTTCGACCACGTGCTCGATACCTTGAAGCACGACGGCTACCTCCTCCAGCAGACCACCGGCGAGCAGCGCACCACCTTCGCCTCCCACATCCTGCGCGACTTCTGGCAGCGCAAAACCGCCTGATCCCCAATGAGCCATCCTTTTGCCCTCTACAATCCCGCTCTGCTGCCGCCTGAGGTGCTGCTCAGTGAGTATTCCGCCCGTCTGCCGTTGCTGGAGACTCTACTCGGCATCGTCCGCAGCAATCAGCCAGGCCATCCGCCGCAGCACTGCTTGCTCATCGGGGCCCGTGGCATGGGAAAGACCACCACGCTTTGGGCCGTGGCCCATAAGATCAGCCGGGACTACGAACTCGCCCGCCAATGGCAGCCCGTGGTGTTTGATGAGGAAAGTCGCCGCGTTGGCGACCTCGCCGACTTCTGGCTGGAGGCCATCCGCCAGTGGGAATTCGCCACCAAGGCTACCACTGACCTCACCGGCCCGCTGCTGGCTCAAAACCCGCCCGACATTGAGGAACGCGCCGACCGCCTCTTCACCGATCTCGTCGCCCGCAGTGGCAAACGCGTCGTCCTGCTCATCGACAACCTCAACGACCTGCTGGCCTCCATCCGCGATGCCGAGCCGCTCCACCGCCTCCGCGCTGCGCTCATGCAAGACAGCGGCATCATGCTCATTGGCGGAGCTACCAGCCATTTTGAGCACGTCACCTCCATCGATCAGCCGTTTTATGACTTCTTCCGCATCTTCGAGCTGAAACCGCTCTCCCTGGATGAAATGCGCGAGTGCCTGCAAACCCTCGCCAAATCCCGTGGCGATGCCGATGTGGAAAAAGCCCTCGCCGAGCGCAGCGGCAGCATCCAGGCCCTGCACATCCTCACCGGGGGGAATCCACGCCTCATCAAGACCTTCTACCGCCTCCTCCGCGAGGGCCTGCACACGGACATCCGCGCCGACCTCGAAAAGCTGCTCGACGAGTTCACCCCCTACTTCAAATCCATCGTCGATGCCCTCTCCGGCCAGCAGCAGCGCATCCTCGATGCCGTCGCCCTCGCATGGAACCCCGTCGAGGTCGCCACCCTCGCCACCGCCACCCGCCTGCCGAGCAACCAAGTCAGCGCCCAGCTCCGCAGCCTCATGAAGCTCGGTATCCTCCGCGAAGCTGCCGGCCATCCGAAAAAGAAAACTTACCTGCTCACCGACCGCTTCTCTAACATCCACTACCTCATGCGCCACGGCCGCGCCGCCCGGAACCGCCTCGACTGGTTCGTCGCCACCATCCGCGTCCTCTTCCCGGACAAAGTCTCCGAGCTCATCGCCAAACTTGCCCACGACTCCGCCGAATGTGGTCCCCAGGGCCTCCATGATGCCCGCGATGTTCTCCACAGCGCCCTCAACCGCTCGGAAACTGCCGCCGAACGCAAAAAACTCGTGCACCACACCCTGGAGGAAACCTGGTCCGCCCCCGCGATGGCCAAATTGAGCGAGTGGTTTGATGTGGAGCGAGCCAAAGCCGACATGCCCGAAGTCGATGTGCTCGCCTTTTGCCAGCACATGCCCGCTGAGTTGCGCAAAGAATTAGGCTTCAAATCCCAGGAGTCACGCTGGTGGCACCGGCTGACCGATTTCCTCGAAGAAAACCAGGAATGGCAACTCGCCGAAGCCGCCTACCGCAAGTCCGTCGAACTTGATCCAAAGCATGCCTGGCCTTGGAACAACCTCGGCAATCTGCTTCAAGGTCACCTCCAGCGCCCCGCCGAAGCCGAAGCCGCCTACCGCAAGTCAATCAAGCTCGATCCCACGGATGCCTACCCTTGGAATAATCTCGGCAATCTGTTAGCAAACCGCCTCCAGCGCTTTGCCGAAGCCGAAGCCGCCTATCGTACGGCTATTGAACTCGATCCCAAGCTTGCTCACCCTTGGAACAGCCTTGGCAATCTCCTTCATGATCACCTCCAACTCCCCGCTGAAGCTGAAGCCGCCTACCGCAAGTCCATCGAACTTGATCCCAAGTATGCTCACCCATGGCATGGCCTTGGCAATGCGCTTCAAAGCCTCCTGCGCCCCGCTGAAGCCGAAGCCGCCTACCGCAAGTCCATCGAACTTGATCCAAAGCATGCCTGGCCTTGGAACAACCTCGGCAATCTGCTCAAGAATCACCTTCAGCGTCCTACCGAAGCCGAAGCCGCCTACCGCAAGGCCATCGACCTTGATCCCAAATTGGCCCGAACTTGGTCTGGACTGGCGCAGGTGCTTTCCAAGCTCTCGACTGATACTCAGGAAGCGAGGAAATGCGCTGTCACGGCTCTGCCACTCGAACCGAACTATGGTTTTGCCCGACGCACCTTCACCCAGCTCTGCTCCGATCATGCCGCAGACTGGCAGGCGGTGCTGCCAGCGCTGATCGCTTGGAGCCTGGAGCACCCTAAAGACACTGCCGTCTTCGATTTCATCAGCGACGGCCTCATCCGTCATGCACAGCTCACCAAACCCGCCGAAACGCTCGCCTTCCTCGCCCAACTGGAGGAGCCGCATCCTTTCGAGTCCATTCAGGACGCGCTGAAAGCCTGCGACGACCGCGAGCATCTCCACCGCCTCGCCCCGGAACGTCAGGCCGTGGCGCTGGAGCTGATGAAGCGGATTCAGAAACCTCAAGACAACCCTGCGGGCAGTCCTTTGGCCTGAAATCGAGAACTCATCACCACCGAAGGCACACCAAAGAAGACGCCCTTTTTCCTTCTAGCTCGCCCACTCACCTCAGATCCAAACACACCACGCTGCCTTCGTTGTTTTTGCAAATGAGGCGGCGGTGGCTGAGGACGGGCTGGACCCAGCATTTGCCGCTGAGGACTTGGGTGCGGTGAAGGATATCCAGGCTAGTGTCGGTGACTTTGGCGAGCACGAGTTCGCCTTTGCTGGTGAGCAGAAGGGCGTGGCCATCGGTGGTGATGAGGCCGGTGCCTTTGTCGATCTCGGTGTTTTTCCAGAGGGTCTTGCCGGTGGCGAGATCTAGCAGACGCAGGTCGTTGGCTCCGCGGACTTGGTCGTTGAAGACGAGTAGTTTGTCTGCGCCCACGGGCAGACCGCTGTGGAAGAGTAGGCCGATCTCGCGGTCGCTCCAGAGTTCGGTGAGAGCGGATGAATCGGCCTTTAGCGCGCGGGCTCCCATGTTGCCGGTGTGGGAGATGAAGACGCGGTCTCCGCTGACGACGGGGGTGGCGCAGTTGCAGAAATCTCGGGTCTCGGTGGCGTGGCGGGCGAGCAGTTTGCCATCGGTGGGCGAGCGGAGTTCCAGGGCTTCGCCTTTGAAGAGCACGAGGGTGTCTTTGTCATGCAGCTTGCTGATGAAGGGTGTGGCGTAGCCGGCCTCACCGTCACCGGTTTGCCAGATGAGTTCGCCGGTGCTGGCTTTGAGGCAGGCGTTGGATTTGCCAGCGCCACCGGCACCGGCATCGAGGTAAAGGCGATCATCGGCGATGAAGGGACTGCTGCTGTAGCCATAGACGGGCCGCTTGCCGCCGAGGTCATCGACGAGGTGCTTTTGCCAGATCACGGTGCCGGTTTCGGCATTCAGGCAGAGCACGTGGCCGTCGCGGCTGATGAACCAGGCTTTGTCTCCGATGACGGTGGGCGTGGACGCTGGGCCGTAGGGCACGATGGACATCTCGTGGCACTTCGTGGGCGCGGCGTAGGTGTGCTTCCATAGGGGCTTGCCAGTGTCGAGATCAAGGCAGACAAGGGTGTCTTTGTCAGCGCCGTCATTGCCAGCGGCGTAGGCGCGCTTTCCCACGACAGCAAAAGAGCCGAGGCCTTTGCCAAGCTCGGCTTTCCAGAGCACGGGCGGTCCGTCGGCAGGCCACTTTGTATTCCAGCCAACCTCCGGCGTGGTGCAGTCGCCCTGCGGCCCTTGATAGCGAGGCCAGTCGGACTCGGTGGCGGTGGTTTTGGCTTCTTGGGCAGTGGCTGCGGCAGGGATCGCGATGACTTCGGGAGAGGTCTTTTTGCCTTCTTTGCTCTGATGTCGTTGTCACTATCCATTCCGCCGATGGCATAGAGCTTCGTGCCGATGGCATGGACGGCCAGAGCGCGGCGCTCGAAGGGCTGCTTGTGCGTCTGCCAAGTGGCGTCTGCTTCTGCGAGATCGAGCGTGAGGTAGGTGTCGTGCCATTTCAGATCGGAGCCGCCCATCAGTGCCCAGCCGCCGATGACATAAAGGGTGTCACCGATGACGATGCTGTCATGGCTGGAACGGCGTTCGGGCAGCTTTGGCAAAGCGTGCCACGTTTTATCAGCCACGTCATAGCGTGCCGCAGTCTCGCTGGACCAGAGATCCTGCTTGTCACCCATGGCGTTCTTTGCCGCCATGCCACCGACACGGATGATGCCTTTTTCCGTAGCCACGAGCGAGGCTCCCTGAGCAGGTTCATCTTTGGCGAACGCTTCCCACGCGGCCATGCCAGCCTGCCAGTGGAAGAAGTCTCCGTGGACCTCGTCGCGATTGTACTTATGCCGCGTGCCGCTGTGACCGCCGTAGATGTACACGCTGCCCGCCTCCGTCGCCGCAGCGCCAAAGCTGGCGACAGGCAAAGGCAGGTCCGGTGGAGCCTCCGCCAGAGCAGCCGTGGCGAGGGAGAGGAGAAGGAAAGGAAGTTTCATGGGACGACGAAGATGTGCGGAGACATTACGTCTGCTGACGGTCATTTGCGCTGAACTGTCGGCGAGGTGACGTAGGCAGGGGGCTTGCCATGCGCGAGCTTGGGCATTATATATCGGTGGATGCCGATCACTGGATGTCCTGCGTGTCAGCGCGGCGAAGCTACTTAAGGTGAAAGGCTTTCTGACCTTCGACGCCGCTCAGGCCCAGCTCGCCGAGCACGAAGGACTGAAGGTGGGACCTTGATCTGCCAGGGGAACACGGTACGCATCAGGGAGTCAGCGTGTAGCGCCAAGTCCAATCTCCGAGATAGTTGGCTCGGGTCGTTTTCGGCGCGGAGCCATCCGTTTCCTGGGGCACATGGCCTTGGTCATCTTTCCCATCATGACCCGGACTCCACAGTTGATAGCGGGCGTCGCGGGTCAGGCGGTAGCTGAAAGGGCGCTGAGTGAGTGAGTCCAGAGGCAACTGGTTTCGCAGTTCAGTCAGCGCAGTGGGATAATGCCCATGCTGGCGCTGGAAAAGCTCGATCTCACAAGCTGTCAGCGCCTGATGAAGCTGAATTTCAAAATACAGATTCATGCGCAGCATGACCTCGGTCGTTGGAATCATGATCATGGCAAAAAGCTTATCTAAATTAAGCCACTTTGGATCACGAGTCTCAAGCCGAGCCTGCATGGCAGGCGCTTCGGCCAATGCGCCGCTGAGCCCCAGGCGTGAAAGCGGCAGCAGCATATGGTCGAGATAGAGTTCCGCGTAAAAGCAGCGATTGAGGTCGAGTATCCATGGATTGGATTGCAGTTCCGCCTCAGCAGTAGATGCTTTTCTTCCGGCGATATCCGAAATCCAGGCTTGTGGATGTTGCCGCAAATGATCAAGGGTTTGTAGGCCAATGGCAAAATCCCCCTTGGCTGCACGATAGAAGGATTGGGGATCAACCCTTTTCGCCAAAAGCTCACGCAAAGGCTTTAATGCGGACGCGGGAAGAGTGGGCTGCGCGAGCAGGTGCCACACAAGCTTCAAAGCCTGCGCATCCAGCGTGATAGCCACCAACTCAGTGATGAAGTAGCTCTCACGACGGCAGGCTTCAGACATGAAGCTGAGAGCCCGCAGATCATTCAATGCGGCGTTAAAATCACCCAACTCAACGCAGGCCATGCCATGAAGGATGAGTGGCTTGCTTAGCCTGCTGATGACATCCAAATGCGGTGCGGGCAAGGCCACCAACAACGCAGGAAGTGGTCGCTTCGATAAGGCTGGAATGAATTCGGCATGTTGACTGACCTTCGCCTGCTCGATGAGCATTGGCAGCACAGGCCGTGATTCCAATGCAGCACGTATCGCCTGGGCTTCAGCGCCGCTCTCGGGCTGCGAGGTCAGCACTTTTTTCTCCACCAGCAGCTTGGCTGTTTCTTTGAAGTCTAGGGGTCGTCCCAAAGTAGAACCATCTCCGAGCGTCACGTTTTCCAGGCCCGCCTGTAAGCCGATGAGTTTCTGCCTCTGGGCTTCGAGAAGCTTTTGCTTGGCAGGATCATTCTCTTTCAGCGGCAGGCCGATCAGATCGTGGTGATTGAAGAAATTCCCTTCTGCGCTGAGTGGCTTGGCTTCCAGCGGCAAAAACTTGGCTGAGATCTCTGCCTCGGCCATGCGGCCTTCGATGGTGGCCCAGCGTCGTTTTAGGCTGCGTGGGATGGCGATCATGGCTCCCGCCAACAGCAACAGAAAGACAACAAAGATGGCTACGAGACTTCGCCAACGAATGAAAGAGCGGAACATAGGAAGCTATATGCCAAGGCGGTTCTCGTTTGGCGAGATCAGAATTCTCGGAGGGCAGGAGCCGAAATGAGGCACACTTTTCAAGCACCTGAACTGTTGGTGATTTGCGTCGGATTGTCGATGGAATGACATCGCGCTAAAAGGCTGACATTTGACCGTCAATTCACGTCAAACGGCCCGCAGCGGTGGCTTGCGGAAGTGGCGATGCAGTGGGCCGCATGAAAATACGACCTCTTGTTTCACTCCTTCTCTTTGCTGCTTTTTATCCGCTCTGCGCTCAGCAGTCGGCTTCGCTGACCCTCGCCGCGAGTTCATCAGCGGAGGTCATTCCTGAAATCATCGTGGTGGCGACGCGCACAGAGCGGCAAACCAAGGATGTGGCGGCTTCCACGGCAGTCATTGATCAAAAAGATTCCATCTTCAGCCTCGGCACCTCCATGCGTGACTATCAGCGCTATGAGCCTGGGGTGAGCTTGCCTTTTGGTGTCGGTGGACAAGGGCCGGGGCGGAACAGCCGCTCGGGATCACAGAGCATCAACATCCGTGGCCTGGATGGAAACCGCGTGCTGATGCAGGTGGATGGCATCCGTCAGGGCGATCTCTTCACCTTTGGCAACACCACGAGCGTGGGCCGTGATTACCTGGATGTGGATGCGCTGAAGCGTGTGGAGATCGTCAAAGGCTCGGCGTCATCGCTCTATGGCAGTGATGCACTCGGCGGGGTGGTTTCCTTTGTGACCAAAGATCCTGCTGACATCATCGGCGACGATGGCAACAACTGGGGCTTCGAGTCCACGACGCGCTATCAGAGCATGGATGAAAGCTTCGGGCAAAGCATCGCCGGAGCTGTGCGCGGCGGCCCGCTGGAGCTGATGTTGCTCTACACGAATCGCCAAGGGCAGGAGATGGACAACCGGGGTAACTACGCACCTGATCCCATGGATTGGGAAAGCCATAACTGGCTCGGTAAACTCGTCTGGAAACCGGATGAGCGAAACACCTTCAAGCTCACGGGCGAGTTCTATGAACGAACGAGTGAAAACGATCTCGTCAGCTCGCGGCGCACGGTGATTTCTGGGCCTTCGACCTTCCGCGTGCGTGAACTGTTGCTGAATGATGAACTTACGCGCTATCGAGTCAGTCTCGGTCATGAGTTTGATGCCAGCGATCTCGGCTGGTTCTTCGACAAGCTGGACTGGAACCTCTACTATCAGGACAGCCGAACCACCGAGCACATTGAGGAAGATCGCGACCGTGTGCTGCCGAGTGTGCAGGACCGCTTTCGGGTCAGGAACCATCTCTTTTCACAATACCACCTCGGGGGTGCTTTAAACCTCGTCAGCGAATTTGAGCTGGGGCGCTTCAAACATCAGCTCAGTTACGGTGGCGAGGTGATCCAGAGCTTCAGTCGTCGGGTGCGCGATGCGCGCGAATACAACTACACCACTGGCACGAGCACCAGCGTGATCAGCCCAGATACCTTCCCGCTGAAGGACATGCCAGACAGCACCACGCAGCGAGCTGGCCTTTATCTTCAGGATCAGATCACCTGGGGCACGAATGACCGCTACACGCTGACACCCGGTGTCCGCATCGACTACTATGAGATGACGGCTGAGCCAGATCCGCTCTACCTGCGTGCCAGCGGCGGCATTCGCCCGCAGGATTATGAAAAGCTAGCTATCGCTCCGAAGCTGGGCTTCCTAGCGAAGCTCGATGAGCATCACAGCGCGTGGTTTCAATACAGTATGGGCTTTCGCAATCCGACGCCGGAAGACCTGAATGCCACGGTGACGAACCTCGCCTTCAACTACCAGACCATCCCGAACCCCGAGCTGCAAAACGAGATCAGCCACAGCTTCGAAGTCGGCCTGCGAGGGAACTATGAAAAGCGCTCGTGGAGCTTTGCCGGCTTCTACAATCACTACGAGGACTTCATCGAGCTCTTCGCGGGTGTCGGCGGCACAGGCGCACCTGGAGATCCACTCATCTTCCAGAGCCGCAACCTCTCCACCGCTGAGATCTACGGCATCGAATTCAAGGGCGAGACCTCGCTAGACTTTGTCGGCAGCGCCTTGAGTGACTTCAGCCTCTTCGGTAACCTCGGCTGGCAGCAGGGATGGGATGGCGAAAACGCCCAACCGCTGAATTCCATCGACCCGCTGAAGGTCGTGACAGGCCTGCGTTATCGTCATGAAAAACTCATGGTCGAGCTTGTGGGCACCTACTACGCAGGTCAAAGCCGCGTCGCTGACAGCAGCACTCAGTTTGAGACACCCAGCGCCTATTTGGTCGATCTCGTGGGCCGCTGGCAGATCAGCCAAAACGTCTCGCTCAATGCTGGGATCTACAATCTCACCAACCAGAAGCTCTGGCTCTACCAGGATGTCCGTGGCCAGGCCCCGACCAGCGACCGCTTGGATCTGTTCACCCAGCCCGGCATCAATGGCCGACTGGCTGTGACGGTGAAGTTCTGATCAGGAGCAAGAAGTGTCCAAGGCAGCAAAGGGCGGGGAAAGTGCTTGAAGAGTCTCTAATTGAGATCCATTTGCATTTATATTGAGAATAAATCTCGTTTAAAGACACTCTTCCCGATTCGACCCCTGTGACACTGCCGCAAGAATTTCAGAGCCGCTGGCTGGGTGCCGATGCCTGGACCACTGGCAGTTGGGTGCGTGAGCTGGGGGAAACCTGTGTCACGGCGCTTCTCTTGCTTAGCGGAGAGGTCCGCATCGGCTGGCCATCCGGGCAGGTGCAGGATTTTCGTCCTAGCACCCTCATCTGGCTGAATGCCGCTGCGGCACACCCTGAGCGCTGTGGAGTTTTGAGTTCCGATGCCCCTGAAGTACTCCAGCTCCTCTTTCCTATCGACTGGGTCCACAGCAGCCTTGGCAGCCTGCGTCAGGAGCTTTCTGCCGACTTTCAGGCGCTGCTGCTGGGCCCGCATCCGCCCACGCCCCTGATCACCCGACCTCTGGAGGCCGAAGACCGCGTCTGGGCTCGTGGACTCATGGCCTCCACCCTCTGCTCTGGAGCCCGGCGACTGCTTGAAGGCAGCCG
The DNA here is from genome assembly GCA_021151605.1 of Verrucomicrobiaceae bacterium. GTDB lineage: Bacteria > Verrucomicrobiota > Verrucomicrobiia > Verrucomicrobiales > Verrucomicrobiaceae > Prosthecobacter. Next base: position 19,151 of record JAGKWZ010000010.1, read on the forward strand.
TATGAGTGAGTTCTTCTTCCGCAAAGTACTCACCGAAGCCCGTGGCGAGGAAATGTTCTGCACTCGGACGCGCCGCCTCGCCTTGGAACGCGTGGCCAAGGTGCGCGAGGCACTTTTGAGCGATCTGGAAAACCCGCCTCCCTTGGAGGATCTGGCCCATCTCTGCGGCTGCCATCCTCAGTATCTCTCACGCACCTTTTCCGAGGCCGCCGGCACAACGATCAGCCTCTACCTCCGCCGCCTGCGCATCGAGCGAGCCGCTGAGCTGATCTCCACCGGCCGCATGAATGCCAGCGAAGCCGCGCTGGAAGTCGGCTACCGCAGCCTCAGCCATTTCAGCCAGGCCTTCCGAGCCGAGAAAGGCAAATCACCCAGCGAGTGGATGCGGCAGCGTGCTGCGTGAACGCTTTTCCCATTCGGCTGTCCCAAAGTCCCCGCTATGAACTATTCCAACCTGGATACCCGCATGAAGGCAAGAACGCTCAGCCAGAGTTTCCTCAAACGCCTGGAGCAGATCCGCGAAGCCAGTGTGAAAGCCGTGCAGAAAGCCAAGGCCGCCAAGGCTGCGACGCGCAGATCAGCAGCGATGTGAGTCAGTTTGCGGCTTTCTTCTTACCCTTCTTTCCCTGGCCCTTGGCAGGCTGGGGCTTGGTGTAACCTTGGTTGGCCACCACTTCTGGCGGCTCAGGCACGCGGCCTTGATCATTCGTCAGCTCGATCCAGTCCGTCAGCACGCCACGCAGCTTTTCTAGCACCTGCTGGTGCTCGGTCTTCGGTGATTTGGCGAGGTTTTGGATCTGGTGCGGGTCGGTTTCCAGGTCGTAGAGTTCCTCCTCTGGCATCGTTGCGGCGGCCAGTGGCATCTGAGCTGGGGTGAGCTTGTCCTGCGCGGCGAGTTCCTTGATTAGGTTCCAAACGGGATACTGCTTTTCCTTGTACTCGTTGTGCTGGAGGAAAGGGCGGTCGGGGGTGAAGTTGCGGATGTAGCGGTAGCGCGCGTCCCGCACGGTGCGCAGGCGGAAGACGGTCATGTCACAGCGGTCGCGTGCGCCAAAGGTGTATTGCCGCGCAGGCTCGGCATTGGCTCCCAAGAAGACCTGCCCCTCCATTCCGGCGGGTTTGGCGATGCCTGCTAGGTTTAATGAGGTGGCGGTGAGGTCGATCGACATCAGCAGCCGATCACTCACGGTTCCAGCCGTGAATCCAGCCGGTGCGGGAATGCCCGAGGGCCAGTGCATGATGAAGGGCACGTTCAGCCCCTCTTCGTAGCAAAACTGCTTCGCCCGCACATGCGCGGCTCCATTGTCACCGACGAAGCAGATCACGGTGTTTTCCATCAGGCCATCCCGCTTCAGCAGCTCGACCACTTTGCCGATCTTCCGATCCAGCTCCGTCGCTGCATCCAGATACTGCGCCCAGTCCTTGCGTGTGATCTCATGGTCCGGGTAGTAGGGCGGGATCTCCACCTTTGCCGGATCAGCATGAGCTGCCGCGTGGAAGGTGCGGTGCGTCTCCTGGAAGTTCAGTTGAGCGTAAAAGGGCTGATGCGCTTTCAGATCATTCCATTGATCCGAATCGAAGGGCTTCTCCGGTGCTGCGAAGTTCCAGTCTGTCTTCCCCGCGCCTTTGAATCCGGCTTCGGCGGGGAGCTGCTTTACGTTGGCGGTAAAGTAGCCCGCCTCGTGCATTCGCTCGCTGATCAGTTTCACCCCGGCAGGCAGCGTGTAGCCGTCATCGCGATGGCTGCGATGGTTGTGCGCGCCGATGGTGGTCTGAAACATGCCTGTGTTGAAGGCGGAGCGGCTCGCCGAGCAAACCGGAGCCGTGGTGTAGTAGCGCGTGAAGCGCATCCCTTTGGTCGCCAAACCGTCCAGCACGGGCGTGGCGACATTCTTTTCGCCATAGCAGCCGAGGTGCGGGCCGAAGTCCTCCGCGATCAGCCAGAGGATGTTCGGTTTCGCCGATTCGGCAAAAGTGGTGGCAGTGAGGCAAAGAAAAGCAGCGAGACGGAGCAGGGACATGGCCTGCACGATGCCAGAGTCCAGACCGCGTGCGCAAGTCTGCATTCCTCATCATGAGCAGGAAGTATCCCTGCACGGTGTCCTCGGGATGAAAAATGTTCCTTCCGCAGGTCTCTGAAACTGCCGGGGTGACACCGGAGGCATCCTCCGCTTTCACAGGCCCCTCGCTCGACCATGTTTTCCGTCTCTCGACTCCTCCCCCTCCTCGCGCTGCCAGCTTTTGCCGCTGAGCTGCCAGAACTCGTCATCACCGCCACGCGCAGTGACACGGATGAAAAGAAAGCCGCCTCCCAGGTCCGCACCCTCAGTGGAGAGCAGCTCAAAGAACGCCAAGTCCGCACCCTGCCCGAGGCCCTGCGCGAGCTGCCCGGCGTGAACGTGCAAAAGACCTCCAACGGCCAGGGTTCTCCCTTCATTCGCGGCTTCACCGGCTTCCGTAACCTGACGCTGGTCGATGGCGTCCGCTTTAACAACTCCATCTTCCGCGAAGGCCCGAACCAATATCTCAACACCATTGACCCCTTTGCCATCGACCGCATCGAGCTTGTGCCAGGCCAGGGCAGCGTGCTCTACGGCAGCGACTCCATCGGCGGCACGCTAAACATGTTCACCAAAGGCAGTGGCTACCTCGCTGAGGACCCCGGCTTCTTCTTCCATGGCCTCACTTCCTATCGTGGTGCCACCGCAGATGAGAGCAATGTCATGCGCCAGGAAGTGCAGTTCGGTCAGGGCGGCCAGTGGGGTCTCCACCTCGGTGCCAGCCTGAAGTTCTTTGGCGATGTCCACTCCGCTGGCTATGGCGATCAACCCACCACCGGCTATGACGAGTGGGCCTATGATGCCCGGCTCGACATCTCGCTCGATCCAAATTGGACCCTCACCGCCGTCCACCAGCAGCTTCGTCAAAATGACGTCTGGCGCTCTCACGCCACCATCTACGGCATCTCGTTTGAAGGCACCCAAGTCGGCACGGACCTGAAGCGCGCCTTTGATCAGGAGCGCTCCCTTTCCTACCTGAAGCTCGCTGGTAAAGATCTCGACGGATTCATCGACACCTTCGCCCTCACCGTCTCGTTGCAATCCATGAACGAGTACGAGCACCGCATCCGTCGTACGGCGGACAATCGTGTGGATTACAATCAGACTGAGCTGTGGACCCTCGGCGTGGATCTCCAGTTTCAAAGCCAGACCCCGGTGGGCAAGCTGACCTACGGGCTCGATTACTACCGCGACTGGGTGAATAGCGGCAGCCAGCGCTACCGCCTGAATGGAACCTTCCACTCTAATGGGCTCCAGGGTCCCGTGGGCGATGATGCAGCCTACCATCTGCTCGGTGCTTACTTGCTGGATGAGATCGATCTCGGTGATCGGCTCCACCTGATCTTCGGCGGGCGCTACACCTACGCCAGCGCCGATGTAGGTCGCTACGATGACCGCGACACCGCCAAGCGCTATGACGGCACGAACTCTGACTGGCACAACTTCTCTGGCAATGCCCGCATCCTCTTCGACCTCGATGACAAAGATCGCTTCCGTCTCTTTGCCGGTGTCGCTGAAGGCTTCCGCTCACCCAATCTTTCCGACCTTTCTCGACTCGATATCGCACGCTCGGGTGAGCTTGAGCTGCCCTCTCCGAATCTCGAACCCGAAGAGTTCGTGAACTTCGAAGTCGGCATCAAAGCCGATACAGAGCACTTCAGCAGCAGCCTCAGCTACTTCTTCACGAAGATCGACAACATGATCATCCGCCGTGGCACGAATGACTTCATCGGCGGCAATCGTGTCGTGCTGAAAAGCAATGGCGGCGATGGCTACATGCAGGGCGTGGAGCTTTCAGGGGAGTATCGCATCAATCCAAACTGGACCACCTTTGGTCACGTCACCTGGACAGAGGGCGTCGTCGATCAGTTCCAGGGAAACACCAGCCAGCTCGCCACGGAGCCCATCAGCCGCGTCGTCCCCATCATGTGGCGCGCAGGAGTGCGCTGGCAGACGGTGGACCGTCGCCTGTGGGCAGAGTTCCTTGCGCTAGGCCACTCTGACTACGACCGCCTGAACAGCTCAGACCTGCGGGACAACCAGCGCATCCCGGCCAATGGCAACCCAGGCTTTTGCATCCTCACCGTCCGTGGCGGCTGGGAGATCACGAAGAACTTCGGCGTCAATCTCGCCCTCGAAAACCTCACCGACGAAGACTACCGCAACGCAGGCTCAGGCTCGAACGAGGCTGGCTTCGGTGCCGTCGTTGGTGCCACGGTGAAGTGGTGACGTGGTCTGCTTCGGATGCTGCTATCTTGACGGCGGCGGCCTGAGTACTCACCATGGGCGGCATGTCATCCGAGATTGCCATGCCTGCCGCTGAGATTGCCACACCGGGAGAGTCGCGCCTGCGACGCGTATTTCGGTGGCTGGAAAATGCGGGGGAGAACTATCGGCTGACGCGCTTTGTCCTGCTGCGTTTTCTGGGGTTGGTTTGGTTCGTGGCCTTTCTCTCGGCGGCGCAGCAATTCATTCCGCTGGTAGGGCATGACGGGCTTTTGCCAGCGGATCTGTTTGTCGAGCGGGTGGTGTCGCGCTTCGGGTCGCCGTGGGCGGTGTTCTGGGAGGCACCCTCGCTTTTTTGGTTCCGCTGCGATGACGAGATGATCCTGGCGGTGACTTGGACCGGCGTGGTGATCTCGGCGCTGGTGATGTGCGGCTTTGCCAATAGCCTCATGCTGCTCGTGCTCTGGGCGCTCTATCTCTCTCTGCTGCCCATCGGTCAGGAGTGGTTTCAGTATGGGTGGGACATCCAGATTCTGGAAACCGGCTTCCTCGGGGTGATGCTCTGCCCGTTGCTCGATCCACGGCCTTTTCCCCGCCGGGCACCGCCGATCCTGATCGTGTGGCTTTATCGATGGTTGATCTGGCGCATCATGATGGGTGCCGGCCTGATCAAGCTGCGTGGCGACTCCTGCTGGAGGGATCTGACCGCGCTTTACTACCACTATGAGACACAGCCGATCCCGAATCCTCTGGCCCGCTGGCTGCACTTCGCTCCGAAGTGGTTTCACCAGTCGGGCGTGCTGACAAATCACTTGGTGGAGTTGGTCGTGCCGTGGTTCGGCTTTTACGGGCGGTGGGCGCGGCACATCGCCGGTGTGCTCATGGTGAGTTTCATGGGCGTGCTGATCATCACGGGAAATCTCTCCTTTCTAAACTGGCTCACCATCATCCCAGCCCTGGCCTGCTTTGACGACAGCTTCTGGCGCAGGGTGCTGCCGGGCAAACTGGTGCGCTATGCCGATGCCTCCGCCGTGGAGCGCTGCGGCTGCTCACGGATGCATTTGATCGTGACGATGCTCTTCGCTGGCATCGTGCTCTGGCTGAGCATCGCCCCAGTGAAGAATCTCTTCTTCACTGATCAGCAGGCGATGAACGGCTCCTTTGACAAGCTGCATCTCGTGAACACCTACGGGGCCTTTGGCAGCATCGACCGCGAGCGCTTCGAGCTCGTCTTCGAAGGCACTCAGGACAGTATTCCCGAGATGCTGGCAGACTGGCGCGAGTATGAATTCAAAGCCAAGCCCACTGACCCCATGCGACGCCCCGTGGTCATCACGCCTTATCATTATCGGCTCGACTGGGCGGCGTGGTTCCCATGGTCAAAGGTGCCTGGGCGCAATGACTGGCTGCCGCACTTCCTCTGGAAACTGCTGCACAATGATCCCGGAGCCCTGAGTCTGCTCGCGGGCAATCCTTTCCCAGATGCTCCACCAAAATGGGTGCGTGTGAGTGTGTATCGTTACCAATTCGCGCCCCCTGGTCAGGCCGATGGCGCTTGGTGGACCCGCGAACATGTCGGCACGCATGTGCGCCCACTTTCGCTCGAGTCGGCGAATCTGCGCCAGCTCATCGAAAACGCCGGCTGGCTGCGGGAGTGATCTTGGTCACAAGGCTGGTCCTTGGGTCTTATTCTTTGCTTGGCTCCCCTGTGTTTGATTTAGGGTATTCGATCTTCATTAAGATTGAAGTCGAGTTTGGTGCGCGGTAGAGGCTTATTTCGCATGAGCAAACGCCCATTCAATCAAGCTTTACGGTCTGCCTTTTGGGCTCCTGCCCTCTTCTTCCTCGCCTCCCCCATCAGTCAGGCGATGCCAGTGGTGAATACCAGCCCAGCCTCGGTGACTCCTGCATTTGGTTCCACCGTCAGCCTAAATGCGAATGTCACCGTCGGACTGGGCACCACCTTTGTCTGGCGTCGAGATGGGGTGGAGATCATCAATGGCGGACGCTACTCGGGGGCTACGACGGCCAGTCTGAGCATCGCCTTTGCTAACGCCGCAGACAATGGCAGCTACCAACTCACGATGACGGATGTGGATGGCAGTGAGAGCACCACACCAGCGACGGTGACGGTGAGTCAAAATGAGGCGGCATTGGATACGTTCTTTCCCATTACAGTAGGCTCCGCGATGATCCTCGATATGCTTCCGCTGCCGGATGGCCGTGTGTTGCTTGCCTGTTACGACCCCATCTATGGGGCGGCTTCAACCTCTGCCAGTGGCGGGCTGGTGGTGGTCCAGCCAAACGGGCAGGTTTCGAATATTCCTGCGGGTGTGGTGAATGGTATGGCGAGGCATCTGCATCTCAGGACGGACGGAAAAATTGTTGTGGGGGGAGATTTCAGTCAGATCGGTGCTGTGGCTCGCAATGATCTAGCGCTGCTGAATGCGGATCTTACCCTGGATACAAGCTTTGTTTCCACGGAAAGTTTTGATTATTCCACTTTGGTATCTTCAGATGCAGAAGGCAGTATTTACTTGGGGGACTTCAATGGCCTTCGAAGACTGCTGCCCAATGGCACCACGGACGCCAGCTTTGGACTGTCCACAAACGGGGCTGTCTATGGCATGACCCGTCAGCAGGATGGCAAGGTGGTGGTCGTAGGTAATTTCACGACGGCTGGAGGAGTGGCCACCGATAAAATCTTCCGAATCGAGCAGCGTGGTGCATTGAGGGACAAGGCTTTTGCATCCACGATATACAACAGCTTGGGACCTCTGGGCATCGACAGCCAGGGACGGCTGCTGAATACCGTTATCCGAGGCTCGGCACCCTATTCGATTGACCTTGTCGGTGTAGGCACAGGATTTACCAGTCCCTCATTCAGCGATAAAACAGCGCTGCGGATGCTTTTCCAACCTGACGGCAGGTGGCTGCTGACTGGGGCATTCACGACGCCCAAAAATCGCATTGTTCGATTTAATGCCAATGGTAGCCTCGACACCACTTTTGATGTGGGTTTGGGATTCAACAATATTGTCTCTGCATCCATGATCGACCATCGCGGGCGGATCTGGGCGACAGGCGATTCGATCACCAGCTATGCGGGAAGTCCGGTGGGCAAAGTGGTGGCTCTCCAAGGGGCGGCCCATGCTTTAGCCTTCATGCATCAGCCGGCCAGTCAGGATGCTGCACCTGGCTCCACCGTGCGTTTCGAAGCTGCCGTAGCCGCGGACAATGGTTACAACCTCCGCTGGCATAAAAATGGTGTGCCTTTGAGCGATGCGGGAACGCTTTCCGGCAGCTCAACAAGAGTGCTTACGATCAGCTCTTTGGCCGGAACAGACAATGGGGACTATACTCTTGTAGCCACCAACCCGGGCGGCAGCATCACCAGCCTGCCAGCGTCATTGTTCGTGATTGGATCACCTTTCGTCTCCGTGCAGCCGGTACCTGTGACGGTGGATACAGGTGGCACCGCGTCGCTCACCGCCACGGTGACTGGCAACGGGCCGATGAACTACCAGTGGTATCACCGTGGTCAGGCTGTGGTGGATGGAAATGGCTTCAGCGGAGCCACGACAGCCACACTGACCTTCACGGGCGCAGTCACTACCATGGCGGGTGAATATGAGCTGCGTGTGGCGAACAGTCTCGGTGACGATACGTCCGAGAAGGTGCTCCTTTCGGTGAGACATCAGGCAGAGGATCTGGCTCCAGGGCCGCAGCCTAGCTTCTCTGGCAGTGTGGCGGTGATCAAACCGCTTTCTGACGGTTCCTATCTCGTAGGAGGCAATTTCCTCACGGTCACGGTCAACGCGCAAACCATCAGCCAGCCGTATCTCTGTCGTATCCTCAGTGACGGCTCGCTTGACCAGAATTTCAGACCTCTGCTCGGTAAGACAGCGAATGATCAGAACCTCGTCCAAGTCAATGATATTGCCTTGGACGCTTCTGGTCGGGTCTATGTGGCGGGACACTTTACCAGAGTCACTCCAGTGGGTTCTGTTTCCTTTGTGCCTTGCGCGATGGTGTGCCGGTTCTATGCCGACTTCTCTCTGGATACGACCTTTAACACCGCCGCTGGTCCGAATGCCGCAGTGCTGACCCTGGCACCAGTCGGAGATGGCTCAGTCTTCATCGGAGGACACTTCTCCTCCATCGGCACGGTGGCGACATCTGCGGTGCGCTACATGGCGCGTCTGAAAAACGATGGCAGTCTTGATACCACCTTTACCTCCAGGGCGGATGGACAGGTGAAGAGGCTGATTCGTCGTGCCGATGGCAATCTCTATGTGGGTGGTTACATGACTAATTGGGAGCGGATCACTTCACCTCCTGAAGGTCCGAACCGGATCGTTCTCATCCAGCCCACGGGTGCTCGCATCAAGACCTTCAAGCTACCTGCGAGTGTGACCCTGCCCGGTGGTGTGAATTGGCTCCTGCTGGATCACGAAGGCAACCTGGTGGCCGATGGGTTCTACCGGATGAATGGACAGACCGGCCAGCAATACAGCAGTTGGGGTGATTTTGCCGATGTCTTGGATGCCTGCTTGGCTCCGGTCCAGGGACAAATGCAGTCTCCTGCGATCGTCCTCGGCAAAATGGGTGGGGTGCGGCGCTTCAATTATGAAAGCAGTGATTTCTTCACCGAACGAAATCCGCCCATGTCAGTGACATTCGCCACGGTGTCATTTTTCAAGACAGGTTATGCCAGTGCGGTGGCTGCTGATTCTCAGGGGCGTATTTTCGCCGGGGGCGACTTCCGCCTGCAAGGAGAGAGCGAGAACCGACTGTTCGCCATCTTTAAAGGCGGCATCAGCCGCACCGTCACTGGCGTGCAGAGCATTGTTAATTTTACAGCGAGTCGGCCCGTGCGCTGGGGGGAGATTACACAGAGCGGTATCGCCAGTGCCCAGTCCACCTCACGTCTGCCAGTCAGCTTCGAGGTCGTCAGCGGACCTGCCACCATCAACGGTAACCTCATCACCTACACGGGCGCAGGGCAGGTGGTGCTGCGTGCCTCTCAGGCCGGTAGTGACGAGTATGCACCTGCTGCCCCGGTGGAATTGACAGTCAATGTGCTGAAAGGGAATCAATTCATCACTCTGGAATACCCAATAGATCGTCCTCTGGGGAGCGCCCCAGTCGTGCTTCATGGCCGCGTGAATCCCGATCTGCCCATCACCTATTCAGTCATCTCGGGTCCTGCGACGGTTTCTGGAAATGTGGTGACGCTGACAGGTGCTCCGGGAATCGTGGAGATCAAAGCTGAGCAGCCGGGGGATGTGAACTGGAACGCTGCTGCTCCCGTAACGCGCATGTTCCGAGTCACGAATGATCTGCTCGTGCCAGTGAAGCAGACGATCACCTTCACGCCCCCGACGAGGGTATTTCAAAGTGAGACCGTACAACTCTCCGCCATTTCCTCCGCCAGTCTGCCCGTCGCGTTTACCCTTCTCTCAGGCCCTGCCACGCTCGTCGGATCGACACTGACCTTCACGTCCACAGGAACGGTGAAAGTGCGTGCCAGCCAGGCCGGCAATGCCAGTGTGCAGGCGGCTCCATCCGTGGACAGAATCATCACCGTTTCCGCCAACCCCACGACGCTGACTTTGATCGGCCTGCAGCAGACTTACGATGGTCAGCCAAAGCCTGTCAGCACGCTTGGTGGTTCGGGTGTGCCTGTGATCACCTACAAGGTGAACGGGGCAAACACCACCAACCCACCAACCAATGCCGGGAGCTATCCAGTCGAGGCGTTGATTGGGGCTGGTGCCACGGCTGTGCGGAAAAGCGGCACTCTTGTCATCGCTAAGGCACCCTTGATCGTGATTCCGGACGACCAACGTAAGTTGATCTTCTACCACCAGAACTTTGAGATGACCTATCGTCTGGAAGGTCTGAAAGGTTCAGACATCCCAACGACAGCTTTAAACTCATCGCCGCTGATCACTACCACGGCTAGGAGTAACAGCCCCAGGGGCCGTTACCCGATTAACGCCAGGGGAGGCGCTTCGGTGAATTATAGCATGATCTACAGGACTGGAACGCTGACGATCGAGTCCTTCGCAGGCTCTTACGAGGCACTGCTGGTTGGTGGTTCACCTGTACAACCACTCGGCAAGCTCGAACTCACCGTTCCAGCCACGAGTGGAAGCTTCAGCGGGCGGCTTTTCCTGCGCAGCGAGCCCACACCCATCAGGCTGGCCGGTGATTTGCTCGTCTCAAGGGACACCAACACCGCATCTGCGAGCTTTTTGAAGATCGAGAATGGCAACCATTACGACATCATCTTTTCCCTGCCTCTGGATGGCGCAGGAACAGCAGAAGTGAATCTTTTCGGAGCGCCTCTGGCCTCCTCGACTGAAGTTCGTAAACTGCTGGTTCTGCCCACTGGGCGCAGTGTGCCTCATGCGGGTGCTTACACGTTGATCCTTCCTCAAACCGCTTCCGTGCTTACAGACGAGCCAGCCGGTGTGGGGCACGCGGCGGGGACGCTGGATGCGAAGGGCGTTCTCAAGCTCGTCGGCATGCTGGCAGATGGCACAAAGTTCACTACCTCGCTTCTGCCGGATGTGCAGGAAGACCCTGGCTATCGCCTCTATCTCCAGCCCTATTTGCCAGCACGCACCGGCAGCTACATCGCGGGTGAGTTTGCTTTGAAATCCCATATCGGCGATACCCGGAAGCGGGTGATGGAGGCTGATGCTGCCACCTTTACCTGGGCAAAGGCACCTCGTGGCGCAGATTCCAATTATCGCGCAGGCTTCGGCCCGACAAAGCTCAGCGTGCTGCTTGATCCCTGGCTGCCTCCCGTCACGAGGCCCACGGTCATCACACTCGCTCAACGGCTGGGACTCACCGGTCCCGCGAATCAATTCGAAGTGCTACAAAGCGCGACCGGCAGCGAGGTGAATGCTAATCTGCCTGCGTCCGTAGCCCTGGGAACGACAGGCAGCATCAGCGTGATCACGCCAGTGGCAAACAGCACCAAGTGGAAGGTCGCGCTCACTCCAGCGACGGGCTTATTCAGCGGCAGCTTCGAACTGACCGATGCTGGCAAAAAGAGGACGGTGCCCTTTACCGGCATGATGCGGCAGCTCTCGAGCACGGATAGCAGCGGAGTCATCGGTAACGGGCACTTCATCCTGCCCGCGCTACCCGGCGCTCCCAGCAACGAATCGCTCTCCGGCGAAGTGCGCTTTGATCTCCCTTAGCCAGCTCATAGGGGCACCGGCTGACTGCGGGAGTGATCTACAAGGCTGCCTGTGCCTCGCGAAGCGGGGCCTCGGTCACGAGGAAGCGCCCATCTTTGCCGCGAAGTATGTCTCGGATCACCGCCCGCGATCAGGCGATGAGTTCCGTGTGCTTTGGCAAAGGAGGGATCTCCTCGACCAGACTGCGCGGCGGCGGCAGGGGCAGGTTTGAGGGGAAGTGAAAATTGGCGGTCCGGCTCATGCGGCCTCTTTTGGCACCTTCACTGCTGCCTTCACCCTGCGATCATGGCGAAAACACGCCCGCGTCCTTAGCGCTTGCCAAGCGCCGCCTTTCCCGCGAAAAAGGACTCCCCTCCGAATCATGCCCGAAGAACTCCCGCCAGTTGCTTTTCCTTCCGCTGAAGAACTCGGCGCGGCACTGCCGCAGTATGACATCGAGGAGCTGATCAGCGTGGCGCAGGAGAGCGCCATTTATCGCGCCCGCCAGCCTGCGCTCGACCGTCAGGTGATGATCCGAATCATCGCGGAGCCCACGCCTCAAGCAGCCGCCCGCCTCATGGAGCGCCTCCGCGCCCGTGCTCGGCTCGTGCATCCGCGCATTGTCGCCGTCTATGACTTTGGGCGCACCCAGGGCGGGCACCTTTATCTGGTCACTGAGCATGTGGATGGCCGTCTGCTCTCGGACCTCATCGTGGAGCGCCAGGTTCCACCAAAGCTGGCCTACAGTCTCGCCCTCCAGCTTTGTGACACCCTCGCCCTGCTTCATGGCCAGGGGGCAAAACATGGCGCATTGAACACACGCACCCTGCTCGTGGATAGCGACGGCCAGATCAAGGTCACAGGCATCGGCATGACCATCATGCCGAGCGGTGAAATCTCCTGGCTGCATGAAAGCCAGAGTTCCGAGGCGGACGACCTCTTTGCCATGGGCGGCGTGCTCCATGAGATGTTCGGCAAAGAGCCCCTGCCGGAGGATGGCCGCGTTTCGCGCAATCTCCCGCCCGCCTTTGGGGCTGTCATCCGGCGCTGCGTCCATGCCGATCCCACCCGGCGGTTCACCAGCGCCACCGAGATTAAAGACGCCCTCGTGCAGGCCCTGCGCACCCAGCAGCAGAGTGCTGCCGTGAAAGGTGCCGCCACGGCTCCTGCCGTCCCCACGCACGCGCCAGTCACCTCCCGACCTGCCGCAGCACCGGCGGCAGCCCCTGCTCCAGCACCCCCTTATGCACCGGCGGCAGAGGCTCCTGTTCCCTCAGCACCTCCGCCGCCCATGTATGGTCGTGGTCGGCCGCCGCCGCCCATGGTCCGCGCGCAGCCCAGCTTCATGAAGAAGCTCGACGACTTCCTCTGGTCCTGTCTAAGTGCCGGACTGCACTTCGGCGTCTTCTTTGTCACCGCCTCGATCCTTTTCGTCTTCTACATCATGAAGGACAAAATCGTCCTGAACCCCGACGACGACCCCAAATCCCAAACCCAAGAAGCCGCTCTCCCCGGTGAGATGCTCGGGAAGCTCCCTGCCGCACCGCTTCTCCCTGAGGTGCCCACGACTCCGGTCGCCAAACCCATCACCCTGCCGCCACCTGATCCCTACGCGGGGATCGATGCAGAATACCGCGCCGCCGTGCAGGCCGAGGCCACCGCCGCCCTCGATAAAGTCCGCCTCGACGAACTCACCTTCATTCGCAAGGAACTCGACCGCCTCCAGAGCGGTCAGCCCGTCCCCGACACCGACGAGCCCGACCTCCCCGCATCCCTCAAGCGCCTCCGTGATGATTACCGACAGAAGCGCGCAGCGATCGCGAAATAGACATTCATGAAGTTCTTCCTCCTCCACGCCCTCCTCGTTACCAGCTTAGCAAACGCCGCCGACTGGCCTGAATGGAGAGGTGACGGCGGTCAAGGCCAGAGCAGCGCCAAGGGTTTGCCTGCCACCTGGAGCGAGACCAGCGGTGTCGTCTGGAAATCCGAACTCCCAGGTCGCGGCCACTCCACCCCCGTGCTGGCTGGTGGTCAGATCTGGCTTACCACGGCCATCGAAAAACTCGCCACCGAAGCCGAAGCCAAAGCCCGACTCGCCACCAACACTGGAGATCAGCCACTTACCGTGCTGGCCTCGGTGAGCATTCGCGCCCTTTGTCTGGACCCAGCCACGGGCAAAGTGCTGCACGATATTGAGCTTCTAAATGTCAAAGACCCGCAGTGGGCGCATCAGCTCAATAGCTACGCCTCCCCTTCGCCGATCCTCCATGAAGGCAAACTTTACGCCAGCCATGGCAGCTTTGGCACCGCCTGTCTCGATACCGCCACCCAGAAGATCCTCTGGAAGAATGAAGAACTTCACGTCATGCACGAAAACGGCCCCGGCTCCACCCCAGTGCTGCATGGCGACCGCCTCATCGTCCACTTCGATGGCAGTGACGCCCAGTTCATCGCCGCCTTCGACACCTCCACCGGCAAAGTCGCCTGGAAGACCGACCGCAGTGGCAAGATGGACCCAAGGCCGCAGCAAAAGAAAGCTTACGGCACCCCGCTCATCGTTACCATCGGCGGGCAGCCCACCGTTGTCAGCCCGGCTGCCGATTGGATCTATGGCTACGAGCCCGCCAGTGGCAAAGAACTCTGGAAGCTGCCCTATGGTGAACTCGGCTTCTCCATGAGTGTGCGCCCCGTCGCGGATTCCGAGCGCATCTACTTCAGCACTAGCTTTGGCAAATCCCAGGTCATTGCGCTCAACTACGCCGGCAGGACCACGCCCGAGATCGCATGGAGGAACAACAAGAACGCCCCGAAAATGTGCTCCCCCGTGATCGCGAACGGCCTGCTCTTTTATGTCGATGACGGCGGAATCGTCAGTTGCGTGGACCCCAAGACCGGCGAGTCCCTCTACAAAGAGCGCATCGGCGGCAAATTCAGCGCCTCACCCATCGTCGCAGATGGTCAGATCTACTTCGCGAGCCGCGAAGGCGTCGTCACCGTCATCCCCGCCAGCAAGGATTTCAAAATCCTCGCCCAAAACACCCTCGAAGGTGCCCTCATGGCCAGCCCCATCGCCGTCGATGGCACCCTCTACCTCCGCACTGACAAGGCGCTGTATCGGATCGGGAAGTAAAAGCGGCGTATAGCCTCACACCTTCGTCACCACCGTCTTCAGCAGCCACAGGTAGCCCAGCAGACACAGGACGCGCAGCCACTCCACCGGTTCGGGGTGCGTCCTCGCCCAACTGGCTGGACACTCCTTTTGAAACGCCAGCCAAATCAACCAGACGGCGAGCGCCAAGCTCACGACAATGCCCAAGACTGACAGGATAAATCTAGGCACCCGCCGCGAAGGCCACATGCAGGCTATTCCCAGGATCATCACTGACAGCGGAAGCAGCAAGAGCGCCGTGCAGCCGAGATTGGTCAGCACCTGAGCGGCTTTCCCCTCCATCACCGGAAACGGCACCCGCGCGATCATCGTAGGCAACTGCCAGACAAACATTCCAAGTGCCAGAAGCAGGCCGATGATGAGCAGCAGCATGAAGCGCGGATACCTGCCCAGCCATACCGCCCACGTCACACCGCGATTGCATAGCTGGGTAGGTGGATACACCCCCTGCACGATAAATTCGCAGATCCCCTTCCAGTGCATCTCCTCCAGCGCCGCACCATGCCCGCCCTGCGCGTAGCGCACCTGCTGCACGGCCGCCGTGTTCTTCGGTTCGAGAAACCCATCATGCCCCGCGCTGCCCAGCCCATCTCCCACGCCGGAGACACGTCCCAGCCCTTTCGGAAACAGCGCCACCACCACGTCATCCGTCGCCACATAGTTGAGCACTTTCTTCACCTGCTCCCCCTGCGTCATCCTCTCCACCCAGGGATAATCATTATTCACCACGCTGCCCGCGAACACGACGTGATCAAACTTCATCCTCGGGTGATGCTTCAGCGCCGCCGCCAGCATGTACGTGCCATTGCTGTGCCCCACAAAGTGAAAGCGCTTTGCATTCGGATACCGGGCCAGATTCTCGACATACTGATCCACCAGCCAGCCCATCTTTTCCAGCCGCTTTGCCGGCAGCGCAAAAGGCAGCATCGGGAAATAGCCATACGACGACGTCTCCGTGGCAAAGAAGCGCGGATTCTCACAGCCTTCCCCCTCCTTCTCATCGCCGAGTTGTTTGATTCTGCCCGCGATCCGCGCCGTCCACCAGCCCTCATCCCGGATGCCGTGAATCACATAGGCCACATCCGTCACCTTCAGCCGCTCGCTGTCATGCTTCCAGGGCTGGAATTCCTCTCCCAACTGCGCCTGGAGGCCTTTCAATTCATCCATGGAGGCCATGAATGCCTTGTAAATCAGCTCAGCGCGCCTTTGCCGGATGCCGCGTTCAGCATCGCTCAGGCCAGGCTCATGCACATCCACCTTCACGATGTCGGCATGGCCTGTGTCAGGCACTTCCAGCACCCGGTAATCATCATCCGCAGCGGCGGGATCGACTGTGTCTGAAGGTGCCACCAGATCATCCCGCGTCGCCATAAGCTGGATCACCGGCCAGCGGCAGCTGGGGGACTGGCGCATCTCGTGCCATTCCAGCCGCAGGTTGTTTAAAAACACAGCCCCTTCGGCAATGTCATAGATGAGCGGCCTCCGCCCCCAGAATTGTTTGATGACGAAAGCCACGGCCCCACCTACCCAAAAGCCGATCAGGGTGGGGATGGCCGTGTGATTCGTCGGCTTCCATCCGCGATTGAAGGGAGCAAAGAGGACAATGCGCGCGATGGCGTCCACCCAGGGAGACTTGACCTTGTCCGCCCAGCCCAGCAGACAGACCCGCCTCGCCACCAGCGCGCCGAGACTGTGACCTGTGACGATGAGGCGTTCATACTGCCCAGCCTCCCAGGCCGCATCGACCTGCTGCTTCACCGAGGCACAGACATGCTCCGCTGTCTGCATGGAAAATGTATCAAAAGGCATCTCCGGCACCAGCAGGTCAGCATCATCACAGGCTGCGGCCACTACCTGGCAGATACCCTCCATGTCCGCCCTCACATGGGTGTAAGCATGAAGCACCACGATCAGAGTCGTGCTCCTGCCACGCTTCACCACCGGCACAGGTTCCATCTGCGGCAGCGCCCGCCACCAACAGAAGATCTTGAGAAACGAACCCAGCGCCTGACGCATTCGGTTCTGATGGCCGACCAGCTTTGTGGGCAGAATTCGTTCGGGAGCGGGTGAGGGGGCCATGCTTACAGCATTTACCCGACCACGCAGTTCACATCAATCCTTCATCCAAACTGCTGCTTGGTGGTAAGAATAAATTTTGGTGTGAGCCGAAGCCCCTTCATCAAACGATCTGGGGCGAACAGCGCATGATGATGGCTTTGAAAAGTCTCGCGACCTCACTTCCAATACCGAGTGATGGCATCCACCAGGCCGGGGATGCTGTGCACTTCGGCGGCGATGTCGATTTTCAGGCCGTGCTTTTTCACTGCCTCTGAGGTCACGGGGCCGATGGAGGCCACTTTGCAGCCTTCTGGCAATGGCACACCGAGGTCCATGAAATGATCCACCGTGCTGGCACTGGTGAAGGTGATCATGTCTGCACCTTCGTTCTTCAGGCGGGCCAGAGCTTCGAGATTGTCATCCTTCTCAGGCACAGTGCGGTAGGCGATGGCTTCATCCACGATGGCACCCATTTTCATGAGTTCCTTGGAGATGACATCCCGTGTTTCCTCCGCTTTTACCCAAAGCACGGAGACATGCTCCATGTTTTGGTAGTCACCCAGGGCTTTGACGAGCCCTTCGGCCACGAAGTCCTTTTCTGGCATCAAATCCACAGCGAGGTGGCGGGCGCGGACTTTTTCAGCCGTGCCGGGCCCGATGCAGGCGATGCGGACGCCGCCGATGCTGCGGGCGTCGTTGAAGAGCTTGTCGAACATCTTAAAGAAGGCATCGACCCCATTTGGGCTGGTGAAGACGATCCACTCGTAGGTGTGGCAGTCCTGCACCAGCTCGCCGAAGCCGAGGAGATCGATCGGTTCCTCAATGCGGATGGTCGGCAGTTCGATGACATCCGCGCCGAGGTCACGCAGCTTCCGGCTGAGCACGCCGACCTGCTGGCGGGTGCGCGTGACGACGATCTTTTTGCCAAAGAGGGGGCGGTTTTCGAACCAGTTGATCTTCGAGCGCTCGGTGACGACATCACCCAGCACGGCCACGGCGGGCGCTTTGAACCCGGTTTCCTTCACCCGCTGCGCCATGGTGCTGAGCGTGGCGACGAGAGTCTGCTGCTTTCCATGTGTGCCCCAGCGGACGAGGGCCATGGGCGTGTCAGGGTTCGCGCCATGCTTTAGAAATTCGCCCGTGATCTCCGCCATACGCTCCACACCCATGAGGAAGACTTTCGTGCCATCGGCAGCGGCGAGCTTTGCGTAGTCGAGGCTCGTCTCAGCCTTCGTCGGGTCCTCATGGCCGGTAAAAATGGTGAGCTGGGAAGCATGATCGCGGTGCGTCACCGGGATGCCCGCATAAGCCGGAGCGGCGATGGCACTGGTGATGCCGGGCACGATCTCAAAGCGCACGCCGGCCTCGGCAAGTTCGGCAGCCTCCTCAGCGCCACGGCCAAAGAGAACCGGGTCTCCGCCTTTCAGACGGGTGACGATCTTGCCCTCGCGGGTCAGTTTGACGATCAGCGCATTGATCTGGTCCTGCGGCAGCGCGTGGTCGCCTGCCTTTTTTCCCACATAAATCTTTTCCGTGCCCTCTTTCGCATAGCGGAGGAACTCTGGATTGCAGAGGTAATCATAGACGAGCACATCGGCTACCTCGATGCACTCCTTCCCCTTGATCGTGAGCAGGCCGGGATCACCAGGGCCGGAGCCGACGAGGTAACAGATGCCTTTGGAGGTAGCGGGAGCGGTTGTGGAGGCCATGCGGGAGGGGTTGGATGAGTCGCCCGCCATGCTGTCGAGACCGCCACGGGCTGCAAATGTTGATGTTGCGCCGGGCGCAGACGCCTTCGGAAAAAGAAAAGTGTCAGGGAACCGCAGCATGGACAGGCATGCTGCCGTTGCTTCCTTCCGGACCTGGCGGGGTTCGCGAGCTGGACATCTGCGGCCCCTGACAAGGCCGAGATAGGCGTGTCAGACTTGTTGTGCAAGCCAGAATCCAAGCCCCGATTCGGAAGGTAAATGAGCCAATCTGAAAATTGGTGTTGTCGAAAAAGCAGGGATTCGGTAGAAAGACCGTCTAATTCACCTTTTTCACTCATAATCATGGTCTGGAAGATCCTCTCTATATTCGCCGCTGCCTGCCTCGGTGCCTCCTGCTACTTCGCTTGGTCCAATCAAAAAGACCTCGCGGCAGAGCGTGATCGCGAATCCAATGCCAAGGCTAACTTGAAAGCAGCCCAGGAATCTAAAAAGCAGGGCGAAGAGGCCCTCGTGGCCAAAAAGACTGCCCTGGAGGCCGTGCAAAAGGACCTAGCTGCACAAAAAGAGGAGACCGTGAAACTCGGTGTCCAAGTTCAGGAGAAGGAAGTCTCCCACGGCATCATCAAAGGCAATCTCGACCAGATCCAGCAGCAGGTGGCCGCTGTAGAAAAGCAGATCGAAGATGCAGGCGATATCGAGAAGCTGATCACTCAGATCGAAAAGCTCAAAAAGGATCAGGCCGAAGCCGAGGCAGCAGTCGCCAACCAAACGCAGCGCCTCGCGGCCGCGCAGGAAGCCTACACCAGCCTCGTCGCCAGCACCGAAAAGCTTCGTGAAACCGAAGCCCGTGGCCGCCGTGGTGTCGTCGATCCCACCTTCACCGCCCGAGTTTCCCAGTATTTCCCTGAATGGGATTTCGTGATTCTTAACAAGGGCAATTCCGGTGGTGTCTTCGCCAACGCAGATCTCGAAGTGAAGCGCGGCAAGGATGTAATCGCTAAAATCAAGGTGAAGAACGTCGAACAATATGGCTCCATCGCCGAGTTGATCCCTGGTTCCCTTGCCGCAGGACAGGCAATCCGCACAGGTGACACCGTTGTTGCTTCCGCCCAGGTGGCCACTCCTCCGGCACCTGCCCCAGGTAAAGCTGGTGACGCTCCTGCTGCTGTTCCGGCCGCCCCTGCACCTACTCCTAGCGCTCCAGCTATGAGTTCAGATCCCTTCGGTGCTGCCCCTGCGCCGGGCGCAGCTCCAGCCATGAGCTCCGATCCCTTCGGTGCCGCTCCAGCACCTGCCGCAGCCCCAGCAGCGGCTCCAGCCATGAGTTCAGATCCCTTTGGTGCCGCCCCTGCTCCAGCCCCAGGAGCTGCGCCCGCTGGCACTGCTGACAAACCCAACACGGCAGACCCTTTTGGCGCTGCACCCGCCCCGAAACCTTGATCGCATCCGTCTGACTCCTGTCCCCGGTTTCCCCACCTTTCAAGTCTCCTCCCTCCATGACAAAAGTCCTTTTCATCCTTAGCGCCGTCATCATCCTGGTTTCAGCGTTCTTTGCCTATCAAAACGGCCGTGAGTTCACCCGCGTCCGCACCGCAGTCGCCGTCGCAAACATGCAGGTTCAAACTGCCCTCAATGACGCCAATAAAGTCGTCACTGATGTGAATGGCGTTGTCGCAAACATTGCCACCGTTCAGGGAGAGCTAGACATCGAAGGTGAGAAACTGAAAAGCCAGAAGCTGAAGCTCGCCCAGGTCGAAAACGATCTGAAACGCGACCAGGACCAGCTCGATGCAGCCAGCAAAAAACTTGCTGACCAGCGCATTCGTCTCGCCAAACTGCCACAGGGCATGAAACCAGAGACCATGGTCGAGGAAATCAATGGCATGAAAAAGGCCACTGCTGAGTTTCAGGCCCAGGTGGAGTTGAAGAAAAAAGAAGCCGAAGTCGAGGAAGCCAAGATGGGAGATGCCCGCAAGGCTTATGAAGAAGTCGTTCGCAAGATCGAGGACCGCAAAAAATCCTTTGATCGCAACAGCCTCGTCGCTCGCATCGTCGCCGTAAATACCGCCTGGGGATTTGTGGTGGTCGATGCCGGCCAGACCGGCGGAATCACCGAAGCAACCAAGCTTCTTGTCACCCGTGGCAATCGGACCGTGGGCAAGCTCAGCATCCTCTCCGTTCAGGACAACCGCACGGTGGCAAACATCCTTCCGGAAACTCTCGCCCAGGGCATGCGCATCGCCCCTGGTGACCGAGTCATCCTGGAAAACCTGCATCAATGACCCTGGATCACGCGTAACAGCGTGGCCCGAGCCTCCCATGACAACACGTCTCCCTCTCACCGCCCTCCTCCTGCTCATCGCAGTCGCTTCCTTGGTTTCCTGCGGATCTTCTGATGAGCCGAAGCGCCGTGAGCGCAAGCCCCCGCCAGTGGCTGACAGCACCATGCCCTGGAATCGCCCCGCCAAATGGGAAGGCAGTGGCCGCTACGGCCAGATGATGCCTGGCAGTCGTTAATTGTCGGTCAGCCTCAATTGCTCAGTTCAGAGCGGACATTCCTACCCGGAATGTCCGCTTTTTTGTGTCACCAATGAAACCAGAGGTAGCAGATGGGCTTCACCCGGATTCCGAAAGTTTCAGTAACGAGCGTTTTGCTGCCCCAAAGGAACTTCGAAATCCAGCCTTAGAATAGCACCCGCATCCCGATCATGGCGCGATTTTGCTCAGCAGTCTCATCAGCGCCTTCCAGCTCCGTGCTGATGCGCTGCCAGCCAAGGTAGAGCGAGGATTTCGGGCAAAGCTGCCAGGCAGCCGTCAGCCCCATCGCCTGCTGGTCCGTGGTTCCCGAGACTCCCGCCTCAGCCTGCGGCTGGCTGTCCGTTTCAAAGTGGGTGAAGCCATAACTCGCAGACAAAGTCAGCTTTCCAAAAGCCTGCTGGAGTCTGGTAACTCCGCCATAGGCAGTGGTATCTCTGGCAAAGAAACCGCCGGAATCCTCCGCCATCTCGAAGTGGCCGCTGACGCCCAGGCTGGCACCTCGCCACAGCGCGGTCTGAATGCCGTAGTTCACAAAATGAGCCTGCAAATAATTGCTCACCAGAGCCAGATTGGCCTCATAACCCGCCGACAATTCGTGAACCACGTTTTTCGAAAGCCGACCACTCAGAGCCAGAGTGTAGAAGGGAGCAAGGCCCAAGTCTGCGGTATCACCCGTGTTGGTTCGAATCCAATGTGCAGGTATACCATCAAAAGGATTACCCCCGACCAAAACAATAGCGTCTGGCAGACGCTCAAAACTCATGCCCTGAACGCCTGCATCCAGCCTCAGTCGATGCTCGAAAGGCAGACTGATCTCGGCAAACAGACCCGCGTGCCATTGCTCACCATCTGCATTGAAGTCACTCTCGTAAGCCGTCCAGGCATACCCACCCTCGATCCCCAGGCGTGCCGCCTTGCAGGCATCCCAGCTCAGGCTGGCGAGCACGGAATGAATGTCACGTTCACCAAAGTCACCAAATACACTCCGCACTGGGCTCGACGAGGCCCAGTTGTAATTCAGCGTCAGAGACAGGTCCGTCCGCATCTGCCAAGTTACCGCTGCCCCGAGGTCATTTTGTCGGGTGGCTTTGGTCCAAAAGCAGGCGATCCTTCCCCAGCGGGTCTTCCTTCGCGACCTCGCCGGTGCGATCCCTCAGCTCCCGCAGCAGCCCCGAACTTTGACTCGGCGAGACACCCACCTGCGCCTCCGCAGACAGAGTCACGAGAGTGCAGAGACCGAGAAGATGAAGGGTGGATTTTCGCATAAACGGACCTGTGCTATCCGCCTCATACACGGAATGACAAGAAGCAAAACCCCATGAACTCAAAGCTTCACAGCATCACAAACCCGGTTGCACTCAGGCCGCAGCGTGATGAAGTCGGGGCGCTTCTCACCTGATGGACTGGGCTCACCCTAAACTACTCCTGCTCGCGCTGCCCGCGTTTGCGCTGCTGCTATGGTTTGAGAGCCGCTCGGCGCATCCGATGCATGGTTTGAGGAAGCGGCTGCTACTCATCACGCGGGCGCTGATCGTGCTGCTGGCGCTGCTGGCGTTGGCCGGTCCGGCAAGGGTGACACAGACGGGTAAAAAGGCACTTGGGATCATCATTGATGCGAGTCAAAGCATGGGCGCGGAGGGGCTAACGAAGGCGCTCGATACCGCGCAGCAAATCCAAAAGCAGGCCGGTGGCTCGGCGGAGACTTTCCTGGTCCGACTCGGCAGCCAGCCGGAGCTTTTGAGCAGTGACAGGCCGCCCGATCCCACCCAGCAGTTGCTTTGGCAAAAGGATCGTGGCGGCGACAGCCACTACTCCGCCGCCATCGACTATGCGCTCGCGCTCTTCCCGGCTGGGGCGAGTCGCGATCTCATCCTCATCGGCGATGGTCACGAGACACGCGGCAGCCTTCTCAGCGCGGCGCAGGATGCAGCGGTATCGGGCACGCGGCTCCATGCCATCCCCATCGCCGGGCCGCAGAAGCCGGATGCGCGGGTGCTCCAGCTTACGCCAAATCGCTCCCGACTTACCGAGGGAGCCACTTTAAAACTCACCGCGCAGCTTGAGTCCACCATCGAGGCCGCAGGCACGCTGAAGCTCTATGAAAACGGCGTGCAGGTGGAGCAGCGCAGCGTCTCGCTGAAACCCGGCAAGCCGCAGAGCGAGACCTTCACCCGCACGCCCGGCGTGCGAAACATCTACAAATACCGCGCCGTGCTCGAAGACATCGCGGGTGATTCTTTGCCCGCGAACAACAGCGCCCTGACGCTCGTGGATGTGCGCGGGAGACTCCGGCTGCTTTACATCGAGAGCGATCCCACGGAAGGCCAGTATCTCATGCAGGCCATGGAAAAGGAAGGCGTGCAGCTCGAACTCCGCCAGCCCGGCGGCATCCCCGGCACGCTTGAGGCCCTCTCCGGCTACGACGGCATCATCCTCAGCGATGTCCCCGCGCATCAGCTCGGCGAGCCTACCATGAACGCCATGCGCGACTATGTGGACAAGCTCGGCGGCGGCTTGATCATGCTCGGCGGGCCGCAAAGCTTTGGCGTCGGTGGCTACTACCGTACACCCATTGAGGAAATTTTGCCCGTGCGGCTGAAATCACCCGATGAAGAGGAAAAGCAGAGCGCCGCCGTCGCCATCGTGATCGACCGCTCGGGCTCCATGGCGGGAGAGAAGCTGGAGATGGCGAAGAGCGCCTCCATCGCCACCGCCGAGGTTCTGGGGAAGAACGACTTCATCGGCGTCTTCGCTTTTGACAGCGAAGCTCATGTTGTCGCGCCGATGACGCGCCTCACCTCCACCGCTGCCGTGGCGGGGCAAATCGCCGCTGTCGCTTCTGGAGGTGGCACGAACTTGCAGCCCGCCTTTGAACAAGCCCGGATCGCCCTCCAGCGCGTGAAGGCTAAAGTGAAACACATGATCATCCTCACCGACGGCCAGACCTCCGGCAGCGGCTACGAGGGGCTCGCCTCTCAGTGTCGCGGCGAGGGCATGACCATCTCCACCGTGGCGATTGGCGAAGGCTCGCATGTCGCGCTATTGCAGGCCATCGCGAGTGCTGGCGGCGGGCAGAGCTACAGCACCATGGATGCGAGCACGATCACGCGCATCTTCACCCAGGACACCCTCATGCACACGGGACGAATGATCCGCGAGGAGCCTTTCCAGTCCGATTTTGTGGAGAAGCACCCCATGCTCGCAGGCTTTGAAGATTGGAAGTCCACCCCTGCCCTACTTGGCTATGTGAAAACTCTGCGCAAAGCCACTGCGCAGATCCCACTCGTCACCGATCTCGGCGACCCGTTGCTAGCGCATTGGAGGTTCGGTTTGGGAAAAGTCACCGCCTTCACCAGCGATGCGAAGAGCCGCTGGGGCTCGCTTTGGATCACCCGCTGGCCGGGCTTCAGCCGCTTCTGGTCGCAAGTGCTGCGCGAGACCGCCCGTCCTCCACAGGGCCGCCACATGGATCTCTCCGCCGAGACCGATGGCGATGAAGCGAAGCTCCGTGTCGATCTACAGGAAGACGCCGGAACCCGTGCGAACGACGCCCGTGTCGATGCCGAGATCTTCTTCATCGCCGCCGACGCACTCGGCGCGCCCTTGAAGCCGCTGCAAAAGATCGCCCTGAGCCAAAGCGGCCCCGGTTTGTATGAAGGCAGCTTCCGTCCCGATCAGCCAGGCGTCTATCTCGTGCGAGCCCAAAGCGGAGCCGAGATGGTGTCGGCGGGCCTCGTGCACAATCCCAGCAGCGAAGCCAGCCTAGGCACTGTGAATGAAGCCCTGCTCAGCGAGGCCGTGAAGATCACAGGCGGCACGATGATGACCTCCGCCACTCTCCCCGACCTCAGCACCACCCGCGCCGTGCAGTATGTGGAGCTTTGGCCTCCCCTCGTGATCGCCCTGCTGTTGCTTTTCCTGCTCGATACCGCCATTCGCCGCTGGGAGCATGTGCAGGGGATTTGGGAGATGGTTGCCGTGAAAAAGGCCGGAAAAAGCTCTTGAGCATTTTTTGACGCATAACACATTACCACATGAGTTACGCACTATCACGAACCAGCATGGCCCTGGATCAGTCCACGATTCAATTCTTGGATATCCTAGCTAAAAAGCTCGCCCTCTCGAAGTCCGAGATCATGAGAAGAGCTGTCGCTAAAATGAAGGAGGATGAAGACATGAAAGACAACTGCCCCAAACCACTCCAAGCTCTTGATTGGCTCCAAAACGGCGGCGGCATGACCCTCCAGGAGGCCAACGCCTTCAAGGATGAAGTCAGTGCCGAGCGGGATGCCAAACGCTACTGGTGGGAAGTATGATCCACCTGGATACCAATCTCATCATTGATCTCGCAACCATCGGGTCGCCGCACATCGCGGTGATCCGCAGGTGGCTGGAAGAAGGTGAAAAGCTCGCCGTGTCCGCCATCGCTTGGTCGGAGTTTCTCAACGGCCCTCACACAAAGCAGCAAAAGGAAACCATCCGAGCAGTCTTCGAGGGCCGCATCCTCGACTTCGGTGAAAGGCAGGCTGAGCAGGCATCGCGCCTTTTTCACTACACGGGCCGCAAACGAGGCTCCCATGCTGACTGCATGATCGCCGCCTGTGCCATGGCTCACGGAGACCGCGTGGCGACACGAAACATCGCTAATTTTGTGAAGTTCGAGCCGCACGGTCTGCTGCTCATCCCAGTGCCGACAGCGGAGGAGAA
Source organism: Verrucomicrobiaceae bacterium (assembly GCA_021151605.1). Classification (GTDB taxonomy): domain Bacteria; phylum Verrucomicrobiota; class Verrucomicrobiia; order Verrucomicrobiales; family Verrucomicrobiaceae; genus Prosthecobacter. The sequence continues at coordinate 44,817 of JAGKWZ010000010.1, forward strand.
CTGATCATGTACCCTTAGGCACGCAAAGCCTGAAAAAAGAACTGGCAAAGACTCCGGCAGCAACTAAGACTCCCGCCCACAAAATTCCGCGCGGTTAGCTCAGCGGTAGAGCACTGCCTTCACACGGCAGGGGTCGCAGGTTCGAACCCTGCACCGCGCACCATTTTGCCTTTTGAATCACGAGTGCCCTGAACGGCACTCGTTTTTTTAGGTCAGATCTGGGCACGAAAAAAGGCAGGCTTTGGAGGCCTGCCTTTTTCGTTGGAGGGGACAATTACGCGACCAGAGTCTGCTCGCGGGCTGGGCCGATGCCCAGGAGGCTGATTTTGGCTCCGGTGAGTTCTTCCACACGCTTCAGGTAGGACTTCGCCAGCGGGGGAAGGTCGGCAAAGTTTTTGATCTGGCTGAGATCGGTCTTCCAGCCAGGATGACGCTCATAGATGGGCACGCAGGCTTCGATGTCTTCGATGGTGCTTGGCGGGTAATTCAGCGTCTGCCCGCGAAGTTCGTAGGCGGTGCAGATCTGGACTTCGTCGAGGCCGTCCAGCCCGTCGAGGTTGGTGATGGCGAGTTCATCCGCGCCATTGACCATGACGGCGTAACGCAGAAGCACCGCATCGAGCCAGCCACAGCGGCGGGCGCGGCCGGTGGTAGCACCGAATTCGCGGCCCATGTTGTGGAGCATGTCGCCGATGGCGTCATTTTCCGTGACGAAGGGACCGCTGCCGACACGGGTGGTATAGGCTTTGCAGACGGCGACGACTTTATCGATCATGCGCGGTGGCACGCCGGAACCAGTGCAGGCACCGCCGGAGGTCGTGTTCGAGCTGGTGACAAAGGGATAGGTGCCGTGGTCGATGTCGAGATAGGTGCCCTGAGCGCCCTCAAAGAGGAGGTTTTTGCCAGCTTGGATGGCTTCGTGGCAGGCCACGACGGTGTTCGTGATGTGCGGGGCGAGTGTGGCGGCTGCGGCGAGCACTTTTTCGATGGTTTCCTCGACTGGAACGGCTTCGATGCCAGCGGCGACGATGAATTCGTTGTTGCTGATGATGCGTTCGCGAAGCTCGACGGCGAGTTTTTCAGGCTGGGTGAGTAGGATGGCGCGGAGGCCGTTGCGCTCGATTTTATCGGCGTAGGCAGGGCCGATACCGCGTCCGGTGGTGCCGATGGCTTTGGCTCCGCGTTTGGCTTCGCGCGCACGGTCGAGAGCCTTGTGGTAAGGCATCACGAGATGGGCCGTTTCGCTGATAAGCAGGTTCTTGGCACTGATCTTCACGCCCTGGCTGCGCAGCTTGGCCATTTCTTCCAGAAGGCCGAAGGGATCAATGACGACGCCGTTGCCGATGATGCAGAGTTTGTCCTCCCAAAGGATGCCGCTGGGGATGAGGTGCAGGATGTATTTCTGACCGTTGCTGATGACGGTGTGACCTGCATTGCTGCCGCCGGCGGCACGAACGACGACGTCGGTGTTTTCAGTGAGGAAATCGACGATCTTGCCTTTTCCTTCATCGCCCCACTGGGCGCCGACTACGATGGTATTGGACATTACTTGGAGTGATCGCGGCATGAGGCCGCTAGGTTGAGTTGGGGGGACAAAAAAGAAAAGCTGTCAGCCGTTCAGGCCGACAGCAATTTTCCGGCCTCGTGATTCCGCATCAGGCGGAGAGGTTCATGAAGGTGAAGATGGCGTAGCCGATGGCTGCAAGCGCTAGGAAACCCACGGCATAGAGCGGGCCGTAGCCGTTGCTCTTCGGCTTCGGCTTCGGTCCGAAGCCCTTGCGAGCACTGCGGTCGATGGCGATGGCACCGTAGCCTTTGCTGGTCATGGTGCGGGTGGCGGGAGCATAGGCATCGGCTTCATCCGCATAGTCGCCGTAGAAGACGACCTCGACATGGCCGATGTTGAAGCTGCCACCGCTGGCCATTTCCAGACTTTCTACACGTTGTCCGCTGACGGAGGTGCCATTGGTGGAGCCGAGATCGGTGAAGATCCAGGCATTGCCATCAAAGATAAATTCACCGTGGTGACTGGAGATCGAATCGTGTGGGAGCACGATGCTGTTGTCATCGGCACGGCCCAGCGTCAGACGCTCGGAGCTGAGTTCGACTTCGCCGGATTGTCCCTCGGGGGTGGTGAATTGGATTTTTGCCATAACAGAGATGGATTTAGCAGGGGCCGCCGTGAGTGGCAAGATGGAATAAACTAGAGCGCATCACGGGTCAGGACGCTGTCCACGAGACGCATGGCACCACCTGGGTTGGCATTTTGCAGCGGAGCAGGCAGGCAGTCATCCGGGAAGCCCTGGTAACTGACCGGGCGGACGAAGCGCTGGATGCTGTCCGTGCCGATGCTGGTGAAGTAGCTGTGGCTGGCCGCAGGATAGGGACCGCCGTGATGCATGGAAGGGCAGGGCTCAATGCCGGTGCCGAAGCCATTGAAGATAAGACGGCCTACCTTCCGCTCCAGAAGTCGCACGAGCGGAGCGAATTCGCGGAGGTCTTCGGGCGTGCCGTGCAGGGCGGCGGTGAGCTGGCCGTCGAGGCTGCTGGCAAAACGGAGCATGTCATCCAGAGACGCGCACTCGGCCACGATGGAGCAGGGGCCGAAGACCTCGCGGCGGAGTTCCTCATTGGCCTCCAGCACATCGAGACTGGTGCTGAAGATACGGCAGGCGGCCTGAGTTGCGTCACTGTTCGGCTCAGCCGCCGAAGAACCGACCATCTTGACCCCGCCGACCGTGTGCCAGACGGCGGTGCCAGCCTCGTAGGTCTCGCAGATGCCGCGGTGCAGCATGGTCTGCGGGGCGACTTTGGCGGCATTATCGGCGGCGCTTTGCAGGAAGGTGCCGAGATCCGCGCCCTTGATGCCGAGCACGACGGCTGGATTGGTGCAGAACTGGCCCACACCCATGGTCACGGAACCGATGTAGGCTTCGCCGATCTTGGCGGCGCGTTCTTTGAGTGCGCCAGGGAGGAGGAAGACGGGATTGATGGAGCCCATCTCGGCATACACCGGGATCGGATGCTCACGTGCAGCGGCGATGTCCATCAGGGCTCGACCACCTTTCATGGAGCCGGTGAAAGCCACGGCCTGCGTCAGCGGATGCTCGACAAGCGCGCGGCCAAGCTCATGGCTGCGGCCCTGCAGGAGTGAGAAGCAGGCATCCGGCAGGCCGACTTTCCTGAGCGCCGCAAACATGGCGCGGGAGAGCAGCTCGCAGGTGCCGGGGTGAGCAGGGTGGCCTTTCACCACGACGGGGCAGCCAGCGGCCATAGCGCAGACGGTGTCAGTGCCGACGACGCCGATGGCGAAGGGGAAATTGCTCGCGCCAAAGACCACCACAGGACCGAGTGGCACCATCATCTTCCGCACATCTGGCTTCGGAGCAGGCACACGCTCGGGCAAAGCGCGGTCGATGCTCAGGCCGGCCCAGGAACCTTCACGGATCAGCGCGGCGAACATTTTGCACTGGCCGATGGCGCGACCACGCTCGCCAGTCAGGCGGGCCATGGGCAGCGCGGTTTCGGCATGAGCGCGGTTCAGAAGTTCATCGCCGAGGGCGAGGATCTCATCAGCCAGAGCTTCCAGCAGCAGCGCACGCGTCTCAGTAGGTGCCAGACGCAGGTTATCATAAGCACCATCGGCGGCTTGCAGAGCTTCATCGGCCTCCGTCAGCGTGGCCTCACCGAAGTGGGGCTCCAGCTTCTGACTCGTGGTCGGGTTTTCAGCCTGAAAAGGAGAGTGCGTGGCAGCGGCTTCACGGCCTGCGATGAGATGATGTCCGGTGATCATGGTGGAAAGAGAGTGCGGGTGGGGTCTGTCGAGTCGTAGGCCGTGATTTCAAAGTGGCAAGGCCAGGGCGTCCTTAATTTCTCAATTCCCCGATGGGTGGAGCAGGCTTATTCGGCTAAGTTTAAGCAGCGCTAAGGGCCGAATCGAGAAGCGCGATCATTCAATCAAGAATTGTCTTGTTTGGTGTAATGAGCCCCATTCTCCAGAACTTAAATAACCATGGACTGGATATGCCTTCAAAAAAGAATGTTTCGGCTTAGCGCTCATTGCCAAAGGCTTGCAGCAGCGTTCCTATGCGAAGTTGGGTATCGAGACTTTAATCGTTTCTGCGAGCTCTCCAACTGGCCTCATTCTGAAAAATATCGAGAGCTGCTAGATTTGCTCTGGGAAGAACTGAGGTATGCCAAAACGCCAACGATTAAGTTCGATCACTCGCTGATTCCCGATGTTGATGAATTCGATCAGTGGGTAGTTACATTGGCGTGCAATGCTGGGATTGGACTGGAAGCAGCATGTGGTGCCCCAAAACCTTTGAGGAATTGCTTGGAAATACTGAGTGACTCCACAGATCAAATTGTTTACGCACTTGGGCAAAGAGAGGAGGCTTTCGAGCTACTTGAAAAACTAGTGGCTCCCGCAATCACTCTACTGGAAAAAGGTGAACCAAATCACCTCGTCGATAGGCTTCGAAAGTTACCTGCCAGCAGATGGACCACGTAATCTAGACATGCAGGTAAGGTTCAGAGATTAATTATCACACTTATTTCGCTATCCCGATCACTTGCCCTGCCTCATTTTTACGACCGCCCGGCGCACCACTGCAAAAACAAACTTCGGAGTTCATTCCCAGGAGGAAGGCCCGGCCTGAAACCGAACATGGAAGCTCGATCTACTTCTGCGCGGCGTCTTTCCAGGGTTGCCATCGCCCGGCGCACCGGTTTAACTGGGGCTTCACCGATACAATTAATCCTTTTTCACCCAGCCACCTCCCCGAATGATCGAAGTCCAGGACCTCACGAAGCAGTATGCTGGCCGCACGGCGGTGGATCACCTCAGCTTCCGTATTGAGCCAGGGCAGATTGTCGGCTTTTTAGGGCCGAACGGTGCGGGAAAATCCACGACGATGCGCATCCTCGCCGGCTACATGCCGCCGACGAGCGGTCGGGCGACTGTGAATGGGCATGATGTCTTCCATGAGTCGATCGAGGTGCGGAAATCCGTGGGCTACATGCCGGAGACGGCACCGCTTTACACGGACATGCGGGTCAAAGAATACCTCCGCTTCCGTGGCGAACTCAAAGGTCTCTCAGGCCGCACGCTGCGGACTCGCGTGGGTGAGGTGATGGATCTCTGCACGATCTCCGATGTCCGCCGCCGCCTGATCGGCCACCTTTCCAAAGGCTTCCGCCAGCGCGTGTCTTTGGCAGATGCCCTGCTGCACAAGCCGCCGCTGCTCATCCTCGATGAACCGACCAACGGACTCGATCCTGTGCAGATCCGCCAGGTGCGTGAGCTGCTGAGCAACCTGAAGCAAAACCATACGGTCCTGCTTTCCACCCACATCCTTCAGGAAGTCGAGGCTGTCTGCGACCGCGTGCTGATGATCCATCGTGGCCGCATTTTGGCCAATGACACGCCCGACAAACTCACCCGCCAGCTCCGCGCCGCTTCGGTGGTGCAGCTCGAAATGCAGGCGGAAGGGAAAGATGTGCTCACCCAGCTCGAAGCGCTGCCAAGCGTGCGCAAAGTCACCCAGGATGGTGAAGAAAACGGCTGGCGGATGATCACACTCCGAGTCGAAGCCCGCAGCGATGTTCGCGAGCCTCTCATGGATCTGGCGCTGCGTCAGAAATGGAAGATTCGCGAACTTCACCGCCAGCTTCCAAGTCTGGAAGATGTCTTCGTCGAGCTCGCCGCCTCGGAAATGGTGAAGTGATCCCTGGCTAAGACAGGTCGAGGATGACCTTTCCTTTCCGTCCGCCCTCCATGGCACGCTGCATGGCCCGGCGATGCTCTTTCATGGGAATGACCTCTTCCGTAGCAGTGTAGAGGGTGCCATCGAGAATCATCTTCGCCAACGGCTCCAGAGCCTGATAAAGCTCGGCGGAGCTGGCTTTCTCGAACCACTTCGTGATCCACAATCCATGGAGGCGGAGATTTTTGAAGATGAGGAACTTATTCGGCACCTTCAGACTGCGGCGGCTCATGGCCCCGTAAGTGACCATCATGCCTTCCGGCGAAAGCAGGTCCATTAGCCGAATGGCACTGTCACCGCCGACGGCGTTGGCCGCGAGTTGCACCGATTGACCTTCGAGCACAGCCTTCGCAGAAAGCAGGCCTTCATCGTTGTCGAGCACGACCACATCCGCTCCGAGTTCCAGCAACTCGGCGACAAGCTCTGGCCGGCGGACGAAGTTCAGCGTCTTCAAACCACGAGCTTTGGCGATCTGGATGACGGCGCGCCCGACGCCGGAATTGGCAGCATTTTGAATCACCCAGGCTCCGGGCTCCAGCTCCACATGCTGGGTGAGCAGATGCCAGGCAGTGACGGGATTGATGCGCAGCATCGCGGCCTGGACGCGGTCGATGCCGCCCGGCAGGAGGGCAAAGTGATGCTCAGCAGCGGTCATGTGCTGCGCCCAGCATCCGGCACTCAGCAGCGGGATCACGACATCGCCCGGCTTCAAAGACACGACATCGGGGCCGACTTCCTCGACCTCGCCGCAGCCCTCATGCCCAGGAATGGCTGGCGGATGTGCGGCTCGTCCGTAATTGCCCTCAATGAAGTTGATGTCGGCCGGATTGATCGGCGCATAGCGCATCGCTACTCGGACTTCATGTCCATGAAGTGGAGCGAGAGGGCGCTCGATGAGTTCGAGAACTTCGGCAGGATTGCCTGTGACGGGGAAGGAGAGGCAGAGGGACATGAGGGTGGAAAAGGTGGAAGTTGGTCTTGGGTCGTCTTTCCTGACTATAACCGCTTTTGCCCACTATCTCGGCCAGAATCTTCCGCAGGCTTGCCAGCCGCAAATCGGCTCGCTAGCCTCACGGAGATATGAAAACCAATCCGCTCGTCTGTCTCACCTTCCTCCTCAGTTCTTTGGCCTTGGCCGCTGATCCCCTGCCTGAGTTCAAAGGCAGCATCGAAAAGCTCGATCCGGCGCTGGATTCACTCCTCGATTCTGACGCAAAGATCGAGGTGCTCGCGAGTGGCTTCAATTGGTCGGAGGGCCCGGTTTGGAAAGAAGGCGGCATCGTCTTTTCCGATGTGCCGGAGAACACGGTCTTTGGCTGGAAAGAGGGCGAAAAAGCCGCCTCCGTGGTGCTGAAGCCCAGCGGCAGCCTTTCTGGCGAAGGCGGGCAGGGCTCCAATGGGCTCGCGGTGGATGCCAACGGTCAACTCGTGCTCTGCCAGCATGGCGAACGCCGCATCGCGCGTCTGGAGAAGGATGGCACGTTCACCAGCCTCGCCGACAAGTTTGAGGGCAAGCGCTTCAACAGCCCAAACGACCTCGTCATCAGCAGCAAGGGCACCATTTTCTTCACGGATCCACCCTATGGTCTGAAGAAAGGCAGCACGCCAGATGCGCCTTACCATGGCATCTATGCCGTGCATCCCGTCGCAGGAGCCACGACACCGGCCATGCTTCTAATTGATGACATCCAGTGGCCAAACGGCATCGCGCTCAGCCCAGATGAAAAGACGCTCTACATCGCCGTCTCTGACAAAGACAACACCCGCATCATGGCCTACGACCTCGGCGTCAAAGGCAAGGCCGACATCGCTGGTGTCATCAATGGCGTCATCGTGCCGAAGCCAGCCAATGGTCGCGAGATCTTCAATGCCCAGAAACTCAAGTCCCCCGAACGCAAAGGCGGCTGCGATGGCATGAAAGTGGACAGCCTCGGCAATCTCTGGACCACCGGCCCTGGCGGCGTGCTGATCCTCGACAAGAACGGCAAGCACCTCGGCAGCATCCTCACCGGACAAGCCACCGCCAACTGCGCCTGGGGCGGTAAAGACAAGAGCACGCTCTACATCACGGCGGACATGTTCCTGCTGCGCGTGAAGACGAAGGTCAAAGGCCTGTGACATGAAGTTCACGCTGCCATTATTCATTCTTCTAATAGCAGCGTCTGCCACGCTGGCCCGCGAGGTCCAGTCCCACGGCCTGATCTTTGAGAAGTGGCTGCGCGATACTTTCTTCGGCGGCTATCAGCCCAAAGGTTACACGCAAAAGTGGGACATCCCCGCCAGTGCGAACTTGAATCATGGCCGTATTCCCGTGAACCCAAAGGCGGCGAAGCACGGCACGCCAGTCGGGCTCGGTGATGCGATGCGGCAGTTCGAGATTGCGGAGCCTTTTCTACTCATCGTCGGTTTCTGGGAGCAGGTGACACCAAAGCAGAAGCGCTGGGTGAACGTGCAGGCTGTGCGTGTGGAGCCGGAGCAATGGCGGAAGCTCTGGGGACAGATCTCACGTGCGGATCTGGAGCGCCTGATCGCCGTCATCAAAGACAAGTCCGTGTCCATCGAGGAAACTCGCGCCCAGGCCAAGCTGCTCAAAGCCCAGCCGCCCTTTGACTCGGCCATCATCGAGCTGAACCCGAAGATCGACAGCAGCCAGCGCCGCCTGCAATGCAGCCTGAGTTTTGATGCCTTCTTCGACCAGCTCGCGCCGAAGGCAGCGCGTGGAAAGCTGGAGAAGCCGGAGGTCTTTGGCGTGACCTTGCCAGCAGACTTCACCTCGGCTCCACGCGTGCTCAAACCCGAGGAGTGAGCCCGTCTTTGCACTGGAAAAAACCGCCCGGCACGGCGATGAACGCAGGATGCTACGTCTCCAACCCCTTTGCCTCCTCACGGTGGGCCTGCTTGCCAGCGCCTGCCCATGGTCATTGAGCGCCCAAACGCCGACGGAGCAGGCCCGTGAACTGGAAAAGAGACTGCCAGCCCCCAAGTCGCCGCAAGGACGCGACACCTTCGAGCTGAGCGAGGCACGCCAGCAGCGCCTGCAAAAGCTGCTGCCAAACGCCTGGCGGAAGCTTTCCCAAAGGGAGCCGCTCCACATCCTCGCACTCGTGGGTGAGCGGGAAATGCAGATCTGGTCAGAAGTCCCTAATGAGGGCGTCCTGTCCTCCTTTCCAGCCTATTTCTGCCGTGAACTGGCCAATCAGTTTTTCTACACGGGCGGCATTTATGAGGCGGGAAAAAATGCTGGAGCCGATGTGCTCACACCCAGCCTGACGATCCGCGCCCTTTCGACTGATGGCGGCATCGTTGATACCGCAGCGATGCTTGGCTCCGTGGCAAAGCAGTCGCCAGTGGATTTAGTTTTGATCTGCCATGGGTTGGCGGAGGCGGAGTCGGGCATGTCGCCCAGGGCATTTGCCAATGCCACACGTGAGGCCGTGGAGGCCGCCGGGGCGCTCAAGGCAGATGTCATCCTCAGCGCACCGTGGCTGCCGATGAGTGCGAAACCAGAAACGACCCTCGGCATCACCGCCCCGATCTCGGATGCGCTGCGTGAGCTCGCTGAGGAGGAAGGCTGGATGTTTGCCGATCTCGGAGATCTGGCCCGCCTGCTGGACCTCCCGCCTTCGGATGCTCGTGACGACGCGCAGAAGTTTGATCGCTTCATCACGACTTATCGCAGCCTGTTTCACGAATCTCAGGGCAGCCTTTTCCTCCCCCGTCCTGCCTTACATGCACGGCTCGGCAGCGCTCTTTTTCAAACTATACTCGATGGCTCAACTCGTGTCCCCTGGTCCACCGAAGCGCCAAATGCCACCTGGAGCGAAAATGGTGCCGCCCTGGAAGCACGCTTCACCTTGATCAATCCAGGCCAGCAGAGTCAATCATTCACCCTGCTTCCTCTCATCGCCGGAGGCTGGAAACCAAGCGAGCTTCAGCCCGAGATTACCCTGGCGGCAGGAGCCAAGCAGACGGTCACCATTCGCTACGCACGCAGTTCCGGCGCAGCCCTGCCAGTGGAGGAAAGTGTGACCCGCCTGCCGGTGCTCATCATCTCCGGCAAGCGTGCCAGCATCACCACACTGCGCGCACCTTTGCAGCCTGCAGCCATCGTTTGGAGCAGTGACACTCTCTTCAATCAAGAGCAGCGCTTCGTGGCTGGCGGGCAGATCATCAATACAAGCCAGGAAGACCTGAGCGGCACCTGGCAGGCAGAGTTTCTCGGCACGCCGCTAAATGGGAAATTCGATCTCAAGCCAGGCGCGGCTTACCCACTCGACCTCGGCTTTGATCTCCCACAAAACGGCCCGCCAGTCTCCCGCTCTCCTCTCAAGCTGAGCCTGACCACTCCTGGACTTACCCTGACCAGCACCCACGAAATCACCCTGGCGCGGAACCTTGGTTTGGATCAGCCCGTGCCGCTCACGCCGCCTGCTGGGACGGCTGGCAAAGTCAGTCTCGAAGTCAAAGCCGACCCTTCCCAGCTCACACTGATCTGTGATGTCAGTGGGGATGAAATGCTCTTGGACGCTGCCGGTGCCGCCGCGTGGCAGCTCGATGTGAATCTGGACGCACGTAGTTATGGCAAGCGCCTCGAAGTCGGCAGCACCGCGCCACTTCGCGTCACCGGCCCCGCCACCGCTGGCAAAGGGCATGTGCATGATGTTTCAGCCTGGGCCTTTGGCACCGGATACTCCGCCACTTTTGCCGCAAAGGAGTTTCGCGCCACGCACACCGCCAGCGGTGGAGATCGTCATCAGATCCAGCTCACCATTCCCCGCACCTATCTCTACCTGCACGAGTGGGCGCTGGACAATGGCAACAGTCAAATTGGGCTCAACGTGCGCCTGACGCTGAACACCGCCCAGGGCTACCGCACTTGGTCGCTCGCGCCCACCGCCAAATCCGCCAACGACGCCGCTGCCATGGCCGTGCTGGAACTCAGCACCAAGCCAACTTCGCGTGCGACGGTGATTTTGGAGTAGCCCAGTTCTCCAACAGGCAGGGATGGCAACTTGGGAGAACCAGTCGGCTTACTTGCCACCGTTCTGGATCAGGATGAAGAGGATGATCAGGCCGATGATCACCGCGATGGCGATCTTGATCCAGCTCAGCGGATACTCGCCGGTGATCTTGCCGGTGCTACCGTTCACGGCCACCTGGTAAGTCTTGCTGCCGTAGTTGTAGGTCAGCAGCCACACTGGAAGCAGCGTGTGCTTGAAGGTCTGCGCGCTGAACTGCGGGCTGATCTGGAGATTCCGATAAGTGTCCCCCGGCACCTGACGCGCACATTCATCACGAAGACGGGAATTCATCCGATCACGTGAATCCTGTGCCGCATGGATGAGGTCGATCTGATACTGCTCCACGACCCAGCCGCTGAGATAACCCGGATCATAGGGAACGAGATCCGTGGTGGTGGGGAAGGGCTGGAGATCCTCCAGCAGCTTCGGATGCACACCCTTCGAGGCTGGGATTAGCACGTCATCGAAGGCCATGCTGACATGGCCGCTGGCGTATTCCCAGCGAGTGTGCTGCTGGCGTCTGCCCTGGCTGTCCGTGGTGTAGTAGTGGTGCCCGGCCTCGGCTTCCCAGGGGCACTCGGCATGGGCATCGAAGGTCCAGTAGGGGAGATACAGGCCGTGCAGGGTGTCGGTGAGCGCCTTGTCCCCGACGTCACTGCGCGCCCAAAAGTGACTGCCATACCAGCGGCGGATATCTTCGCGGACTTTGGATTCAGCCACCTTGAATGGCAGGACACTGCCCGGGCGGATCGGTGCCTGGATGTCATCCACATTGATGAGCGATGGCGAGCCGCAGAAGTCACAGCGCTGGGCCACTCGCGCCTCATTGAAGACGGAGATGGCCTGGCAGCTCTGGCAGCGCACGGTTTTCCGCACAGCGGCCCAGCCACGCTGGTCTTCGGGGAGGGATCGCAGCGCCGTGACGAGGTCGTTTTCCTCGATCAAGGAGCCATCCGCCTTCAGCTCGGCGGGGGACTCGGTGCCGCAGTAGGGGCAAACGAGAGCATGCTTGGCCGGTGTCCATACCGCCTCACCTCCGCAGCCGGGGCAGGCAAACTTCGAGATGGCGGTGACTTCAGACATGGGAAAAGAACAGGTCAAGAGTCGTCAAGAGGGGCAAATCCGTCAAGAAGAGGGGCGGTCGCGAGCGATCTAAGAACCTTACCCCTTTGACTTTTGACTCCTTGACCCTTTCACCTCAGCCCAGCTTGGCGCCCAGGCGCTTCAGCATGGCTTCGAGCATCTGGCCGTATTTGATGTAGCTGTCATACTGCTCCTTGGCCTTCTGCTCGGGGGAGAGGTCATCAGCGGCTCCAGCTCCGTGAAAGACGACGGCCACATGCGGCTCGATGCTGATGTAGCCCTCGTAACCGGTGTCCACGAGGTCCTTCATGATGCGCTCGGTCTGGCCTTCGCCTTCGCCAGGATAGGTGTAAACGGCATCGTTTTTGGTCTTGTCCCAGATGCCGTCTTTGACGTGAACATGGGCCATGAAAGGCTTCACGGCCTGATACATTTCCCAGGCGTCCTGCTTTTGGCCGGGGCGGTCGCGGTCGTCGATGAAGACGGGATTGCCCGTGTCAAAGACCCACTTCATGCCGGGCACAGCCTCGGCCATGCGCTTCACATACGTGGGGCTCATGCCGCCCCAATTCATGCAGTTTTCATGGACGACGGTGAGGCCGGCGTCGGCGAAGCGCTTGTTGATTTCATTCATGCGGCGGATGCGCTCCGGGGCGAACTGCTCCTCCAGATCTTTGCCATCGGCATCCTTGCACACGGCATAGCTCATGACGCGGATCAGCTTGGCGCCTAGCCTGTTCATCCGCGGGATCGCACGGCTGATCTCAGCCTCGGTGATGCTGAAGTCATCGGCGATCTTCTTCGCCCAGTTTCCAATCAGTGAGCCGAAGCCGCTGACCTTCATGCCTTTCTCTTCGAGGCGGGCCACGACCTTTTCAAAAACGGCCTCGGGGATCTCATGCAGGTTTCCCTTCACGCCGTCGAACTCCACGCCACGGGATTCGATGCTGTCCCAGCCAAGTTCCTGGTGGGCCTGGATTTGCACATCAAGAGGTGCGCCTGCTTCGTCGGAAATGCCGGTGAGTTTGATCATGGTTGGTAAGGGATAGGTGTCTCCGTTGCTGATAACCAGCACAGCATTTCGGGTCAAGTCATTGTGCCAGCTCGCCTCAGTGCATTTTAGCGAAGCTGATAGAAGGTGGACTGAATGAAAAAGCCCCCGGCTGGCGGGCCGGGGGCTTTTTGAAGGACTATCTATTGGACGACGGATCAGGGCAGCTTGGTGATGCGGGAGCTGTCAGCATCGAAGGTGCGGATTTTGATGACCGGTGGGATGGATATCTGCACCTGGTAGTAGTTGGCGTTCATACCCGTGATGGCACCGGTCGAAGTGTTGAGGAAAACGGTCACCGTGAGGTTGTTGAAGGCCGTCTTATTCGAAACATCTGAGAAAGCCAGGGAGACTGGACGTGAGTCACCACTAAGCGGGATGGTCCGGCCGAAAAATTTCATACTGCTGAGGTCACTGGCGATGGTGAAGGGCACGACTTGCTCATCCGCCGGTGAGCCAGTGGTTGTGGGGGTGGCGGGCTCCAGCATGTTGACTCTGACAGTGTAGTTCCCGGCGGTGTTGGCAGCAGTGGCGTAGATGGGGTCCACGAGGACCGGGCCGGTGAAGCCAAAGTTGCCGATGACAGTCGTATCGGCGGTGGTAAGAGGAGGGACAATAGCGAGGCCACTGGCAATAGGTGACGGGTCGCTCGGCAGAAGTTGGAACATCACGCCGCTGAAGGCGACGGTGCGCTTGACCGCAGGTTTGGCTATGGTGGCGGGAGGAATGATGGGCAGCACGTCCTCAATGAACAGCGAAAGGGTGATGAGGCCGGTTTTAGGGTCCACCTTTCCGGTGAAGCGTTTGGCCCATTCGGCCGTCAGCGGAATCAAAGGGCTGCCAACGCCGCCCTCGGCCACTCGGAACGTGTTGTTGGCATTCAGGCCGAGTTTCAGGGGAAGACGGGCCGCATAGGTCGTGGTGTTGATGACGTTCTCCAGACCAAAACCGAAGATCTTTGTGCGGTCGATGCCCATCACCGTACCCACATTTTGTGAGATGCCGACCGGGGCGGTCCACTGGGCCATGGTTAGAAACACATCCACCGGTCCGAACCCTGCAGGGAAGAGTTTATCCTTGGAGTAGGGCACCTTTTTCCACTTCGTGTAGGCGGCAGTACCGTCAGCCACATGCCATTTGTTGTCCGAACGCTGAGTCAGCTGGAAGCTGCTGACAAAATAACCGCCAATCGTGGTGGTATAGGGTGTCAGGAACAGGAAGTGGCGGCCATCGGCAGAGGGCTTCATGGAGCCGGTGAAGGCGGTGCCATCTGCAAGTTTGCCCGCGACAGTCATCAAACCAGCGGTGCTGACTGCGCCGGTCATGTATCCTGAGGCAGTTGGCACGCCAGCACCCGCAGGCTCGGCATCTGAGAAGGCGGCAGTGTAAGCTCCCAGCCAGGGGCAGGGGGCTTTTACAGGCACAAAGACTGGCGTCTTAAAGGCAGCACCCGGCACTTCTTCAAAAGTAGCTGAAGGCAGAGTCGGCAGAGTTGAATTACCTGTCGAATCAAAGGTGCCATCACTCTTCACCGTGAGATTCAGCGTCAGAAGATCCTCCTGGGGAGTCGTCTTGGTGGCGAGCTTCTTGACAAGAATGGCCGTCCCGATGGCCTCGGTGCCACCATCGTTCGCGGTCAGCGTGATGACAAAGGGGTAAGGCTTCTTGTCGATCAGCACCAGCTTGCCGGTAGCCTTGCCTGCAGAGGTGGTGATGAATTCGATCCGGCCAAACGGCGTGCCTTCGGGAACACCTGGAACTTGAATTAGCCCCTGGTAGCTTCCCACCAGCGCGACTGGCAGGGCGGGAGCCGTCGCAGAGTAAGACGCTGGAGTGATTAACAGCCCCGAAACGAGGCTAACAGCAGCAAGACAGTGGCGGAGGGTGATCATAGGCGGGCCGAGGATAGTGCCTTGGGTGCTCTCTGCAACAGCCACAGCTTGTTATTCACACCACATTCTCTGCCCCGGTATTTAGCGAAAATACCCAGTCACCTTCAGCTTCCGGCTGTAGAGCTTGTCTCCAGCGGCCACGAAGAGGAGATCGTGATCTTTGCCGGCGAACTCGCAGCTCACCACCTTGCCATCTGCTACCGGCTTCGAGATCGTGCCTGCCAGACGCCCGGCAGGATCGAAGATCTGGATGCCGAGTTCTGTGGTGACAAAGATCCGCCCCTTCGACTCCGTCGTCGCGCCATCGCCAGCGGCAGACTCCTTGCCCACCGGCAGCCACATCGTCATGAATGGGGCTCCGCCGGTCAGCGTGCCATCGTCCTCGATCCGCCAGGCCCAGACGTGCTTCCCGCCGTATTCAGAGGCGAAGAGCGTGCGCTCATCGGGTGAGATCGTGATGCCGTTTGGCTTTACCACGCGGCCCTGATCCGCCACGACGTGTTTCTTGTCCTTCGTGATCAGGTGGATCATCTGCGTGGGCGTCTCGGTGAAGTAAAGGTTCCCCTTCTTGCTCACCACGAGGTCATTGCACTTCACGCCCGTGAGCAGCACTTCCACCTCCCCCTTCATGGTGATGGCGATGATGCGTTGCTCCTTGTTGTGGCAGGCGTAGAAGCGGCCATCCGGCCCGATTTGCAGGCCGCTGATGCCAGGGAGGTTGTCCAGAAAAAGATCCACCTTACCCGTCGCCACATCCCACTTGTAGATGCCCTTGCCCGCCTTCACGTCCGTGAAGAAAAGATTCCCCGCAGCATCGACACAAAGCCCGTCGGTAAAGGCATAGCCTGAGGCAGCCTCCTTCCACGGTTCGGAATCGATGAGATACTCGTGCAGGGAAGTGTCCTGGGCGGAAAGGGAGACGGCGAGTAGGGCGAAAGTGAGGATGAGCGGACGCATGGGGGCTGGAGTGCTAATAACGGTTGGCAGCATCAGGTTTTCTGAAAACAGCCCCAGTGTCCAGAAGATCTCTCAGTGGCCCGCCGATGAAGACCTGCCGCAGAATGACTTCCCCTGGGTGCTCTCGCAGGTGGGAATTTCAGCGGCGGAAGCAGTTTTGTCCGTCACGGACAAATGTCTGTCGGTCACGGACCAAACCTTTTCCGTC
>JAGKWZ010000464.1 GCA_021151605.1 Verrucomicrobiaceae bacterium
CGCTGATGCCGTGAAGCGCGGCTTTTTCTTTGTCGATGATGAAGCGGGCTTTTTGCTGATCGGCCTCGACATACCAATCGACATCCACCACGCCGGGCGTGGCCTTGAAGATGGTCTTCACGGCTTCGGCGAGCTTCAATCGCGCCTCTTCGTTAGGCCCATAAATCTCGGCGACGAGCGTTTGCAGCACCGGCGGGCCGGGCGGCACTTCGGCGATGGCGACGCGGGCTTTGTAGCGATCCGCGATGGCCGTGACGGCGGGACGAATGCGTTTAGCGATGTCGTGGCTCTGCGCCTTGCGTTCATGTTTGCCGACGAGGTTGACCTGGATGTCGGCGACGTTCGCACCGCGTCGCATGAAGTAGTGCCGCACGAGGCCGTTGAAATTGTAGGGCGAGGCGACACCGGCATAAACTTGGTAATCG
This sequence comes from Verrucomicrobiaceae bacterium, assembly GCA_021151605.1. Lineage (GTDB taxonomy): Bacteria > Verrucomicrobiota > Verrucomicrobiia > Verrucomicrobiales > Verrucomicrobiaceae > Prosthecobacter. The sequence continues at coordinate 426 of JAGKWZ010000464.1, forward strand.
GTCACTTCCGGCTCGGTGCGGATCGCAGCGGCCATTTCGCGAGCGACGGCGGCTGTTTGTTCCAAGGACGAGCCTTCCGGCATGTTCAATATGACTTGGAATTCGCTCTTGTTGTCGAACGGCAGCATTTTCACCTTCACCCAGCCGAGTCCGACGGTCGCCATGCTGGCGAGCAACAACACGGTGATGCCGATGAGGAATGTCCAGCGCCAGCCGGTGTGATGAAGCAGCGGCCCCATCATGCGACGGTAGAGTTTCGTGAAGAAGTCCTCGGGATGCTCGCTGGCGTCGTGATGTTCGAGATCTTTGGTCAATGGCGTGCCGTCGGTGAGTGTCGAATACTTCTTCCCCCAACGCAGAATGCGAATCGAAGCCCACGGGGTGACGATGAAGGCGATCAGCAGCGACCAAAACATCGCCGCGCTGGCTCCAATCGGAATCGGGCGCATGTAAGGCCCCATGAGGCCGCCGACAAAGGCCATCGGCAGCACGGCGGCGATCACCGCGAAGGTGGCGAGGATCGTGGGATTGCCGACTTCACCCACGGCTTCCACGGCGATGGCGGACCAGTTGCGGCCTTTGTTTTGTGGCAGATGAAAATGCCGAACGATATTTTCGACCACCACGATGGCATCATCCACGAGGATGCCGATGCTGAAGATGAGCGCGAAGAGCGTGATGCGATTCAGCGTGAATCCGTAGAGGTAAAAAACGAGCAGCGTGAGCGCCAGCGTGGCCGGGATTGCCACCGCGACGATACCACTCTCCCGCCAGCCGAGTGTGAGCCAGATGAGGATCGCGACGCTGAACACGGCGATGCCCATGTGCAGCAGCAGCTCGTTGGATTTCTCCGCCGCGGTCTCGCCGTAGTTGCGCGTGATGCTGACGGTGACATCGGCAGGAATGACGTTGCCTTTGAGCAGATCGACCTTGCGCAGGACTTCATCGGCCACGCTGATCGCATTCGCACCGGGGCGTTTGGCGATGCTAAGCGTGACAGCGGGCTCTTCGGAATGTGGTGCAGGCGTCCCGCCTGCTTCTTTCGCAGCCGGGACGGCTGCACCACTCTTTCCGAAGCCGTGAAACACATACTGCGTCGGTTCTTCGCCGGTGTCGGCGATCTCGGCGACTTCGCGGAGATAGACGGGACGTCCGCTGAACACGCCGATGACGACATCGCCGACTTCGTGAGCCGTTTTTAGAAAGCCGCCGGTTTCCACGAGCACTTCGTTGTTGTCGGTGGTGAGGCCGCCAGCGCGGAATTGCCGGTTCGCCTGCTGGAGCATGGGCACGAGGCCTGCGGGGCTGAGATTGCGCGAAGCGAGCTTCACGGGATCGAGCATCACACGCACAGTGCGGCGCGAACCGCCGATGAGCGTCGTCTCGGCCACCAGCGGCACCTGTTTGATCTCTTCGTCGATCTGCGCGGCCAAACGACGCAGCGTGAGATGATCGTAGCGGGCGCTGTGCAAGGTGAGCGCGAGAATGGGAACGTCGTCGATGCTCTTGAGCTTGATGAGCGGTGCGCTGACGCCCATCGGGATGCGGTCGTAGTTTGAGCGCAGCTTCTCCGTGAGCCTCACGAGGCTGACATCAGGATCTTCGCCCACTTTGAAACGCACGATGACGAGGCTCTCGCTGTCTCGTGAGGTGCTGTAGATGTATTCCACGCCGGGCAGCTCCCAGAGCAGCTTTTCCATCGGTCGCGTGGCGCGTTCCTCGATTTCCTTCGCCGTGGAGCCGGGCATGGAAACCATCACATCGACCATTGGCACTTTGATCTGAGGCTCTTCTTCACGCGGCAGCAAAACAATCGCCGCCGCGCCAAGCAAGACGGACGCGATGACGACGAGCGGCGTCAGCTTCGAGTCAATAAACGCCGCCGCGATGCGGCCTGCGATGCCGAGTTGAGGGTTGGATGGCTCACTCATGGCTGGATTGTCACAGGTTGGCCGTCGGTGAGTTGGGCAGTTTCGCTCACGATGATCTGTTCGCCTTCTTCGAGGCCGGAGAGGATCTCGATGCGGTCTTCGATCACCTTACCAGTCTTCACGAGACGCAGCGCTGCTTTTCCCTCTTTGGCGACGAAGATGAGTTCCATCTGCCCACGCTTCAAAACAGCGCTTTGCGGCACGAGGAGCAGTTTCACCTCAGCCACGGGCACCGAGACGCGACCAAACTGCCCGGTGCGCAGGCCTTCGGTCGGTGGGAGGTCGAGCTTCACATTGAAGGTGCGACTCACGGGATCGGCGACCGGCGAAATTTCGCTCACGGTGCCTTCGATGACCTTCGCGAGACGCACGGCCATCTTTTCACCGAGCTTCACGCGGTCGAGGATGGCCTCGGGGAGATCGGCTTCAAAGCGCAGCGAAGTGGGCGCTTCGATTTCGAGCAGCGGTTTGCCCGGCATGGCGAGATCGCCCACATCGGCGAGCTTGCGCGTGACCACGCCATCAAACGGCGCGGTGACTTTGGCGTAGCTCATCATCGTTTCCGCTTCGCTGACAGCTCCAGTGCCGATTTTCACGCGAGCCTCGGTGGCGTCGAATTCCTGACGCGTGGTCGCATTGCTGGCGATGAGCTGCTTTTGACGATCAAAGTCGCGTTTCGCCTGATCGAGCATCGCACGAGCCTGATCGACCTTCGCCTGGATCTCCTGCACATCGAGCCGAGCGAGCAAATCGCCCGCTTTCACCATCGCACCCGGCGTGGCGGTGTATTCGAGCACGCGACCACTGACCTTCGCCTCGACGACGGCGCGTTGTTTCGAGCGCACCGTGCCCACGACCTCCTCCACCGCCATGTGAGGGCTCCATTTCACCGCCTCGGCCTTCACGGTGACGGTCGGCAGCGGTTTGGATGCAGCGGGGTTTTGCTCGTGCTTGCCGCAAGCGGTCAGCAGCAGGAC
>JAGKWZ010000108.1 GCA_021151605.1 Verrucomicrobiaceae bacterium
GTTTAACGCACCTCGGGGGGGCTGTCAAACGGGGATTCGGATCACAATCCAGCGGCTTGCCGGGCATGACCCACTTCACGGATGAAGCGAGCACGCTCACCGCTGGCATCACTGCCTTTTGCTTTCTCGGCAAGAGAAAGGACGATTTCGTGATTCAGGGATGGGCTCCGGTGGTCACCGCGCAGGAGCATGCCGAAGCCGACGACGGCAGATTCGAAGAGGAAATCTTCACGCGCTGACTGCCAGGAAGTTCCACGATCTAGAACCGCGAGTTTTGACCCATCAAAAGGGCCGACGCTGGGCATGGTGAAGCGGCCTTTTTCGAGGGTGACTGTCGCCACGGGACGGTTGGTGCGGATAGCTTCATCACTCACGGGCTGGAATTCATACCAGACGGTCTGGGTGCCGGAGGTGGTCATCTCGGCAGCAGCCGTGTGTCGCTCACAAAGGCGGCGGAATTCGCGGACGTAGCGACGGTCAAAAGCAACCTGGAGTGGGAAAGTGGACGCGCTGTCAGCCGCAGGCTGGTTCGGTGGGAGCTGGATGGTGACACGAAGCAGCCGGGTGGCGGGATTCCATGGGCAGGAGGCCACCTCGGAGCGCCAGGCGTGGATGTAGAGCTCAGCAGCGGTGCGTGGTTTGGCATCTGCGGCAGCTTTTGGGGCCTGGAGGGGGGCTGGGGAGGCCATGAGCTCCTTTGGATTCACCTTCACTGGAGCAGGGCGTATGTCTGCCGGACGGATGGCGAACTGATCGATCTCCTGCTTGCCCGTGGAGACAAAGGCTAGTTCGGCGTTCGGCCGGGTCACTGCCACAGGTGCACCAGGGACTGGCGGGGTGTTTTTGGTGGCGACGACGACAACCTCAACCTTTGGCGTAGGCGCAGGTGCTTGGCTGGGGGCAATGACGGTCACAGGGGCTTTTTCGAAAGACTTCGGCGCTGGTGCGGCCTTCACTTCCGCCACGATGGGGGCTGCTGGTTCGGTTTTGACGAGCACTGCAGCAGGTTTTGGCTTCGGAGCAGCGACGACTACTTCTGGTTTATGGGGGGCTTCCACCTTTGCCGGGATAGTTTTTGTTTCGATCTCAGCCATGACGGGGGCCGAGCTGCCAAGATCTGTCTGACGGCCCAGCCAGTAGGCAAAACCGGTGACGGTGATGACGGCAGCAGCCTTCAGGACAGTGCTTATCACGGGCCATAAGCTGGAGGGCTTCCTCGCAGGCTGGCGCGGCTGCATCGGAGTCATGCGGCGCGGGATGGCGGTGGGTCGGAGCACCGCATGACGCTGCTCGGGATTCAGACGCTCCTGAGGGATGGGTGCGTATTGGCGGAGGGCATCGGTGACGGCTTCGATCTGCTCCAATTCTGACGTGGCAGCTGGGCAGTCACTGAGGAGGCGGTGGATTTCGGTGGCCTGGTGCGCTTGCAGTTCACCCAGGGCGTAGGCCGTGAGTTCAGAGGTGTCGTTGGCAGGGCTGGTCATAAAGGTGTTTGGGAGAAAATTACGAGGCACGGGTGGCGAGTTCGCGGTTCAGAAGCTCGCGGAGCTTCTTGATGGCCATGTGCATGATGAAGCCAACATTGCCGACGCTGAGACCCGTGATGTCGGCGATTTGCTGGTAGGAGCAGTCGTGGGTGAATTTGAGTCGGATGACTTCCCTCTGATTCGGGCGGAGCTTGTCCACGAGATCCCAGATACGCTCATAAAGCTCGTGGGAGACGGCATTTTCACTCGGATCTGGATCGTAACTGACGGCCAGATTGAGGGCGTCTTCGTTGCCGAGGTCGAGCCGGTGATCCTTTCGCAGTACATCGAGGGCGCGGTTGCGGCAGACGGTGAAAAGCCAAGCTTTAAGGTTGTCGCGGACCTTGTCGGGGTCAGTGAGGTAGAGTTTGAGCAGGGCGTCCTGCACGACCTCGCGCGCACGCTCCACATCGCCATTAAGGATGCCAGCCGTGTAGGCGATGAGGTTGCTCTCATGCTGATCCAGCGCCCGCCTGACGAGCAGGGTGGCTTCTTCGGGCTGGGGTTGACTGGTAAGCATGGGCACACGGTGAGGTCTATGAAACGCCAATGGAAGGGAATAATTAGATTCGACTGCAGCCAAGTAAGAATGCGGCGACCCCCGAGATGAGCTTCGCATTGCTTCAGCGACCCGCCGAACCCCTTGACTCAGAGACGGAGTGCCGCCACCATGCGCGCCCTTTTCCACCCCCCTACGAAATTCATGGCTCAAGAAACCTCACTCCTCCTGCTGAAACCCGATTGCGTCTCCAAAGGTCTGAACGGCGAGGTTCTGCGCCGCCTCGAAGCTGAAGGCTTCCGAGTTCGTGGCATCAAAATGATCCAGCTGACCGACGAGCTTCTGAAGGAGCATTATTCACATATCGCCGACAAGCCCTTCTTCCCCGATGTGGCCGGTTTCATGAAGAGCAATCCAGTCATCGCTGTCGCTCTTGGAGGTGAAAACGTCATCGCTCATGTTCGCGACCTCCTCGGGCCGACAGATTCCAAGATCGCCCCGAAAGGCACCATCCGTGGTGACTTCGGCAGCGATAAGATGACCAACGTGGTTCACGCCTCAGATTCTCCCGAGGCAGCAGCCGTGGAATTGAAGCGCTTCTTCAAAGACGGCGAGATTTTCAGCTACTGATCCTCCTGTGGGCCGCGAAAGGTCGATTTCACCGGTTGACGAACCGGGACTGTCGGTTAATCTCGCCACCCTTTTCCCCCGAAACCCCAGCCCAAGCACCTTTTATGGCCAAAGTTTGTCAAATCACCGGAGTCGGCGTCACGCGCGGCCACCACATCCATCGTAGCGGTAAAGCCAAGAAAGAAGGCGGTATCGGTAAGCACATCACCAAGCGTGTGAAGCGTGTCATCTTCCCAAACCTTCGCACGAAGCGCATCTGGGTCCCAGAACTCGCTAAGTTCGTCACCGTCAAGCTCAGCGCTCGCGCCCTGAAGACCGTGAACAAGAACGGTGCCTTTAAGGTGCTGAAAGAAGCCGGCCTGATCTAAGCCGCGCTCTACCAACCATTCTTCATGCTAAAGGCAGACCTTTTGGGGTCTGCCTTTTGCGTTTCTTGGGCAGGTCACGGCGTATCCTGCGAGGCCGCAGCCCGCGCTTGCGTTTATCCCACCCACTGCCAAAGAGACAGCCCTTCCGATTTCCCGACCTATGAACCTTACCCGAACCGCCTACGGCACCTGGAGTGGTGGCCGCTTCATGCACTATGGAGAGCAGCTCACCGAAGAGCACTACATGCAGCTCATGCGCGACTCCTTTAACAAAGGCGTCCGCACCTTCGTCACTGCAGATGTTTATGGCGTGGGCCGTGCCGATGCCCTCCTCGGCGAGGCTTTGAAAGGCATTCCCCGTGAGGAATACTGCCTCGCAGGAATTATCGGGCACGATATTTACGAAGGCATCCGCCAGGGCTCCCGCGGCTACCCCCGTTTCACCGATCCCGCCCTCCGCGGCCCCGAAGGCTACTACGACTACCTCAAGATGGCCGCTGAGAAGTCCCTGGAGCGTTGCCAGACCTCCAAGTTCGACCTCCTCATGCTGCACAACCCCGACAGCATCGCCTACACCAGCGAAGTCGTCTGGGATGCCTTCACCCGTCTCAAGACCGAAGGACTCACCGACCGCCTTGGCATCGCCCCCGGCCCGGCGAACGGCTTCACGCTCGACATGATCGAGTGTTTCGAGCGCTTTGGCGACCGGATGGACTGGGCAATGATCATCCTGAATCCCTTTGAGCCCTGGCCCGGCCAGCACGTCCTCGCAGCTGCTGAAAAGAACGGCGTCGATATCATGGCCCGCGTCGTCGATTACGGTGGCGTCTTCCATGACGACGTCAAAGCCGGCCACAAATTCCGGGATGGCGACCACCGTACTCACCGCCCAGGAGGCTGGATCGAGCACGCTGTTGAGAAGCTGGAGAAAGTCCGGCCCATCGCCGAAAAGCACGGCCTCACCATGCTCCAGCTCGCCTGTCTCTGGACACTCGGAAACACCGCCGTGAAAAGCGTCGTCCCCACCATGATTCAGGAGCATGGCGAAGGTGCCCGCAGCATCGAGAGCAAGCTCGACGAGCTCGCGGCCCTCCCCGAGCAGTGTCTCAGCAAAGACGAGATCGAGACCATCCGCAGCATCGGTGACAACACCGGCTGTATGGCCCTCAAGGGCGCCAGCGAGCGTCATGCCGGCCAGGAACCACGCCCCGACGAATGGCCGATGCGTGATGAACTCCTCGACCTCGCCAAGCGCTGGGATCTGACCCTCGCGTGGTGATCTTGCTCCATAAATAAGGGGGAGCCTGCTACTCCCCCTGCTGCCAAGCTTTCCAGCTTGTCCTCCATGTGGGGTGCCTACCGCACCCCCAGATCGCCCATTAAATGATCAATGAAGATGGCGCGCTCGGATTCGCTGATCGTTCCCTCACGCCAGCAGAGCGTGAGCACGAGACGACCGTTTTTCTCGTTGGCAAAGACGCCGGTGCCGGGAGGATCCGAGAAGCTGGGCACGTGGTAAGCATTCGTCACAGTGGCCCCGGCGAAGCGGGTCAGCTCTGGCGCAAAGAGGCCGGTGTTGCTGTGGTAGAAGGAGCTGAATTTGCCCTTCATGTGGAAGTTGATGAAGAACATGTGCAGCCACGGCGGCATCGGGCGCATCATCCACATGAGATCACGGAAGGCATCGCCGATCTTGTCTTTGATGAAACGCGTGTGCTGCTGGTGCAGGGAGCCCGCGGCGGCCTCCAGTGTCCCAAGATCCTGGGCGAGCAGATTGCAGAAGAACATCGTGAGATGGTTCTGGAAGAGAGGGCCGCGGGTGCCTTTCTTGCGCACCTGAATCGGCACGCAGCACATGAGCGACTCGGGTTTGATCCCGCGCTGTGCGAACACAGCCTGATGGGCACGCATGGCACAGGCGAGGTGGAAGGGCATGTTGATGAGCGGCCCGGAGATGGCGGCGCTGAGACGTGCAGCCTCTTGGGTCTGCGCCTCTGTCAGGGTGATGACCTGGAAGTGGGCGCGACCTTCGGAGAGCTTTGCAGAGCCGAGTGCCTCGAAGGGCTTCTTCATCACGGTGTCGAAAAAGTCGGGCATCACCTTCGCCGTCTTCCAGCGTTCACCCCAGCCGCGTGGGTCGGAAAGGTCTGTGAGGTCAAAGGCAGGCACTGGCTCACCACCGCCGCCGAGGAGACGGTTTAGCTCCACAAGGAAGTACTCCGCACCGATGCCGTCCATAATGAGATGGCTCCAGGAAAAGACGAAGACGCAGGTGCCATCAGCTTTCTCGACGAGGTCAAAACGCACGTTGATCCAACCATCATCATATTGGGGTAGTGATGTGTTAATGATGTCGTCGAGCTTGGTTTGCAGGTCGCCAAACTCCGCAGCCCCCTGGTCCGCGAGCTTCCCCGGTGAGCCGGTCTGTGACCAAAGATGCAGTTCCAATGGGCGGGGATGACGCGCAGGCTCCCAGCGCGGCAGGGAGAAAAAGGAGGGATGCTTGAGCTGCGCGGTGAAAATGGGGAAGGGGAAATGCGTGGGCAGCTCAAGCAGCAGTTTTTTTAGAGCGACCACATCTGGGATGCGGTCCAGTTCGATGAATGAATGTGCGATGTGCCCACCTTGGCCTGCCTTGCGCAGCATCTCGTCAAAGGCGTGGGTGAAGAAATCGCAGTCACGCAGGGGCAAAACGGCCAGTCGCTCAGAAGACTTGGAGACTTGGAGGCTTGGAGAGGGGAGCTCAGCAGGAGGTGGCTCGGCTTTTTCTGGCTCTCCGAGTCCCTCAGTCTGCCTTTCTCCCAGTCTTTCTTCCAGCACCTCATACCCCTGAGCTACGAGCAGGGCACCGATGGCCCGGGCATTCTTGAAATTGGCCCGCGAGACGCTTCCGACCGGGATGGCGCAGCCGAAATGCTCCTCAAGCAGCAGCAAAAGCTGCATGATCGCCATGGAGTCGAGTCCAGCCTCGAAGAGATCACCCTCCACAGTGAATCCGGGGGGTGTCTGGAGCACCTCATTTCGGACGAGGTCGAGGACGCGGAGTTCGAGTTGGGATTGGGTTTCGGTGGCTGGCATCGGGGGGTAAGGCGCGCGATAGTAGGGACGGCTTAACGGGGGTCAAGCCAGCGAGTCAGCACGAGGCGAAATCGACAGTCAGACATTGCCAGGAAAGGGGAGGTGGGCAGAGGACCAAACGGCAGGTTGGTCAAGTGTCTAAACTTCCTCATTCAAATTAGCGTTGTCTTTTGAAAATGGGCTAGATAGAAACGTCATTTCCATCCAACCATGCGCTCCACACTCTACTGGCTCACCTCCATCGCTCTCGCCGCGATTTGCATGAAAGCAGCGGCGACGACACAGGCTGACAGCAGCGTTCTCGCCACTGCTGATCCTATTTTTACAGTGACACAGACCGATCCAATACGCGCTATCCTCCTCGGAGTCGGAATCATGGCGATGGCTTACACCTACCACCGTGTCTGGGAAAATCTGAGCGAGAAAAAACACTCCTAGCCTGCATCTTTGAAGATGCGCTGAGGCATCACCGAGGGGCAAGACCCGTCCACCAGCGAGCATCCTTGAGCTATTCCATAGTTCGTCGTTTATTGTGGCCTGGCAAAAGTGTGGATCGTGAATGGCGTTCCCATCCCCGACTTAGTTTTTAATTACATTATCGGCCACGCAATTTCTGCTTCCCCTGGCACGTCTCCCGCGCATCCTTCACTCGCTCGTTGTTCGAGCAAACATGGAAGCCGTCAATATTCAGTTCGCCCCCAAGACTGGCACCGAGGAAGAATGGAACGAGGCGTATGCACGCCTCGCTGACTACTTTCGCTCTTACCAGCTCCACAATCGAATCCGCCGTACCCAGCTCATCCTGGAGACGCTTCAACGGGCCGCCGAGGCGCACAAGAAGGATACCTCCCGCACGCCCACGGCACACAGCATCGATCAGGCCCGGCGGATGCTGCGGGAATGGCTGGCGGCCATCTACAGCGACATGAACTTGAACGAGTCCCAGCTCGAAGCCGCTGGACGTCTAGGCTTTCACCTGAGTGGTGGCCCGGCTCGCTGGCCAAACTTCTTTTTGGACAAGAACAATCTGCCTGCGGACATGAAGGAGGCCATGCTCTCTGCTGTGCGGAATTCCGGTCCTGGTATGCAGGTCAGCAAGATGACCCCGCGTGAAATGGACCTTGGCATCGTCTCGGATGTAGCGGAGGACACTTTTGACCGCCTGGGCCGTCATCCCCTTCTTCGATATTCTGTCCTCATCGGCATCGTCGGTTCTGTGCTGGGCTACCTTTACTTCCTCCTCGCATGAGTGTCATAGGCTCACAGACCGCCAATATCAATGCCACCGCCGGGATGCCTCCAAAGCGCATCGCCAGGATGCGGCGAGCGACTTTCTTTTCCTTCGTCGGCCTGGGTACCATCGTGGGGGCTTGGCTGATGTACACTTACTTGGCTGAGCAGGGCATGAGAAAGGCCGAATGGCTGCTCCTGGCCACCTTTGTCCCTCTTTACTACCAGCTCAATGTCGGTTTCTGGACCGCCATCTTCGGCATGTGGCTGATGAACCGGCCAAAGCCAGATCCACTAAATCTCTGGCGTACCCTGAAACCTGAGGATCATGAGGCCGAGATCACCGCCAGCACGGCCATCATCATGCCGGTCTTCAATGAGGACGTCACACGCGTCTTCGAAGGTCTGCGAGCTATTTACCTCTCTCTGGAGCAAACGGGCCACTCGAAGAACTTCGACATCTTCATCCTCAGTGACTCGAATCAAACCAGTCAGTGGATTGAAGAGGAGACCGCGTGGCTGGAACTTTGCCGTCAGCTCAATGCCTTTGGCCGAATCTTTTACCGCAAGCGCCGCAAGCCCATCAATCGCAAGAGTGGCAATGTCTCCGACTTCTGTCGTCGCTGGGGCAAGCGCTACCGCTACATGATCGTGCTGGATGCGGACAGCCTCATGTCAGGTGGACTGCTCACCAGCATGACGCGCATCATGGAGAAGAATCCCGGCATCGGCATCCTCCAGACCTTCCCGAAACAGATCGGCGCGGAGACGCTACTGGGCCGCGTAATGCAGTTTGCTCAGACACTCTACGGCGCGCCTTTCATGGACGGCCTGGACTACTGGCAGTGCGGCGAGGCGAATTTCTGGGGGCACAACGCCATCATCCGCCTGGAGCCCTTCATCAAATATTGTGCTCTGCCGCCCCTGCCGGGAAAAGAACCTTTCGGAGGCCACATCCTCAGCCACGACTTCGTTGAAGCCGCGCTCATGCGCAAAGCCGGCTACGCCGTGCGTCTCCTGCCGACGAACCGCGGTAGCTATGAGGAAGGTCCCCCCACACTGGTGGACATGTTGAAACGCGACCGCCGCTGGTGTCAGGGGAATATGCAGCACTTCTGGCTGCTCTTTGCCAAAGGCTGGCACCCCATGAGCCGGATCAATTTCCTCCACGGCATCCTGAGCTACGTCAGTAGCCTGCTCTGGCTGCTCTTCCTTGTCTTCTCCACCTTCCTCGCCGCCACGCCCGTGGCGCACACGGAGCCGCAGGCCGTGCTGGCCATGCAAATCCTGCTGGGGATTACCGTGATGCTCATTTTCCTGCCAAAGGTGGCGATTCTACTCGATGAGATGATCACTGGCCGACTGCATAAGCCTTTCAAAGGCCGCCTCTGTACTTTCATGAGCAGCATGACCGACACGGTCGTCTTCACCATGATGGCCCCCGTGCTGATGATCTTCCACTCTCAGTTCGTGGTGTACACGGTGCTCGGGAAAGGCGTCCGCTGGGTGACTCAGCGCCGCAAGCTCGACGGACGAGTCGATTGGGCCGAGGTCTTCTTCAATCTCTGGCCCGTCACTCTTATCGGCATTATCTGGACGGTCATCTCCTGGCTCGTATCCCAAAGCTTCCTGCTTTGGATCAGTCCCATCCTGGCAGCCTTGCTTCTGGCCATCCCTGTGGGCATCGTCGTTTCGGGCAAACGGTCCGGCTACCGCTTCGGTCTCTTTTTGACCTCGGAGGAAACGGAACCTCCCAGTGTGCTGGAGACGATGAACAACAACCTCGCGGAGATTAAAGGCCGCATTCATCTGCCGCCTGAACTTGAGAAGCATCATGGGCTTCTTCAGGTCTGTCTTGATCCCTATGTGAACGGCCTCCATGTCTCCCTCCTGCGCCGCCGCAAGAGTATCGACGTGTCCCGCTCCTATCTCGATCAGATCGCTGACCGTCTGATCAAGCAAGGCCCGCAATCGCTCAATCCTCAGGAAATGAAGGCGATGATCCACGATACGGAAACCATGACCGACGTGCATTATCGTCTCTGGTCTGCTCGCGACTCGGACCTCGCGCCATTCTGGGCCACGGCAATCCGCCAGTATAACCTCGCGGCCAGCAATCCCTTCACCCACACTCTCGCTCAGGACACTGCGCTGGCTGAATCGTGATCAGTGTGGCAAGGGCAAGTGGTATCAAATCATGGTCAGGAAGGCTGTGAATGCACCGCCAGCCAGAGAGCATCCGCCGAGGTGCTGGCGACGCGGTGGCGGACGTGACCGGGGATCAGGACGTGATCTCCGGCTTTCAGTGTGAGTGGCTGATCGGCGATCTCCAAAACGGCATCGCCTTTCACGAGCAGCACCCATTCATCCTGCGGTTGATCATACCAGAAGCCATCGGGGCTGGCCTGACCATGGGAGTCGATGCGCTCGATTTTGACGTCAGCTTTCTCGAAAAGAGTGGTGAAGGTCTCTTCGGTGCCTGAGCTGCCGAGGTCAGAAAAAAGGGACTGGGCTTGGATCATGTTTTTGGCCTCGCATCACTTCCGCTTCCAAAGCTTCACCACGACGAAAGCGAGCACAAAGAAAGCCGCCGATAGCAGCGTGGGCCACTCTTGTTTTTGTACAGAAGCTTCGAACTTTGGCTCAGTCGTCACCGTCACAGGCTCCGCTGCTTTGGCGAGAGCGGTAAGGTCGGGCAGATCGCGTTCCAGCAGTGGAGAGGCCTTCGCGAGCTTCTTCCAGTCGGCGGTGAAGAGGAGGTCGATGCCGGGGTTTTGCTCCTTCACCTGGCAGGAGCATTTGCCGATGAGGAAGGTAGCGGCTTCTTCGATGGTCTCTGGCGAGATGCCTTTGCCAACAAGGGCATAGAGGGCGCGACCTTGGCCAAAGATGGGGAAGACCATGGGCTTGTCGGCGAGTCCCTGGAGGTCGTCTTCCGAACCCATGAGCATGGCGATGAGGGTGCGCTCGCCGGCGTTCTTCCGCGAAAGTCGGATGACGGAGAAGTCGAGTCGCAGCTCATCCTGCCCGACGGAGACGAGACCATTGGTGATGTCCTGGGCATCGAGTTCTGGCAAAGCGAGCACGCCAAGGAGATAGTCGAGTCGCTCCTGAAGAACTTTCGCGGCGGCATCATCGGCCGCGGCATCGCCTGATTCCAAGAGCACCCAGACGGCGCTCTGACCTTCACCGAGGCGCTCTAGGATGTCCTTTCGCACGGGGGAGTCGGCGATCTTCCACGCAGTGGCTTCGGCCAGCGGCACGGCCACGAGATCGAGTTTAACAGCCGTGCTTCGGGGATAGTGAAGCACCAGTCGCGGCAGCACGGCATCGGCAGGCTGGGCTTTCCAGATCTCCGCATGGTCTGGGCTCATCTCGGCGGAGACATCCACCGTGGTGACGCTGAGGTTGGCTTTCTCGATGGCATCTGCTGCTGGCTTCAAAGCCTGAATTTGTGCCTGCTGCTCGGCTGTGAGTGCCCCACGATGAAAGACGACCGCCTGAAAAGGATCGGCCTCCCAATGCTCCAGCGCATAGCGAAACACCGGCACCGAGCAGGCGAGCGCTGACGCAGCGGTGAGTGCGATGAACGCAAAAGTCCGCCAAGTCAGGGAAGGTGAAGGTTTCGTCATCATCAGGTAAGGCGGATAGCGTGGGGCGTGAGCATACGTTGACTGGCACCGCCTCATTGCAGCACAGCATGAGCGCGGCAAGCCAACCATGAAAGCTCTCCCGCTCCTTTTTCTCGTCTCGCTGACCTTTGCCCATGCCGACTGGCCTGCCTATCAGCATGACAACAGCCGCGTCGGGCACACCGAGGAGCCGCTGATAGCTCCGCTGACACCTCGTTGGGACTTTGTCTCTCCCGCGCCGCCGCAGATGGCCTGGGCGGGTGAAAATGGGCGTGTGATCGAGGGCATGGAGCTGTTCAATCGGGTGCGCTTTGATGATGCCTTTCATGTGGCGATCAGCGAAGGCCGAGTGTTCTTCGGCTCCACCGTCGATGGTCGCGTGATCTGCCGTGATCTCGCGAGTGGGAAAGAAGTGTGGTCCTTCTTCACGAACGGCCCCGTGCGGCTCGCGCCAGCCATCGCGAATGGCAAAGTGTATGTCGGTTCCGATGACGGCTACGCTTACTGCCTGGATGCCAAGTCCGGCTCCGTGATCTGGAAGCTGCGCGCTGGGCCGAATGATGAGCGCATTCTGGCTCGTGGCCGCATGATCTCGCGCTGGCCGGTGCGGACGGGTTTGCTGATCGACAGCGGCACGGTGTATTTCGGCGCGGGTGTGTTTCCACATGAGAACATTTACCTTTATGCCGTCGATGCCGCCACGGGCAAGACGCAGTGGGTCAATGACGCGATCAGTCAGGAAGACGCAGGCCGCAATGATCTCTCGCCGCAAGGTTATCTGCTCGCGACGAAGGATCTGCTCTTCGTGCCATCGGGCCGCGCTTTGTCCGTGGCCTTTGATCGTAAGACCGGCAAGCAGGTGAACAAACCCACACCCGGCTGGCGCGGCGATGCTGGTGGGCAGATCGGCGGCACGCAGGCCATGCTCGTCGATGATCAAATCCTCGCGGTGGGCGAGCATCAGATCCTCTCGCTCGATCAAAAGACCGGCAAGACCGGCTACGCGTGGTTCCAAGGCACGCAGATGACCATGACCGGCAACTCGGGCTTCATGGCCACGGGCAAAGACATCGTCGCCATCGACCGCGACAAGCACGCGGAAGGCACGCGCGAGCGTCATGCCATCGAGATGGCCTCCACCAAACTCTCCGGTGATCTGCGCAAGCATCCAGCCATCGCCGAACTCAAGAAGGTGCAGAAGCTCGAAGCCGATCTGAAAAAAGCCGCGCCCGATGCTGTCGAGAAGCTCAAGCAGGAACTCGCCGCCGCTGCGCAGAAGTATGAGCCGCTGCGTGCCGACTATCAGGCCAAAAAAGACAAGCTCGCGGCCAACAAGACGAAGCTCACCGAGATGAAGGACATCGGCATCAAGTGGCGCTGGCCATCGACGCATGAATCCGCGCTCATCCATGCTGGCGGCACGCTCGTCGTCGGTGGCAAAGACGAAGTCGTCTGCCTCGACACCGAATCCGGCAAGGTGCTCTGGCAAAGCAAAGTCGATGGCGATGCACGCGGGCTCGCTGTTTCCGAAGGTCATCTGCTCGTCAGCACGACTTCCGGCCATGTGTATGCCTTTGCCGATGCCACGAAGACTAGCCTTCCAGCGCTCGCTGAAGCCATGAATACCGTCGCCGATCCTTTCCCGCAAGACGCGCAGACTGACATGTATGCCAAAGCCGCCGAGGAAATCTTGAAAGCCACAAACGTGAAGCAGGGCTTCTGCCTCGTGCTCGGCAGTGAGCAGGGACGCCTCGCCTATGAGATCGCCAAACGCAGCCAACTCGCTGTCTTCGGCGTCGAGTCGGATGAAGCCAAGGTCGCCGCCTCACGCGCAGCTTTGCTCAGCACCGGCCTCTATGGCTCACGCATCACCATTGACCATCTCGACCTCTCGATGGTGCCGTATTCGAGCTTCTTCGCGAACCTCATCGTGTCGGATTCACTGCTGCTCACGGGCAAGGTGCCCGGCGTCCCGACGGAAGTCGCTCGCACGCTAAAACCCATCGGCGGTGTGATGTGCTTCGGAGTGACCGACAAAAAAGCATCTCAGGATACCAACATCACCGCTTGGCTCGGAAACACCAAACTCACCGAAGAGAAAGCCACCATCACCACCTCAAACGGCTGGATTGTGTTAAAGCGTGCCGCATTGCCCGGAGCCGATTCCTGGTCGCATCAATACGGCAACGTCGGCAACACGAGCAGCAACAAAGACGAGCGCGTCAAAGGTGGTCTGAACGTGCTGTGGTATGGCGATCCAGGTCCGGGCGAGTCGGTGAATCGTCACGATGGCGCCGTGGGGCCGCTGTCGGTGAATGGCAGGCTTTTCACGCAGGGCGAGACAAGCATCCAGGCGCACGATGCCTTCAACGGACAGTTCCTCTGGGAAGTGAAGAACCCTGGCGCGATGCGCATCGGCGTTTTCAATTCACGCGAGCCAGGAAACATGGCGGCGAGCGATGATTACCTCTTCATGCTGCTAGACGATAAATGTTTCCAGTTCGATGCCGCCACTGGCAAGACCGTGCGCGAATTGAAAATCCCGGGCGAGAGCAAACCAAACCTCCAGTGGGGCTACCTCGCCGATCACGAAGGCCTGCTTTACGGCACCGTCACTCAGCGTGTCGAGAACGCCTCCGAAAGCGCCCGGCGTGGTAAAAGCGCCTCCATCTCCACCGACCTGCTCTTTGCCTACGATGTGAAGACCGGCGAGCTAAAGTGGACGCATCAGGGCAAGCACGTCTCGCATGTCTCCATCGCCATCGGAAATGGCCGCATCTTCTTCATCGACGCTTCCCTCACTCCCGCGCAGCGCGAGGACATGCTGCGTCAGGACAAAACCGAACTCGCCAAGCTCACCGGCAAAGCCAAGGACCTCGCCGAAGAGCGAATCAAGAATGCCGACATGCGCATGGCCGTGGCACTCGATGCCAAAACAGGCGTGCAGCAATGGGCGAAACCGGTGGACGTGACCGATTGCAGCGAGATCGGCATCGGCGGTGGTGCGCTGACCATGATGTTCCAAAACGGTCATCTCGTGCTCGGTGGAGCGAACGCCAACGGCCACTACTGGGAGCAGTTCCTCGCCGGTGATTTTGCCCGTCGCCGACTCGTCGTGCTCGATGCCGAGAAGGGTGAAAAGATCTGGTCGAAGGATGCCAACTACCGCAGCCGCCCCATCGTCATCGGCAATGAAGTCATCGCCGAGCCCTGGGCCTACGATCTCTACACCGGTGAACAAAAGATGCGCACCCATCCGCTCACTGGCGAGAAGTCACCCTGGATGTTTGCCCGCCCCGGCCACCACTGCGGCGCGCTTTCCGCCACGTCGAACCTCATGTTCTTCCGCTCCAAATCGACCGCTTACTACAACATGGATGAAGACGAAGGCACCGAGCACTTCGCTGGTCAGCGCCTCGGCTGCTGGATCAACACCATCCCCGCCAACGGCCTCGTCATGATTCCCGAAGCCAGTGCCGGCTGCGTCTGCCTCTTCTCCATCGCCTCTACCATCGTCTTCGAGCCGCGTGCCGACCGCATGAGCTGGGGTGTTTACAGCGCCAGCGGAGCCAGCACGCCCGTGCAGCACATGGCGCTGAACTTTGGCGCACCGGGAGACCGTCGCGATCAGCAGGGCAAGCTCTGGCTCGGCTACCCACGCCCCTCCTCACGTGCTGGGATCGACCTGCCGCTAAGCCTCGATCACCAGTTCGCCAAAGGCGGCGAGTTCTTCGCCGTGAATGAGGAGTCCCACAAAATCGAAGGCACCCAGGTGCCCTGGATCTACACCTCCGGCGCACGCGGCCTCGTCAGCGCCGAGCTGCCCCTCATCGACAAAGGCGAAAAGCCCGAGACCTACACCGTCCGCCTCTTCTTCTCCGCCCCCGAGGGCGACAAACCCGGCCAGCGTATCTTCGACGTTCAGCTTCAGGGCAAAACGGTGCTCAAGAGCCTCGACATCACCGCCAAAACCGGCGGCACCCAACGTGCCCTCGTGGAGGAATTCGAGCGCATCTCCGTCACCGACAAACTGCTCCTGGAACTCATCCCAGCTCAGCCAAACCCCGACGCTGCCAACCAACCCGTGATCAACGGCATCGAAGGCCTCCGCACGGATGCGAAGGAGATCAAAGGCGGTGTAGTGGGGAGGTGAGCTATGGACTACCAGCCGGAACGATCCGCACAGATCCACTCCAGCGGGGTTTCCACCTGAATGACTCACCGCCCCTCTTGACACCCGGTAGCCAGCTTCGGACACTCAGCGCTCGTGTCTCTTCTCGTTTCAGGCCTTCTTTACCTCGGCCTCCTTGCCCTTCTGGCCGTCATCTCCGCCACGGAGACGGCCATCCATTCTGCCAGAGATCTCGAGGAGCGTCTGGAAACAGCGGGAGAAGGCGGCGTGGCACGGAATCTGCGAAGCATTACGGCAAATCCTTTCGTCCAATTGCAACGCACGCTGCTGCTCTCCGCAACACTGAATCTGGCCCTCGCCGCACTCGGGTTGCACCTCGTTTCTGGCCCGTTCAAAGCCATGGGCTGGCACCCGTGGATCACGGCTTCGGTGTTGTTTACTGGCACGGTTTTGATTGGTGATGTGATCCCCAAGTTCCTCGCCGCCTACTCTCCCTCCGGCGTACTTCTCGGCAGCCTGCGTCTGCTGAATCCCCTGCGCTCCATCCTGGACCCACTCACGCAGCTCACTGACCGTACCACTGACGCACTGATCCGAAAACTCGTCCCCAGCCGCATCAAGATGCGCGTGCCGATGACGCGGGAAGAGTTCGAAACTCTCGTGGAAATGCGGGAGGAGCAGGGCCTGCTCGATGCCGCCGAGGCGGAGATCATCCGCGAGGCGCTCGACATCGAGCGGCTGACCGTGCGTGACTGCATGGTGCCGCGTGTCGATGTCACCTTGCTAAGCTCCGAAGAAAGTCCTGCCAAGGCAGCCTCGATTCTCGACCAGTCTGCCGGTCGGTTCGTCGTGGTGTATGGGGAGACGCCGGACGCTGTTCTCGGCATCATCGACACCCTGTCCTGGCGTTTCGCCGAAAGGCCAGCGTGGCAGAAAATGATCGCTCAGGTGCCGTTCGTGCCTGAGACCATGCTTGTGCTCGACGCTCTGGAAAAGCACCTTCAGCACTCTGCACTTCCAGTGCTCATCGTCGACGAATACGGCGGCCTGGAAGGTATGGTCAGTCAGGAAGAGATCGCCGACTGGCTGCTCTATGAGGCTGCTCCGTGGCAGGGTGAGGCGGGAGAAATCCGCGACCTCGGCAACGGACGCTACCTCGTGGACGGAGGCACACGCATCGAAGATGTAGCGCAGGAACTTGATCTGGCGCTGCCCTCGGAAGGCGGCATCGACACCATCGGCGGTTTTGTTTTCAATGAGATCGGTCATGTGCCGAAAGCAGGCGAGCGCATCCAGGTGCCCGGTGCCGATCTCAAAGTTCGCCGCGCCGTCCGTGCCCGCATCCAGCAGGTGGAACTACGCCTGCACCTCCCCAAGGAAAACATCGAGGGCAAGGCTGCCCCTGACCACCACTAGCCCATGTCCTGGATTATCCTTCTGCTCCTCGCGCTTGCGCTATCTTTCGCCCTTTCGGGCTTGGAAAGCGCTGTCCTTTCCACGAACCTCGTCGCCTTTCTCATCATTGCCTCGAAGCTTGTGCGCATCTCAGGAGGCTGGGGCTACTTCACCGCCTTTGTGATCGGCCTGCCCATCTTCCTCATCGGGCTCGAGATCCTGCCGAAGAAGCTCTTTCGCCGCTACCCTTTCCGCACCATCCGTACACTCGCACCCCTTGTGCATTTCGTGGGTCTCATCCGCCCGTTGTTTCGCCTCTTTGCCCGCCAGCAGTCAGCCTCAGAGGCCGCGCCCAGCATCCCTGAAGTCTCCGCTGGGCGCGAGGATCTCCGCGAGCAGGCACAAGCGCTCCAGCGCCTCGGCCAGCTAGCTCCTGGCACCTCGCATCTCATCGAGCGCGTGCTCGGCTACCGCCGCCTTCGTGCCGCCGATGTCATGCGCCCGCTAACGAAGAGCATGGCCCTTTCTCCGGACCTGCCTTTGAACAGCGCGCTGATCCTCGGACGTGAGCACCAAAGTAGGACGCTCCCAGTCATTGGGGAAAAAGGCGGCTTCATCGGCGTGATCGACCTCGGCACGCTGCCCGCCAATCTGCCAGCCGATCGCCTCGTGCGTCAGCACATGCGCACGATGGAAATCGTCAGTGAGACCGAGAGTGCCCTCAGTTGCCTCCAGCGTCTGCGCAAACGCGGACGCTCCCTCTGCCTCGTCACCGATGCGAAATCCCTGCCCTCCGGCCTGCTGCATGAGGAGGATTTGCTCATGCATCTCATGGGAATGGTGGCTTGAGCGGTTCTCAGTTCTCAGTGAAAAGTCACGAGTGCTGCGGTCAACCATGCTTTTAAAAACCGCCCTCTTTCCTCCGCTCCCGCCCAACTGCTTCCCGAGTTGGAAACTCGGGGCACCAGTTGACGAGTTGAAAACTCGTTCTACCTCCGCTTACCCCTGCGGCAGCTTGATCCAGAAACGTGCGCCGCCGCTACTGCGGTTGGAGACGCCCACACTCCCGCCATGCGCGGTGGCGATGGCACGCACGAGGCTCAGTCCGAGGCCGATGCCCGGATGCCGGACGACCGCTGCGCTGCCGCGATTGTAGCGCTCCCAAATCATCTCCATCTCTTCGGGATGGACGCCGGGGCCGGTGTCTTCGACGAAGATAACCGCGCCCGTTCCCTCGGCCTGCCAGCGCAGAGTCACATGGCCGCCCTTGGGTGTGTAGGCCAGGGCGTTGTCGAGCAGGTTGGAGATGGCTTGATTGATCAGCTCACGGTCGATGTTCAGCACCACGTCCAGCCCCTGCTCGATGCCGAGAGTGAGCTGCCGGTCCTCGGCGGCGGGCGTGAAGAGATCGACGAGGTTCTTTACCAGATCATGCACGGGCGTCTGCTGGCGGTAGAGGCGCAGCGCTCCGTGATCTCCTGCACGCACGGTGAGGATAGTCTGCACGAGCTGCGCCGCGCGGTCGATCTCTTCCAGGCTGCGTGCCGCGGCGTCCTGGGCATCGGCGTTGTCGCTTTTATCCAGCAGCGTCTCCAAATTTCCCCGGATGCGCGCCAGCGGGGTGCGCAGCTCATGGGCGAGCTGGTCATTGGTGCTTTGCAGCTCGCGCGTGAGGCTGAGGATCTGGTCGAGCCCCGCATTCACCACGGAGGCCAGGGTTTTCAGCTCGGGAATGGCGCGCGGAGCCATGAGGCGGGCAGTCCCCTCGGGCAGGT
The DNA here is from genome assembly GCA_021151605.1 of Verrucomicrobiaceae bacterium. GTDB lineage: Bacteria > Verrucomicrobiota > Verrucomicrobiia > Verrucomicrobiales > Verrucomicrobiaceae > Prosthecobacter. The sequence continues at coordinate 18,266 of JAGKWZ010000108.1, forward strand.
GCAAATGACGGGCGCTGGAGGTGAAGGCGCGGATGGGCGTGAGCACCTCGTGCGAATACCAAATGACCGGCAGCAGCGCCACGGCGGCGGCCAGGATGCCCGCGAGCCAGAGATAGACGGTGATGTTGTGCTGGTAGCGCCGCGCCTCAGCATCCGTGCGGCCAAACCAAAGGATATTACCATCCCGAAGCTTCGTGGCGCCGATGGTGAGACGGAATTCCAACTCTGGGGTGGTGAATTCCTGTAGCACCGTTTGCTGCTTCTCCAGCTCGGCCAAAGGCGCTTTTTCCGGCCAGCGGTAGAGGCGCATGGCGTCGGGGATGTCCTCCAGAAGAATCTCGCCCGTGGGTTTGGTAATGCGCACCGCATTGCTGTCACTGTGCTGCCCGGCAGGGAAGACCTCCCGCACGCCCTTTATGCCGCTGGAGGCGTAGATGGCGGCGTATTCGACGAGGTCATCGATGACGATTCCCGTGTCGAAATGCCGCAGGTCACGGCTCACGGTGCTGCGCACAAAGACGAGTGTCAGAGCCGTGCTGGTGCCGACAAAGAGGGCCAGCAGCACCGCCAGACGCCACTGGGACGGGATGCGATCAAACAGACTCTTTCTTATAAGCATAACCTTTCCCTCGGATGGTTTCGATGTGGAGGTCACTGCCAGCCGACTCCAGCTTCCGGCGCAGACGACAGATCATGGCATCCACGACATTCGTGCCAGGATCGAAGCGGATGTCCCAGACCTGTTCGAGCAGGAACTGCTTGGGCACGATTCGCCCCTCATGCTTCATCAGCACCTCCATCAGCGTCCATTCGCGGGGTTGCAGGTCCACGGTCTCATTCCCGCAAGTCACGCGGCGCTTCACCGGATCAAGGATGGAATTCCCCACGCGGCGGCGGTCCGGCTGCACCTGCGCAGCTCGACGATGCAGGGCATCCAGCCGTGCGAGCAACTCCTCGGCAGCGAAGGGCTTCGTCAAATAATCATCCCCGCCTGCGGCCAGGCCACGCACACGGTCTGGCACACCTGCGCGAGCTGTAAGGAAAAGAACCGGCGTGAGCACTCCATGGCTGCGCAGTGTTTCCACCACGGTAAACCCATCCATGTCCGGCAATCCGACATCCAGGATGACCGCGTCACAGGGATGATCCTTTAGCCAGTCGAGCGCCGCCTGCCCACGCCCCACCCAGTGCAGGGAATGCCCCGCCTGAGCCATCCAGAAGGTCATCTGGCGGGCGAGTTCGGGGTCATCTTCGACGAGGAGGAGGTGCATGGAGGAAATGTCAGAAATCAGAACCGGGTGATCCACTTCGGAATCACCCGGTCACAGCTTGCTTGTTACCTGATCCTGCCGCTCGGCGGCAATCCTGATCTCAAAGAATCTCAGGGCTTCTTCACCTCAATGCCGGCCTCCTTCGCCACTTCTTCCTTCTTCTTTTCCACCGCAGCGGAGCCGAGTTCGAGCAGCTTCGGAGCTTCGCCGCCGTTCTCCACGAACTTCAGTGCCACGCCGTTGATGCAGAAGCGGCGGTTCGTGGGTGTGTTGGCAGAGACGGATTCTTTTTCAAAGACATGGCCCAGGTGAGCTCCGCAGCGCTTGCACACGGTCTCGATGCGCAACATGCCATGGGAGTCGTCGCGGCGCTCCAGGACGTTCTTGGCCTTCGAGGCATCGTAGAAAGAAGGCCAGCCGCAGCCGGAGTGGAACTTTTCCTTGGAGGTGAAGAGCTCCGCATTGCAGCAAACGCAGAAGTAGGTGCCCTCGCCCTGCTTTTCGAACTCCTCATACACCTGGCCAAACGGGCGCTCCGTGCCTGCGGTGCGAGTCACGCGATACTGCTCGTCGGTGAGGCGCTTTTTCCATTCTTCTTCACTGAGGGTCACTTCGGGTTTGGGCATGGCTTTGTCGGTGGCGGCGGGTTTGTCCTCCGCGCAGGCGGGGACGAGAGAGGCGATGAGAATGAGGAGACTGAGGGCGGTTTTCATGGGGTGAGATACGCTGCTACCAACGTAGGAGACAGCCCAAGCTTTGCTATTCCCAAAGAATGCGAAATCCAAACGAGCCTGGATGACTCATGGCTGCGCTGTTTTGAACACCAGCAGGCGCATGTATCTACGCGGTGCTGTGACGGCATGAAAGGCGGTCGTGTCTCGCACCTCGACGGTAAGGGCTGGAGGTGTACCTGTTTCGCCGATGAATCCGCCACCCGTGGTCACTGCACCACCCACGCTGCTGGCAACAGTGGTCCAACTGGATAGATCGGCGGAGGACTGCACCGCATAGGTCAGGTCTGTGGCGGTGGTCAGGCGCGTGAATCGGATCGAAAGATAGTCATCCACGCCAAAAGCCTTCTTTTCGATGACGGGCAGGCCTGCCAGGCTGGAGAGCTGGGGTGACAGGTTTAGCGCATATTCCAGGATGTTTTCGATGCCATCGCGATCCGGGTCCGCCGCGAGATCGGCATTCGCCACGTTGAAGCCAAAGGCAGCCACATAGCGCTCAAAGCTGTCAGCCACGGTGAAACTGAAGGTCTGGGTGGCGTTTGGATTCAGGCCGTTGGCAGCGGTGACGGTAATGCCAGGATAAACGCCTGGCACCGTGGGGGTGCCGGAGAGCACGGCTCCGGAAAGGCTCAGCCCAGGAGGCAGTGTCCCTGAGGTGAGGCTGAAGGTGGGCGGCGGTGTGCTGCTGGAGGTGAAAGTGTGGCTGTAGGCGGTCTGAAAACTGGCACTGGCGGGCATGAGGCTGGTAATGACCGGGGCCTCGCCGCAACAGGCGTAGCTGACATCCAACAGAGAAATCGTGTCCACCCTCCAGACGGCCCCAGAGGTACTCGTCGAAGAGTCGCAGCCGAGGCGGAAGCGGAGTCGCACATTTTGGCCAGCGGCGGAGGCTGGGAGATTGGCCGTGGTGGTCGAGTAGGCGGTGGTATTGCCTGTCCACGAGGCTCTCCCGGCCAGCGGATTCGAGAAGTCAGGGTCAATGCTACCCGTGTAGCCTCCTGCAGAGAAAGAACCTCCAGCCGTGATAAGATCCGTAAAAGCGCCGCCGCCGATGGAGATCTCCAGCACCCCGCCATCGTAGTCCGGCTCCGTTTTCCAGAGATGCCGGAACGTCACCTGGGCCGTGGCGGACACGACGGGGAAGCTCGCGGAATCCAGGCGATTGTCGCTCACACTCGTAGTCGGTGTGGCAAAGACGCAATTCGGCGCAGTATCAGGCGTCGAGGTCGTGGTGGCCCAGGCAGACGGAGTGCCCGAGGCCACGGTTGCTACCCAGCCTGCAGGCAAGGCAGGCGCTGCGACTGAATCGAAGTTCTGCAAAGTGCCGCCCGCGTTCTGCGAAACACCCAGTCTCAGAACATAATTCACCGTTCCAAGATCCAAGAGACCATCCTGAAGCTGAAGGGTGGCCGTGATCGTGCCGCCACAAGTGCCGCTGGCCCTGAAGGTAAAGGGCCGTGTCTGATTCCCCGCAGAGGTGATCTGGCCGTAATTCTGACTCGTGGTGATGGGCGTGACACCGCCGGTATTTAGCAATGTGGCGATGAGATTGGTGCTCGCCGCCCCCTGGTTCATGAGCCCCAGTTGGATGGTCACAGTTTCAAAAGGATCGACAGCGGCATTCGCGGGCAGGCAATTTTCAGCCGTGGGAGCTGAAGCCGTGCTAGCCACGATGACAGGGCTGGTGTCCGCCACCGTGAGGTTAAATCCTTTCACCACCGCAGCTCCGCTGGTGTCCTGCAGCGTCACTCGGATCGTGTAAACACCAGCCACAGTGGCCGGCAGGGCCGCTGCCGTGACGACTCCAGTCACCTGATCAATGCTCAGCGTGCCTCCACCTGGCAAAGTCGCCGGAAAAACAGTGGCTGGAGAGGCTCCGAGATTGCCATTGGCATCGGCGGGGGCACTGGACGGTGTGACAGTGACGCTCATGCCTTTGAGAACAGTTTGATCCGCATAGTCTCCCAGAGTCGGGGCCGGGTTTGGCTGGACGATGAGATTAAAGGAGGCCGAAGTCATCGACCCGGCGCTGTCAGTCACCTTGAGTGTCACGGGATAAGTGCGACTGCTGCGGGTGGTGGTGATCGAGCTTTCCGCCCGGGCGCTGACCACAATGTTCGTGCCCGAGATGCTGGCGGTGATCAAGGTATCCGCGGGGGCGCTGGTGATCGTGGCTGTGAGCGGTGTATCCAGGTCTGTCACCGTGCCCACGGTGGCCACCGTCGGCGTGGGCGTGCCGCGCTGAACGGTGACACTGCCCGCCATACTCAGCACCGGAGCTGTGTTGGTGGTGGTGATGGTCAAATTCGCATCCGAGATGTCGAAAAAGATGTTCCCCACGGCTTCGATTTTGATCCGGCCCTGCGTGGTGGCCACATGGCCCAAATCTGGAATGGTCAGTTCCTCGGTTCCGTCATTCGCAGTGCTCTCCGCCAGCACGATGGGGAAGGTATTGCCGCCGTCGGTGGAGAGGGAGATTTTGACATCGGCGCAGTTCACCGGAGCCGCGGTAGTGCCTGCGACAGACCAGTTGACCGTTTGCAGCGTGCCTGCGGCGATCGTCGCCGCAGCTCCGTGGGAAGTGAGGACAAAAGGCCCGGCAGCAGTCGTCGAGGTCACCGTCGTCGTGGCGTAGTTCGAGCCTCCGCCCGCGGGGTGACTATCACGCACCGTCACCCGGAAGGTCATGGAGCGGTTGGTGATCGGGAGAAACTCGCCGCTGATAAATGAGCCCACCGTGGCTGGCGGCACATTGGCGTTATTCAAAATGTAAGTCAGCGATGGGAAAAGCCGCGTCGGACTCGGGCTGGGATCATAGGAGCGGAAGAGCGGGGAAGAGCCATTGTCACGCGGAGCCGCCGTGGGGTCTTGAGCCGCGCCGAGATCAAACTGCTCCCAGCCGTAAGTCAGCACATCCCCCGCATCCGCATCGGTGGCGGAGGCAGTCAGGGCAAAAGGCGTCTGCTGAGGAATGGTGAAGCTGGCCAGCGCGGCGATGACAGGAGGCGAATTCCCAGTAGCGGTGGCCACGCCCACATTCCCTGGTGTCGTCGAGGTATAATCGTCGATCTGATCATAGCTGGCGCTGTGGAAGTAATCGTCGCTATTCGGGGCTAGATTTTGCGGAGAACAGATCCCCGCATAGGCCATGATCGAGGTGCCACTGCCAGGCTCATAGGCCGTCGAAGCATTGCGATTACCACCGCCACAACTGCCAGCCGTGGAGTTGAAGGTATGATCTGCGCCGAATTGATGCCCCATTTCGTGAGCCACATAGTCGATGTCAAAGGGGTCACCCACGGGATTCGAGGAGCCCGTCACTCCCTGGGCCTTCTGCCCGGTCAGGCCCACGACACCGAGGCCAGCCAACCCACCGCCACCCGTGCTGAAGACATGCCCGATGTCGTAGTTCGCATTGCCGATGATCGCGTCCACCTTGGCCTGGTTTTCATCGATCAGTAAATCTCCATCATTGTTGGTGAATCCATCGGTGGCCGGGTTCAGGAAAATGAGCTGATCCTCCCCGTTCACCAGCTTCAGCCGGATCGACAGATCCCTTTCGAACACGGCGCTCACACGATTGACCGTCGTCAGGATCGCCCCGAGCGCGCCATTCACCGTGCCACCGCCAGCCGCCGTCGCATATTCCCCGGTGCATGACACCGCCAGCCGGTAGGTGCGCAAAGAGGCACCGGTGGGCCTTTCGGCTGCCTGACGCCTCTGAAAGCGCTTCCCCGCCGCACGATCTCCCGCTTGGACCAGGCATTTGAGTGACTTGTCCAGAGGACGATGCTCGCGCAGGTAGCAAAGATAGCTCGTTGTGTCATCACGCCAGTATGGGTCGATGTAAACCGTGCCGGAAGGCGTGAAGATGATCGCGTGAAAGCCCTGCGGTGTCTGATCCAACCTTGCCGTCAGCGCCGGATCATCGATTCCCCGCGCCACATAGGTCTTCAGATCTGGATACTTCTTCGCCAGCTTCGGCTCCATCATGGAAGATTCCTCGATCATGAATCGGGCAAACTTGCCATCTGGCAGCGGCAGGAAAAACTCTGCCTCAGGCAATCCCTGCGATTCAAATTCCTTCGGCACCCTGGCCACCGCCTTCCTCAGCGCACTCCCGTTCAGCGTCAGTGTTCGGGCCATCACTGGCTCCACCGTGCGCGCTGACACGGCGGACTTGCGCCGAGCCTGAATCATCGGTTCCGGGGTATCCTGCCAGAGTTCATTTGCGGTTTGGGCATACACAATCGGACTCGTAGTAGCCAGGAACAGGGCCAGGAGTTTGTAGATCGAAGTCATGGCCGGAGAGGCTCTATTGGAGAAGGTTTTCTTTCCATAACCATTTTGGAAAGCAGCTGTTTGACTAGCGAAACCGGTTCCGAGTTGGAAGGCAATTCATCTGATCAACCTGTGAAACTTTTGCGATTCCGTGAGCTTGGCCTGCGCTGAACTTTCCGCAGGTAAGCTATAGCGTGAGGCCAAGGGAGGACCTCCCAGCGGCATTATTTCAGAACTGCAAAATGGGGTGACTGCGGTCAAGGCTTGCCGGGGGGCAAATGCTCGTTTTGATCGAGTCTTCCTCATGCCCACCGCTCCTGCCTTTGCCCCTCGTCATATTGGACCCTCGGATGCTGAAAAGTCAGCCATGCTAGCTGCACTCGGCGTGGAAAACCTTGATGCGCTGATCGACCAAGTCGTGCCTGAGTCCATCCGCCAGCGGGGAAATCTCAGCCTGCCAGCGCCGCTCACCGAAGAGCAGGCCCTGCGTCGGCTGCGCCAGCTCATGGACCGCAACAAGGTGCTGCGCAGCTTCATCGGCCTCGGTTATCACGACACCTTCACCCCGCCGGTCATCCAGCGGAACATTTTGGAAAACCCAGGCTGGTACACCGCCTACACGCCCTACCAGCCAGAGATCAGCCAAGGCCGCCTCGAAGCACTGCTGAACTTCCAAACCATGATCTGCGACCTCACCGGGCTCGATGTCGCCGGAGCCTCGCTGCTCGATGAGGGCACCGCCGCCGCCGAAGCCCTCGCGCTCGCCCTGGGGCAGGTCAGCGGCTCCTCCCGCGTCTTCGTTTCCGACCGCTGCCATCCGCAAACCATCGCCGTGGTGAAAACACGCCTCCATGCGCTCGGCACCCAGGTCGTCATCGGCGATGCCATGAACTGGAAGAGCGAGGGCACGGCCGGTTTCGCCGCAGTTCTGGTGCAGTATCCCGACACCTTCGGCGTCATCCATGACTTCAGCGACCTCGCGAAAGAGGTCCACGAAGCCGGTGCCCTGCTCATCGTCGCTGCGGATCTGCTCGCGCTCACTTTGCTAAAATCCCCCGGCGAATTCGGCGCGGACATCTGCGTGGGGAACAGCCAGCGCTTCGGCGTGCCGCTCGGATTTGGCGGACCGCACGCCGCCTTCATGGCGGTAAAAGACGCTCTGAAGCGCCGCATGCCCGGGCGTCTCATCGGCGTCTCCAAAGATGCCGAAGGCCGCCCCGCCTGCCGCCTTTCCCTGCAAACCCGCGAGCAGCACATCCGCCGTGAAAAGGCCACCAGCAACATTTGCACCGCCCAGGTCCTGCTCGCCGTCATGGCCAGCATGTATGCCGCCTACCACGGCCCCGAGGGGCTGAAAAAAATCGCCCTCCGCGTGCATGGTGCCGCCGTCTGGCTCGCCCGTGAGGTCATGTGGGCCGGGCTCGACATCGCCAGCGATGACTACTTCGACACCCTCACTGTGCGTGTCCACAAAGCCGACGACGTGCTCCGCTCTGCGCTGCTCTTTGGCATCAACCTCCGCAAGGTCGATGACACCCACGTCAGCATCGCACTCGACGAACGCATCACGCCGGAAGAACTCATCAATCTCGCCGCCGCTCTCGGCATCAAGAAAGCACGCCAGAAGCCCGAACTCGATGAACCGGTGGAACCGCACTTCTCCGCCCTCTACTTCCGCGAGTCCGCCTACCTGACGCATCCCGTTTTCAGCCGCTATCACAGCGAGACGGAGATGATGCGCTACCTGCATCGCCTGGAGTCAAAGGACATCGCTCTCAACCGCAGCATGATCCCGCTCGGCTCCTGCACCATGAAGCTGAACGCCGCCGCCGAGATGATGCCACTGAGCTGGCCGGAGGTGAATTCGATCCACCCCTTTGCTCCCTCCGATCAGTCCGAAGGCTACCGCGCCATGTTTGCCGAGCTGGAAAATTGGTTGGCCGAGTGCACCGGCTTCGATGCCGTCTCGCTTCAGCCGAATGCTGGCTCTCAGGGCGAATACGCCGGCCTGCTTGCCATCAAGCGCTTCCATGCCGCCCGAGGTGAAGCCCACCGCGATGTCTGCCTCATCCCCACCAGCGCCCACGGTACGAATCCTGCCAGTGCCGTCATGTGTGCCTTCAAGGTCGTGCCCGTCGCCTGCGATGATCACGGGAACATCTCGCTCGACGACATCAAAGCCAAGTTCGAGGCCAACGTCGGCAAGGTGGCCGCGCTCATGGTCACCTACCCGAGCACGCATGGCGTCTTTGAGGAAAGCATCAGCGAAATCTGCCGCCTCACGCACGAGCACGGCGGACAGGTTTACATGGATGGAGCGAACATGAACGCCCAGGTCGGCCTCACCTCGCCCGGCAAGATCGGAGCCGATGTCTGCCATCTCAACCTGCATAAAACCTTCTGCATCCCGCATGGCGGCGGCGGCCCCGGCGTCGGCCCCATCGCAGTCGGTGCGCATTTGAAGCCGCACCTGCCCGGCCACATCACCTGGGGTGAAAAAGCGGAAGGCGCAGTCTGCTCCGCCCCCTGGGGCAGTGCCAGCATCTGCACCATCTCCTGGATGTACATCGCCATGATGGGCCCTCGCCTGGCAGATGCCACGAAGTTCGCCATCCTGAACGCGAACTACGTCGCCAAGAAGCTCGCCCCCCACTTCCCCACGCTTTACAAAGGCCGCAGCGGCTTCGTGGCCCACGAGTGCATCCTGGATCTCCGCCACTTCGGCAAAGTCACCGTCGAGGACGTGGCGAAGCGGCTCATGGACTTCGGTTATCACGCGCCCACGATGAGCTGGCCCGTCGGCGGCACCCTCATGGTCGAACCCACCGAAAGCGAGAGCCAGGCCGAGCTCGACCGCTTCTGCGAAGCCATGGCCTGCATCCATGCCGAAATCCTCGGTGTCGAGGAAGGCCGCTTCAACGCCACGGACAACACGCTCAAACGCGCGCCGCACACC
>JAGKWZ010000109.1 GCA_021151605.1 Verrucomicrobiaceae bacterium
ACCTCTGGCGCTTCAATCCGCGTCGTCTCGATGCCGAGCAGGTGCGAGATGCCCTGCTCGCGGTGAGCGGTGAACTCGACGCTGCGGCTGGCGGACCTGCGGGCGATGGCAATGCCACGCGTCGCTCGGTTTACACGATGAAGAAGCGCAACAACCCGAACGAGCTTCTTCGTGCGCTCGACATGCCCGCAGGCTTTGCGAGCACCGCCGAGCGTCAGAGCACCACGACGCCGACGCAGGCGCTGCAATTGCTCAATGGCGACTGGTTGCTCGCTCGTGCCCGCAAGCTCGCCTCACGCGTGGAAGGCATCGACGATGCCTGGATGGCCGTTTTGGGTCGCCCACCGACGCCGAAGGAAAAAGCCACCGCCGAGGCCTTTTTGAAGAAACGAGCCGGAACGACTGAATCAAAGGTTTCGGAGGCCGCAGAGAACCGCGAGAGCGGCGACGCCTTCAAAGAGAACAGCCCGCACGAGCGCCTGCTGATCAACACGAACGAGAAGGAGGGCGATGAATTCAGCGTCGAAGCGGTGGCGAGCCTCAACAGCGTGGATGTGAATGCTTCCGTGCGCACCTTGGCCTCTCGCTGGAATGGCGGGAAGGACAGCCAGGAAACCTTCGGCTGGAGCCTCGGCGTCACCGGCGAAAAATCCCGCTACAAGCCACGCAATGTCATCGTGCAGGTCGTCGGTGAAGATGAGAACTCAAACATCGGCTATCAGGTCGTGGCTTCCAACATCCACATCGAGCTGGGGCGGCGCTACCACTTCGCGGCGCGTGTTTCCTGCACTGGCAAGAACATCACCTTCACCGTGCGTGATCTCGATACGCCCGGAGCCGCCGTGCAATCCGCCGTGGTGCCGATGGACATTCGCTCGAAGCTCAGCCTCGGCTCCTCGCAGCTCGTCATCGGCGGCCTAAACAAACGTGCTCCTTCTCATCAATGGGACGGCAGCATCGAGGCCGTGCGCATCGCCACTGGTTACCTCGCCGACAAAGCGCTGAACGCCGATCCTGAAAAATGGAGCGCCGGTTTCGTCGTCTGGCGTGCCGCCGATGCGCTGAACTCCCAATACGCCTGGAGCGGCAGCGACACGAAGAGCGTCGAAGAGGCCGATCCTTTCCGCCAAGCGATGAATGATCTCTGCCAGGTGCTGCTGAACACGAACGAATTCTTTTACCTCCACTAAGACCATGCGCTGCAATCGTTACGATCATCCCACGTCGCGTCGCGACTTCCTGCAAACGGCCGGCTGCGGCTTTGGCTCGGTCGCTTTGGCCGCGCTCATGGGCCAGGAGCAAGCCAGCGCCGCACCGCTGCGTGTCGCGCATCGTCCGGCAAAAGCGAAGAGCGTCATCTTCCTCTTCATGGAAGGCGGCCCGAGCCATCTCGACACCTTTGATTACAAGCCGCTGCTGAACAAACTCGCTGGTCAGTCCCTGCCAGCGAGCTTCAAAGCTCCGATCACGGCCATGGGCGAGGCAAAGTCCCCGATCCTGGAGTGCAAACGCACCTGGAAGCAGCACGGGCAAGGCGGCCTGTGGATCTCGGATTGGTTCAGCCATGTGGCGACGCATGCCGATGACCTCGCGGTGATTCATTCCTGCGCCTCCAGCGGAATCAATCATGCCGGCGGCGTGTGCTCGATGAACACCGGCTCTGTCTTCGGCGGTCGTCCCTCGCTCGGTGCGTGGGCGCAGTATGGCCTCGGCACGTCGAATCAAAACCTGCCCGGCTTTGTCGTCATCAAAGACAGCGAGGCCACCGTGGTGAACGGTGCCCGCAACTGGGGCAATGGCTTCATGCCCGCCGTGTATCAAGGCGTGGAGTTCAGCTCCGAAGGCACGCCGATCAAGTTCCTCGACAACCCCAAAGGCGTCGATCGCATCCGCCAGCGTGAGAAGCTGGACCTGCTCGGCGCTTTGAACCGCGACTACAACGCCCCTCGTGCGAGCAACACCGAACTCGACGCTCGCATCAAAGGCTACGAACTCGCCTTTCAGATGCAGGCGGAGGCTCCCGATGCCGTTGATCTCAGCAAAGAGACCGAAGCCACCAAGAAGCTCTACGGCATGGACAACGAGGCGACCGCCGTCTTTGGCCGCAACTGCCTCCTGGCGCGTCGCCTCGTCGAGAACGGCGTGCGATTCATCCAGCTCTACAGCGGTGCGGGCAGCAAGTGGGACGCTCACAAAGGCATCGAGGTGAATCACGGCAAATACTGCAACTCCGTCGATAAACCCATCGCCGGCCTGCTCTCCGATTTGAAAGCCCGAGGCCTGCTCGACGAGACCCTCGTCATCTGGGGCGGTGAATTTGGCCGCACGCCCATGTCCGAGCAAGGCGACGGTCGCGACCACAACCCCACCGGCTTCACCATGTGGATGGCCGGCGGCGGCGTCAAAGGCGGCCAAACCTACGGCGCCACCGACGACCTGGGTCTCTATGCCGTGGAAGATCGCCTCCATGTGCATTCCATCCACGCCACCATCCTCTATTTGATGGGCATTGATCACACCAAGCTCACCTACAACCACAAAGGCCTGCCCGAACGCATCGACCAGAACGAAGGGCATCCGTTTGTGCGGCTGCTCGGGTAGTTTGGGTCAAAGCGGTTGGCAGACTTTCTTTGAGTTCGCAATTCGGCAAGATGAAGTGTGGCTTGCCCGTTCTGTGCGGCCCTCCATCTTCCGCCTCTCATGCTGCGCCCAACCCTCGCTTTGCTTGCCCTCGCTGGTCTTTCCATCACCGTCTTCGCTGAGAAGCCTGAAAAACCGAAGAAGACCAAAAACTATGTCGTCGGCAAGCCTGCGTTCACGGCTGATCCAAACACACCGGCTTTTGATGCGGCAAAGGTGACGCCAGAGCATCTGGACACGAGCATGTTCAAAGTGCCCGAAGGACTGGAAATAAATGTTTGGGCCACCTCGCCTATGCTTTTCAATCCCGCGAACATGGATGTCGATGCCGCTGGCCGTATCTGGGTGGCTGAAGGCATCAACTACCGCCGCCATAGCGGGCGCAGTCGGGAAGGGGATGCCATTCGTGTGCTGGAGGACAAGGACGGCGATGGCAAGGCGGACAGTAGTCACGTCTTTGTGCGGGAGAAGGAACTCGAATGTCCGCTCGGCGTAGCTGTTTTCGATAATGTGGTGCTTGTCTCCAACACGCCAAACATCATCAAGTATGTGGATGTGAATCGCGACCTGAAGTTCGATCCAGCTGTCGATACTCGAGAAGTATTCCTCAGTGGTTTCGAGCAGCAGCAGCACGACCATAGCCTGCACAGCGTCTATGCCGGACCCGATGGTCGCTGGTATTTCAGCAATGGAAACTGCGGTGCCATGTTTAGCGACAAAAGCGGCAACACCTTCCGCATCGGTGGCGCTTATCTGAACAACCCCTACACCGGCGAAAAGAGCGATGACGGCCACGTCTATACTGGCGGCTTCACCGCTAGCATCGAACCCAGCGGTCACGGTGCACGCATCCTCGGCCATGGCTATCGCAACAGCTACGAAGGCGTCCGGAACTCCTTTGGCGACATGTATCTGAACGACAACGACGATCCTCCGGCCTGTCGCGTGAGCCATCTCATCGAAGGTGGTTCTTTTGGTTTCTTCTCTGCCGATGGAAAGCGCCAGTGGCGTGCGGACAAGCGTCCTGGCCAGAGTATTCCCACGGCCGAGTGGCGTCAGGAAGATCCAGGCAGTATCCCTGCGGGCGATGTATATGGCGGCGGCGCACCCACCGGCATGGCCTTTTATGAAAATGGTGCGCTGGGTGACAAGTGGAAAGGTCTGCTGCTCAGCTGCGAAACCGGGCGCAATGTCGTCTTTGGTTATTTGCCTAAGCCGGACGGTGCGGGCATGAAGCTGGAGCGCTTCGACTTCTGCACCACTAACACCAGCGGCATTTTCAAAGGTAGTGACTTCGTTGGTGGCAATAACAACATGTCCGATGAACGCCATACGCTCTTTCGTCCCAGCGATGTGTGTGTAGGCACTGACGGTGCGATCTACATCGCCGACTGGTTCGACAAACGCACAGGCGGTCATCAGGACACTGATGAAACCTGCAGCGGCACCATCTACCGCATTGTTGCCAAAGGCACCAAGCCCGCTTCGCCAAAGCACGATCTCGAAAGCGCCGAAGGCCAGATCGCTGCGCTCAAATCACCGGCCGCCAACATCCGTCATGTCGCCTTTACACGACTGAAGGAAAAGGCGGGCGAGTCAGCTAAGGCAGTCTCTGCTTTGTCGAATGATGAAAACCCCTATGTGGCTGCGCGCGCCATCTGGCTCTTGGCCCAACTGGGTGAAGCTGGCACCCAGCGCGTGCGCGTTTGGCTGGAGTCTGATGACCCGATGAAGCGCCTTGTCGCCCTTCGTGCTCTTCGCGCAGCGAATCCTGATGTCATCGATCTACTCAGCACCATGGCTCACGATGGTTCGCCTGCCGTGCGTCGTGAAGTCGCTGTGGCGCTGCGTGACGTCCCGCTGGAACAAAGTCAAAACATCCTCGTCGAACTAGCCAAGCGCTACGATGGCAAAGACCGCTCCTACCTTGAAGCCTGGGGTCTCGGCTGTACCGGCAAAGAGGCACCCGTGTGGACCGTGCTGAAAAAGATAATGGATGGCGATCCCCTCTCCTGGTCAGAGAAGTTCGCGAATCTGACCTGGAGACTGCACCCGGTCGAGGCTGTGACAGATCTTCAAATGCGGGCCTCCAGCAAGCAGCTAAGTCCTGCGGAGCGCAAACTAGCGCTCGATACTCTGGCCTTCACGAATGATAGCAGTGCAGCTCATGCCATGCTAGCCGTCGCCAAAGACAAGAGTTCTCCTGTTCATGGCGACGCCATGTGGTGGCTCATCAATCGCAGCACGAACGACTGGTCTGGTTATGGCATCGCGGGTGAATTGAAAAAGCAGGGCATTTTTGATCCTGATGCCACAAAGCTTGTCACCATTGAGACGCCTCCTGCGATTCCGAACAACATCAAAGTCGAGGATGTGCTGAAGCTGAAAGGGGATGTTCAACATGGCCAGTCGTTGACTGTGCGCTGCGTCATGTGCCATCAACTTAATGGCCAGGGGGTCGAGTTTGGACCAAACCTCCAGGGATGGGGTATCAGCCAGCCGAGTGAAATCATCGCCCAAGCCCTTACTGAGCCGAGCAAGGACATCGCCCATGGCTTTGATGGCGCTTCCATCACTTGTAAGGATGGAACCAAGATCGATGGACTCATCCTCAGCGAAGGGGACATCCTCATCATCCGCAGCATGGGCGGCCAGACGCAGTTCGTGGCGAAGGAAAAGATCGCCAGCCGCAAGAAGATGGACCGCTCCCTCATGATGAGCGCCACCATGCTCGGCATGACAGCGCAGGACGTGGCTGACATCGTCGCTTACCTGCGCCAGGCAGAGTAATCCCCACCGATGAGCCGTTACGCCAGCAATCAAGAAGTCACCCAGTTCTTTGCGTCCCACGGGATTGAGGTGACAAATGTTCGACGCGAGGGAGATCTCCGCCAGTTGCGCGTTCATGGGCAGCCTCTGACACTGCCTATGCCTGCTAGTCCTGAGGAATGCCTCCGTATTGTGCGTGAGTGTATCGCCAGCCAAGCAGCCGCGAATCCTGCGGATGACCGTCACGTCACTTGATCAATTCGTTTCGCTTCGCACGTTCGTTAAGTGTCCATTTAAGGACTGTACAAACTACTCCAAACCATGAGCCAAATCGTTCCTCTTATCTCCTCCGGCATCGCCGGTCCTCTCGGCGTGTTGCATCTGCCCCGGCTGTGGCAAAAAGCCTCCCTTGCTGCGGCTGGCAAGCTCCACGCGGACTATCCTGGCATCGGCTGTGGCTATGACCAGATGACCCTCGACGCCCTGGGCATCAACATCGAGACCTTTAAGGCCTTCATCAGCACCAAGCCTACCTATGTGCAACTCGAAGCCTGGGTGAAAGCCCAACCCGGCGTGAAGCTGACGAAGGCCGATATCTACAAGCACAACCAGTCCATCATGGGCTACATCCATGGCGACGACACGCGTGCGGGTATCCTCGCTGCTGTTGGCCTTACTGATGACGGCGGCTGCAATCCTGGTGCGGTCGATCTGAACAACCTAGACGACTGGCAGACCTTCTGGGCCACAGAGATTCAGTAATTCACTTGCTCCGCCGCAGAGATCGCATCGAATGATCTCTGCGGCTTTTTTATTTATGTCTCTGACTCACACTGATGACCAAGGCCGTGCTAGCATGGTGGATGTCACCGCCAAGCCGCCAATGGCGCGGGAGGCGGTTGCTGAAGCGTTCATCGATTTGCAGGCAGAGACGCTGGGCCTCATTCGTGACAATGGGCTGAAGAAGGGGGATGTACTGGCGGTGGCGCGAGTCGCAGGGATCCAGGCGGCGAAGCAGACGCAGATGTTGATCCCGCTCTGCCATCAGATCGCGCTGAGCAAGGTGGCGGTGGAGTTTCAAATGGAGGAGCGCGGCATCCGCATCACTACAGTGGCGAAGACCATCGCCCAAACGGGCGTGGAGATGGAAGCTCTGACGGCTGCTAGTTTGGCTGCACTCACGATTTACGACATGTGCAAGGCTGTGGACAAGACGATGCGCATAGTGAGTGTGCGGCTGCTTTCCAAAACGAAGTCAGAGATCTGAGCTGGCTTAAAGCTGGTCGCCAGGATGGAGTTCGTCATGATCTCCCACGCATTCCAGATGGGTGGTGATATGCACGGCTTGAGCAGTAGTTTTCGTCACGGCACGTTCGATGTCGGTGGCGATGCGGTGAGCCTCACGAAGAGCGATGTCATCCGGGAAGAGGAAGTGGACATCCACATAGTGGACCTTGCCTGCATTGCGATGTCGCAGCGCATGAAAGGTCACACCTCGTGATGCGGTCTCGCGGGCGAGAGCTTCATCGAGTGCGTGAGTGAGGGCTGGATCAGCGTGATCCATGAGGCCAGCGACGCTTTGGCGCAGTAGTTCGTAGCCGGAGACGAGAATGTTTCCCGCCATGATGAGGCCGAAGACCGGGTCCCACCAGAGCCAGCCGGTGAGATGCATCAATCCGAGTCCTATGATGGCTCCAAGGCTGGTCCAGCCATCGGTGAGGACATGGCGACCATTGGCGGTAAGGATGAGGGAGTGGTGCTGACGACCAGTACGCAGGAGATACCATCCAAGCCCGCCATTGATGAGTACGGTGGCGAAGGTTAGAAGCAGACCATCACCGAGATGAGACACGGTGAGACCGCCTATCCACCGGCGGATGGATTCATAAATGATAAACACAGCGGCGAGCACGATGAGGCTGCCTTCGATACCTGCGGAGAAAAAGGCGATCTTGCTGTGCCCATAGCGGTGATTTTCATCCGGCGGCTGGGCGGCAAACCATAGGCTGTAAGTGGCAAAGATCACTGCGGCGACATGGACGACGGACTCTGCGGCATCTCCAAGAATGGCAGCGGAACCGGTGAGCAGGTAAGCGCTCATCTTCAGCACGAGCATGAGAAACCCAGCAGCCAAGGAAAGCCGCATGGCACGTGACTCGGCAGGGATCGTGTAGCTCATTGGTTCAGCAGCAGATCACACACTTGTCCGGTCTGTGCGAGATTTTCCAAGCAGATCCACGGCTTATAATCACCCAACGCTCCGGCACTAAAATGGCCTGTGCCTACCGCAAGACAGCGCGCGCCAATGGCATGTGCGCAGGCGATGTCCTTTGGGGTGTCTCCAATGACGATTACATCCTCTACAGCGTAGCTGCGCCCGGTGGCAGCACTCATGCGGCGCATAGCCACGGGGCCGAGGAGATTGCGGTCCACGGCGTCATCTCCGAAGGCGCCATCAATGAAGTGCGGATGCAAGTCGAAGCGGGCGAGTTTCATTTCTGCCCCACGGCGGACATTGCCAGTGAGCAGACCGATATCGGCGCTGCCCTCGGAAATGAGTGCCTGAAGCAATGAGGGAATCCCGGGTAGGACGAGGCCGGGGAACTCTTCGTGAGCCAATCGGCGGCGGAGATGTCCGAGGTAGCAGTCCATGTAGGTCTGAACGCTAGTGTCATCCATTTCACGTCCGACATGATCGAAGAGCTGGCGGACGATGCCGCCATCGGTGGCTCCAGCGAGATTCAAAGGTGGAATTTGGGACCGAGGAATATCAAAGACTTCCTCCACGGCGTCCAACAAGGAAGCTCCGCCCGCACCTCCGGTATCGAGTAGGGTTCCATCAATATCAAATAACAGCAGTCGGGGCATGGATTAGCTAGAAAGCATAATGCCTGAGCCGGAAAGCAGAATCTCGATGGCGGTGGAAATGGGTGAAAGGAAACTACAGAGCAGACAGGACCAAATCGAGATGCTGGTCTGGTTTCACCTTGGGGAAGACGGCTTTGATTTTGCCATCAGGCCCGATGATGAACGTGGTGCGCTCGGTGCCCATGTAGGTTTTGCCATACATGCTCTTCTCTACCCAGACGCCGTAGGCATTGACGATCGCCATGTCTTCATCGCTGATCAGTGGGAAGGGTAGTTCGTGCTTCTTGATGAACTTTTCGTGGCTTCTGACCGAGTCGATGCTCACGCCAAAGACGCGCGCTTTTTCAGCGATCTGCTTCCATCCATCCCGCAATGCGCAAGCCTGTTTTGTGCAACCTGGAGTGTCATCCTTTGGATAAAAATATAACACCACGGTTTCGGCTTTGAGGTCGGAGAGCTTGAGTTTGCTCCCTGATTCATAGTTACCGCCGATGACTGAAGCGTGAAATGCCGGGGCTTTTCCACCCACCTTTAAAGAATTACTCATATTCTTTTTCCTCTACGGTTCTTGCAGTGAGGTTAGCCGCATCATCAACGCAAAAAAAACGCCCCTGACTTGGTGGTCAGGGGCGATGTGATGGTTGTTGATAATTGATTGAGTTATTTGACGTGAGCGCTGACGAATTTCGCCAGTTCAAACATCGACGCAGAATCACTGCCGCCGAAGAGAGCCTTAAGCTTGTCGTCAGCGTTGATGTTGCGTTTGTTCTTGGAGTCCTGGAGACCGTGTTTTTTGATGTAGTCCCAGATCTTCTTCGTGATTTCGCTGCGCGGCTGCGCAGTGGAGCCAACGACTGCGGCCAGAACTGCGTCCGGCTGCACGGGTTTCATAAGGGCGGGGTTTGCTTTACGAGTAGCTGCTTTTTTGGCCATAGGGGCGCGATGCTGGCAGTTTCCCCAGCGTGGGTCAATACTTCATCTCAAGGTTTTTTGCTGAGAACGAAGCCCAGGTTTCTGCTGCCTGTGGATGCGCTTTGATGATTGAACAGTGTCGGCGGACCCGATAGTCTCCCAGCCATGACCCGACTTTGTCTGTCCATTTCTCTTCTCTTGAATCTGTCACTACACGCCGAAAACTGGCCTCAGTGGCGTGGTCCGCGCCTAGACGGAACAAGTATGGACCATGGATTCCCGGTCAAAATCGATGCGAAAAGCCTGACTTGGCGAACGGAGCTGCCGGGCGTGGGCCATGCCTCACCCATCGTATGGCAGGATCGTCTCTTTACAGTCGCTTCATTGGCGGAAAGTGGTGAGCGAGTGTTGCAGTGTCTGGACCGCGATACTGGTAAAGTTCTATGGCAGAACGTGGTCCTGAAGTCGCCTCTGGAAGGTAAGCATCGTTTGAACAGCCATGCCTCTAGCACTCCAGCAACGGATGGTGAGCTTGTCTTCACGGCTTTTCTCGATGGAGCCTCGGTGGTCGTTAGCGCTCATGATTTCAGCGGAAAGCAGATCTGGCAGGTTCGGCCAGGTGTGTTTGCCAGTAAGCATGGATTTTGCTCCAGCCCGATCTTGTTTGAAGACAAAGTCATCGTGAACTGCGACCACGATGGCCCAGGCTACATCGTGGCCTTTGCTCGTGCCGATGGTCGCCAGCTCTGGCGCATCGAGCGTCCGAATCAGACACGCAGTTATTGTGTGCCCATTATTCGCGAGATGAATGGTCGCACGCAGATGGTGCTCTCTGGCACGAAGTGTGTGACGAGCTATGATCCGCGCGATGGCCGCCTTCTTTGGATGATCGATGGGCCGACGGAGCAGTTTGTGGCCTCGCTCGTATACGATGAAAAGTCAGGCCATCTGCTCATGACTGGTGGTTTCCCTGAGCATCACATCCTGGCGATCAAGCCCGATGGCGTGGGCAATGTGACGGACACACACATCACCTGGCGCACGAACAAAGGCGTGTCGTATGTTCCATCGCCGATCTGCGAGAGTGGCTGGTTCCTCATCGTGTCCGACTCGGGCGTCGCACACTGTTTTGATGCCAAAACGGGAGACATCGCATGGGAGGAACGGATGAAGGAACATCATGCCTCCCTTGTCAGCGCTGAGGGAAAGGTGTGGTTCATCAACGACTTTGGCACGCTGCGAACAGTAAAGCCAGGGGAGTCCTATGATCTCGTGGCGGAGAGTGAGCTGGAGGACAAGGTCTTTGCTTCTCCAGCGATGAGCGAGGGACAGATTTTTGTGCGTGGTGAACACGGCCTAATTTGTCTCGGTAAACGTAGCGCGAAGACAGCGGCACGCTGACCAGCATCCTCGTTATGAAATCACACCTCCTGCTGTTTATCGCTGCCACTCTCCTGGTCGGCTGTGCTTCGAAAAATAAGGAGAAGAAGCCTGAGCCCACCGGGCAGGCAACTTTGATTGGATTGATCGAGATGGTGAACCCGGAGCAGAACTATGTGCTCATTCGCTGCGAGCCCATGCCATCACTAAATGCAGGTGCGGAATTGATCGCGCTCAGTGCGAGTGGTGCGCGTTCCAAGCTGATCCTGTCGCCCGAACGTAAGGGACATTACCTCACGGCAGATATTAAGGAGGGACATCCAGAGGTCACGAATCTAGTGCTCGTGCAACACACATCCGCTTCAGCGACACCGCCGCCAGCCGCCACCGTACCTGCGACAACTCCCACTCCCCCAGAGACCACTTCTGCTTATCAGCCAATGCCAGGTTTACCCGGCATTTTACCCACGACGAGTGGAACTGCTGTGCCGACACTGTCGCCGGACCATACTTTACCAATCATCACGAAACCTGCGACACTCCCATCGACTGAAACGCCACCCAAAGGCTTCGATGATCTCGAGCCACCAGTCGGCGGGAAACCTTAATTTTCATCATGCTTACTGAAGCCGAGGCGCTGGAGCGCGTGCTTTCCAGGATCACTCCTGGGCCGATCGTGGATCTGCCTTTGCCTGATGCGCTGGGGCGTTTTTGCGCAAGAGACTTTCTCGCTACAGTGCCGATCCCCGGCTTCGATAACTCGATGATGGACGGCTATGCCGTTCATGCAATGGAGACAACAGGGCAGGGGAAGATTGTCGTGGTCGGCGAGCAGCCTGCTGGACTCGATCTCCAGCTTCAATGTGCGCCTGGTCATGCCATCCGCATCTTCACCGGAGCGCCGATGCCAGCAGGTGCGGATGCGGTGATCATGCAGGAGGATGTGGAGCGTGAAGGCGATGTTATCGCGTGTCGTGAGCCTGTGGAGCCCGGGGAGAATCTACGCCGAGCTGGCGCTGATCTTTGTCCAGGGCAGATCATGCTTCGCCGTGGGGAAAAGATCACGCCGGGGCGCATCGGCTTGCTGGCTTCACAAGGACACGTGAGCATTGCGGTTCATGAAACGCCGCGTGTGGCGGTGCTCAGCACTGGAGATGAACTTGTGCCTCCCGGCAGTGGTCCGCTCCAGTCGGGCCAGATTTACAACAGCAATGGGTTCATGCTTCAGGCACTGCTGGCAGAGCTAGGCATCCTTGAGACTAGCATGGTGCATTGTCGGGACACTCTGGCGGACACGGTCTGCACGCTGCGCACGCTCATGGAAAGATCGGACATGATCGTGCTCAGCGGCGGTGTATCCGTAGGAGATCATGATCACATCAAGTCCGCCTTGCTCGAACTCGGCATCTCTCCTGATCTTTGGCGCGTGAAGGTAAAGCCCGGCAAGCCCTTCCTCTTTGCCCAGACGACGCGAGCGACGAATGCGCGTCCGGTTTTCATCTTCGGACTCCCGGGAAATCCGGTGTCTTCCTTTGTCACCTTTCAGCTCTTTGTGCGTCCAGCAGTGCTCCGGTGGATGGGGGCCGCAGATGTCTTGCCACCGCGATTACCTGCCACGGTTTCCACGGCCTTATGCAATGACGGCAATCGTCCACACTACCTGCGTGGAGTGTTGCGTGATGGGCGCTTCCACGTTGCCGGACTTCAGCAAAGTCATGCGCTTTTTGCTCTCAGTCAGGCGAATTCGCTGCTCAGGCTCGATGAAGGTCAAAGAATCGCCGCTGGTGAAACAACGATGGTAATCAGCCTCTGAATTTGAGTTTAATGCACTCCAAGATCTGCCAAGTAGCGCTCTGCCTCTAGAGCGGAGGCGCAGCCTTGTCCGGCGGCGGTTATGGCCTGACGATAGACATGGTCGGCAACGTCTCCAGCGGCGAAGAGTCCTTCTGTTTTCGTTCGAGTTCCTTCGGTTTGCAGAATGTAGCCGTTTTCATCCTTGTCCACGAGGCCGCCGAGGAAGCCAGCATTCGGCACGTGGCCGATGGCTACAAACACGCACTTCAGTTCAAGTTCGCTCTTTTCGCCTGTGACGAGATTTTCCAGCATGACTGCGCGAACTTCGCCCTTTTCGTCGGTTAGATACTCCGCCACGGTGCTGTTCCAGACAGGCTTGATTTTCGGGTTCGCAAGCGCGCGATCGGCCATAATTTTCGAGGCGCGTAGTGTGTCGCGGCGATGAATAAGATAAACGGTGCTAGCAAAGCGGGTGAGGAAGTTCGCCTCCTCGCAGGCGCTGTCGCCGCCGCCGATGACGCAGACGGGGACATTGCGGTAAAAGGCACCATCACAGGTAGCGCAGCTCGTGAGACCGTGGCCGATGAGGCTTTTTTCATTCGGAAGGCCGAGATGCCGTGGGCTGGCACCTGTAGCTACGATGACCGTCCGAGTCTGCCGCACGGTGCCGTCTTCACTGGTGATATTGAAATGGCCCTCAGGCGCTTTTTCCACGCTGGTCACGAGAGTGTACTCGATGCGGGCACCAAACTTCTCAGCTTGAGTCTGCATATTCATCATTAGCTCTGGCCCCATGATGCCATCTGGGTAGCCTGGAAAATTTTCCACTTCAGTCGTCGTCGTGAGCTGTCCGCCAGGCTGGTTACCTGATAGGATGAGAGGATTTAGATTTGCGCGTCCTGTGTAGATCGCTGCCGTGTAACCTGCGCAGCCTGTGCCGATGATGATGACGTTTTCCATGGTGATGTGGTCGAAAAGGGAGGGAAAAGGAGCGCTGAAGATGGGAAGCTCTACTGTTTACGCAAGAAATGCTTCCTCAGAGACACTGAAGCTCTGCTAATTCAGCTCTGAAACCCGTGGACCTACCCAGTTTGGGCCAACGAAGTCAAATCTCCAATGAACAGGTCAGCCGTAAGCCTGATGGCTCGTGCTGTTCCTTCGATTGCCAGTGGTGATTTTTTCGGCCTTGTTGGCTGGCTTCTTGGACTTGGATTTTGCGACAGGCGCGTCTGCCGATTCGTCGGCTTTTTCTTTAGCCTGATCCGAGGCAGCGCCAGCTGCTGGAAGAGCCTCAGACGAGGCGGGTTTCTCAGCCTTCTTTTCAGCGACAATGGATTCTTCCTCCGGGGTCGGCTTGGGTTCTTCAGCCTTGCCGCCAGATGGAAGTTTGTCCCTTGTGATTACAACTTTCGCTCCGATACCGACATCTTCGAAAACCTCCACCACGTCCTTCATTCCCATGCGGATGCAGCCATAACTGGCAGGTTTGCCGAGATTGCATTCTTCGGTTGTGCCATGGATGTAAATGTAGCGCTTCATGGCGTTTCGATTCGTTCCTTCCATACCGCGCAGCCAGAGAATGCGCGAGACAATGGGATCGCGACCCGGAGCATTGGGTTTGAGCACTTCACCATTCCAAGAGCGGCTTTTCAACACAGCCCCAGTCGGCAACCCATGACCAATTTTGGCAATGATCTCATGTTTGCCAAGAGGAGTTCGATAGCTATTGGGCTGATCACCAATGCCAAATTTCGAAGTCGAGATGGGGAATTCCTTCTTTAAAACGCCCGCGTCATAGAGTCCCAGCTTCTGGTCTTTAACGCTGACGACAACTTCGGATTTAGGTGCCGATCCACATGAGGTGATTATGACTGCGGCGAACGCCAGCCCCAATCGACCAACCAAGAGACGGCAATCCGACAAAACATGGGATAGATTTAAAGGGTTCATAAATTAGAGTATGTTTAATATAAGTTAAATATATCCGCAATTCTCAAATTGAGAATCTTTGGTGGTGGATTGCGCACTGATTCGCCTGCTTGTTAAGCAAAATAGAGACCGCATTTCCGAATGATGTTCATGAATTTTGGGTTGCTTGGAGGTTTTTGTAGCAAAGGTATCTCAGGTTGCTGAATCGGCTTATTTTTGATAGTTATCATAATTTGAAACATCCTTGCGGCATCTCTTCATGAATTCGCATCTTTCATATTTACCATGATTTCGGTCGATCTCCCACACCTCATCGTCGGGGCCTGCATGGCGGTTCACCGCACTCTGGGCCCGGGATTGATGCGTGAAGCTTATGAGGAATGTCTTGTCGTGGAGCTTCGCTGCCTCGAGCTGAAAGTCGAGCGCGGGTCGGCGCTCAGCTTCGATTACCAGGGCCAGCGTATTAACAGCGCTGCCAGATTGGACCTCATCGTCGATGATGCCTGTCTGGTGCAGGTCTATTCCAGCGAGCTTGTGCTGGACCTGGATCGCCAAAAGATGGATACGCTTCTTCGGTTGAGTGGTTTAAGGTCGGGA
This sequence comes from Verrucomicrobiaceae bacterium, assembly GCA_021151605.1. Taxonomy (GTDB): domain Bacteria; phylum Verrucomicrobiota; class Verrucomicrobiia; order Verrucomicrobiales; family Verrucomicrobiaceae; genus Prosthecobacter. The sequence goes on from JAGKWZ010000109.1 coordinate 14,890, forward strand.
CTTCTGGCCAATTTTAATGTTCCCGTTATGCGCAAAGGTATTGAGCGCTTTACAGTGAAGCGTCGCGAAGCTGCTGAGTAATATAGGGGGTGGGTATTGGGTATCCGCTCTCCAGGTATCCTGTCGCGTTCGATAGGTGGGAATGGCTTTGGAAATAAGAAGTTGAGGTGCGTGGAATGCCTGAGCTGCAAGTATGTGCTAAGGCATGTCATCACGACTGTGAATCCGGTTTCCACGACATATAGCCGCGGTGGATATGATTGATGTTTTGAAAGCCGAGCTCCTTGAGCTTCGCGACCGCTTTGCGACTGCGGAAGCCACCGGCGCAATAGAAGAGCACTGGCTTGTCTTTGTCGAGTGTGAGGACCTTCGAATCAAAGGCGTCATCGCCGATAGAAATGTTCACGGCCTTCGGCAAAGCGCCGCCTTCAAATTCACCTTTCGACCGCACATCGAGCACCTGAGTTTCGGAATGCTCGCGGAGCTAAGCATTCGCTTGGTCAGCATTCAGATTCTCACACATGCAGCCAGGCGCGGCTTTTAAGAGGCCGCCGGGCTGCCTTCATACCAATACCAGAGGCCGACAGCGGCAGAGATGATGATGGTCCAGAGCATGAGGTGAAGAGGTTTGTGTCCAAGGAGCTTGGGTAAAGTTGACTCAGTGACGGGCGCTGAAAGCAAACAACATCCCCATGACGCCGCCGTAAATGGCACCGCGCCACCAGGTGGAGGTGAGCGGGCAGGTGCCGGAGCTGCATTGGCCGAAGTAGCCCATGAGTGAGCCGAGCGTGACTCCGATGGCGATGGAAATGAGGTAGCGTGTCATGGAATTAGCAGCATTTCCCGCCACCGCAGCAGCCGCCGCCTTTGTCGTTGCCGCCTTTACCGCAGGTGCTGATGCCGAGGGGGCAATACAGCGGGCAGAAGCGGATGAAGGCGGTGAGCAGCGGCACGGCGCCGAGGGCTCCGAGCCAGCTGTGATTGACGATGCCGTAGGCGATGAGGCCGAGGCCGAGGAGGATGCGCAGGGCGCGGTCGATGGTTCCGATGTTCGGTTTCATATCAGTGTTTGGGTTCAGGGTGAGAATGTTTGTTCGCCATGAAATACAAGACGGGCACGGCCATGCGGCTGATGAGCAGGCTGGCGATTTCTCCGGCCATGAGAGCGATGGCGAGGCCTTGGAAAATGGGGTCGGCAAGGATCACCGCAGCTCCGACGACGACCGCCATCGCGGTGAGCAGCATGGGGCGGAAGCGCACGGCTCCGGCGTCGATCACGGCCTCGCTCAGTGGCATGCCTTCGCGCACGCGTAGCTCGATGAAATCGACGAGGATGATGCTGTTTCGCACGACGATACCGCCGCCGGCCATGAAGCCGATCATGCTCGTGGCGGAGAAAAAGGCGTCCATCAATCCGTGTGCAGGCAGGATGCCGACAAGCGAGAACGGAATCGCGATCATGACAATGGCAGGCGTCAGAAAGCTGCGGAACCAGCCGACCATGAGGACGTAAATCAGGATGATGCAGGCACCGAAGGCTGCGCCGAGATCGCGGAAGACCTCAATGGTGATGTGCCACTCGCCGTCCCATTTCATGGCGGGTTCGGCATCGCTGAAAGGCATGGAAGCGTTGAGAATTTGCAGTTCCGCGCCGCTGCCGCCGAACTCGCGTGTAT
>JAGKWZ010000110.1 GCA_021151605.1 Verrucomicrobiaceae bacterium
CGGCGGGGGTGAAGGTGTACTTCTCGCCGGTCTTGAGGCAGTCGTAGGCTTTCAGGACGGTGACGCAGGATTTGAAGGCATCCATGACGTTGCAGGTGAGGTGAGCGTGGCTCTTCTGTTGCACAGCTTCGACGAAGTTAGCCACATGCGGAGCGTGTGGATAGACTTCGAGGATGACGGGGATTTCCCAGGGATCGAGGGCCTTGGATTCGCGAGCGTCGGCGACGGCTTTGGCGACACCGGAGACGTTGAAGGACTTCGGTGGTGGCTTCACCCACGAGCGGGGATGCTCCCAGAACTTGTTTTTCACGGCGTCTGGGCTCTTGACGATGATCGGGTTGTCTCCGGCGGCGTATTCGCTCCAGTCGTTGCCAGGTTCGGCATAGACTTGGTTGTAGGTGGGGCTTTCGGAAATGATGGCGGAGCCGGCGATGCCCATGTGCTTCTCATAATAGCCCTGGCTACCGGTGGTGGTGAGCACCTGGTAGTAGGCGCGCATGGTGCCTTGGGGGAGCTTGTATTCGTAGAGGCACATGACGTTGTCAGGCAGCTCGTACTTGGCTTTGGGAGAACCATCAGGGCCGGGAGCGCCGTCGTAGTAGTCCACACCGCCTGAGGCGAAGAGGGAGACTGGGGTGGTCTCATACATCCAGTTGAACATATCGATCTGGTGCGCGCCGAGGTCGGAGATGGGGCCGCCGCCGTATTTAGCGAACCAGCGCCAGTTGAAGAACTCTTCAATGCTCGCGTAGCCGGAGGCGGTGAGCAGGGCAGGGTCGATCTTGACGTTCTTGGGGGCGATGGGCTTGCTGGCGGAGACGCCGCGATTCCACTGGCCGTAGCAATGAGTCACCTGGCCGAGGAGGCCTTTCTTGATGATCTTGTCGCGCAGGTGGATGTAGCGGGGATTCGAGTGACGCTGATGGCCGATCTGGAAGATGCCGCCGGTCTGCTTGCCAGCCTTCACCATGTCGCGTGCGCCTTCGATGGTGTTGGACATCATCTTTTCGCAATACACTGCCTTGCCCTTTTCGAGGCAAAGGCGGGAGTAGGGAGCGTGGAGGAAGTCAGGGGTGGCGATGAAGACGGCCTCGATCTCGGGCTGTTTGGCGAGCATTTCCTCGACGGAGGTGTAGCTCTTCACTTCGCCATCGACCTGATGCTTGTTCTCGGTGCGCATGTAGGCACCCATCTTGCGGGTTTGCTGCTCCCAGATGTCACAAACGGCGACCCACTGGAGGCCGGTCTTCATGAATTTCGAGGAGGCGCGGAGGCGGTCGCCCTGCGCACCGCAGCCGATAAGGGCTGCTTTGATCGTTCGTCCGGCTGCCTCGCCCTGAGCGATGGCGCTCTTGCTGGTGGCGAGGTAGATGCCGCTGCCTGCGACTGCGCTGGTGCGCAGGAAGGAGCGGCGATCCATGAACTTGGAGAGCCCGTTCTGGGGCTGGGAAGGGGTGGTATCTGAACTCATGAGCTTGGGCTTGGTTCTCGAGCGTTACGTCCTGTCGAAGATCAGGCGTCAGCGGATTTTGCAGCGCTGCACTTCTTTTTGCGCAGGATGCCGTCCAGGGAGAGGTAGCCGTGCTTCACCGTGCTGAGGGCGAGGAAGGTGATCATGATGCCGATGCCGATATTCACACCGAGTTCGGTGTCATCAGGAAGGGCGGCAAGGCCAAAGCCGAGGGAGAGGAAGGTGAGGCCAGCGGCGAGGAGGGAAATTTCGCTGAAGATGCCGATGGCCACCCAGATCCCGACAAGCAGGAGGACGAAACCGATGCTGTGGGCATAGGCGTCGATGGCAGCGGGAGGGAGGAAGGACGGCAGGAAGCTGTTGTCGGTCATCAGTTTGGCGATGAGGCCGGTCTTCGTGTCGTAATTGGCCATGTTGAAGGTGGCTGCGACACCGTCGCCCGAGCGGAATTTATCAGCGCCAGCCATGAAGAGACGCAGACCGACCCAAAGACGAGTGATCAGATTGGCAGCGGCGAGATCAAAACGCGGGCAGCAATGGGAGGTGGAGCAAGCTTTGTCAGACATTGGGTAGAGTAGGGTTGGGCGATGGGGGTCCTGGAAAGGGCCGCGAGTTTGAACGGAGCCACTGGGGAAATCCAGCAGAATTTCGCGGTGGATCAGGTCTGCGCCACGCATTCATGCAAAGGCACACAGCTATCAAAACTGGGGGAGTCGTCAGGATGAAGTCGCTGAGGTCCAGGCAAGTCAGCACGAAAAAGCCCCTCGTTGGCGATGTGGCCAAAACGAGGGGCTCGGAGGTTACGGGGACGACTTTAAAATTGCAGTCGAGCTTAGCCAAGGCCGCCACGGTCGCTGTTGAGTGTCGCGTCACCGTATTTGGCGCGTTCGCTCGGTGTGTAATCCAGCGGTGTCCAGGCAGCATTGTTCGCGGAGGAGGCCACCACGGCTTCGATGAAGGCCATACCGGCGACGCCTTCTTCGATCGTGGGATAATCCATGTCGAGCGGGTTCGGGGTCGTGCCAGCTTCGACGGCGCGGATGTGGTTGGTGAAGTTCTTGTAGAGGTTCGCGAAGCCTTCCAGGTAGCCCTCGGGATGGCCGGCAGGAGTACGTGTGGCAGCCGCAGCAGCACTGCCCAGGTAGCCCATGCTGGTGCGATAGACCTGTTTCGGCTGATCAAGCCAGGTGACGATCATTGTGTTCGGGTCGAGCTGGCTCCACTCGATGCCACCCAGCTCTCCATAGACGCGGAGGCTGAGGTTGTTTTCACAGCCGACGCTGATCTGGCTGGAGTGCAGCACACCTTTCGCACCGTTGGTGAAACGCAGCAGCACATTGCCATCATCTTCAAGACGGCGGCCTTCTTTGCCGAGGAAAATGGTGAGGTCAGCGGCGAGTTCCTTGATGTGCAGGCCGGTGACGTATTCGGCAAGGTTGATCGCATGGGTGCCGATGTCACCCATGCAGCCGGCGGCGCCACAGATGGCAGGATCGACACGCCAGGAGGCCTGCTTTTGGCCAGTGTTTTCCAGCATGGTGGCGAGCCAGCCCTGGGGATATTCGACGACGACTTTGCGGATCTCGCCCAGTTTGCCCTGTTCGATCACCTGTCGCGCCTGGCGGATCAGAGGGTAGCCAGTGTAGTTGTAGGTGACGCCGTAGAGTTTGCCGGACTTCTTCACGATCTCCGCCAGTTCCTTGGCCTGCGCGAGATTGAAGGTGGCGGGCTTGTCAGAAAGCACATGGAAGCCACTCTCCAGGGCGAGTTTTGCCGCTGGGAAGTGCATGTGGTTCGGCGTGACGATGGAGACAAAGTCCATCCGCTGGTCCGCTGGCAGGGCGGCCTCAGCTTTGATCATTTCCTCAAAGGTCCCGTAACAGCGATCTGCCGGCAGGAAGAAGTCTGCGCCGCTGGCTTTCGACTTCTCGGGGTTGGAACTAAAAGCACCGCAGACGAGTTCGATCTGCTGGTCGATTGCTGCTGCGATGCGATGAACGCCGCCGATGAAGGCGCCGCGTCCGCCGCCGATCATGCCATAACGAATTTTCCGGCTCATATGCTGTGGGGGTCAGAAGTGTGGTTGTAGGTTTCGGGAGTCAGTTAAAAGAAGGCCGGATTCTGGCGCAGGGGGCGCGGGTGGGTCAAGAGCCGAGGCAATGCCGGAAATGAAATTGGGGGTTGTCTTGACTTTGCAGCGCCTGACGGCATGACATCCGCTCCCTATTCCCTCATGCCTGAAGCTCCCGAGAAAAAGTACTGGGTCGTCCGCGGCTCCACCATTCACAACCGTGGTATCTTTGCCCGAATCGATATCCCCAAGGATGTGCCGATCATCGAATATGTGGGAGAGAAAATCACCAAGGCTGAAAGCACCAGGCGAGGTATCGCTCTCGGCGAGAAGGCAAAGAAGACCGGCGGTGCCGCTGTCTACATTTTCACCCTGAATAGCCGCTATGACATCGATGGCGGCTATCCCGGCAATCCGGCGCGGCTCATCAACCACTCCTGTGATGCCAACTGTGAGGCCTACATCATCAGAGGACGCATCTGGATCTATTCGCTGCGTGAGATCAAGCAGGGTGAGGAGCTGACCTACAACTATGGTTTCGAACTGGAGACCTGGGAGGATCATCCCTGCCGCTGTGGGAAGCCCAATTGCGTGGGTTACATCGTTGATCGCAAATACTGGAAGCGCCTTGGCCGCATCCTGGAAAAGCGGGCTGAGAAGGAAAAGAAGATCGCTGCCCTGGAACAACGGGCTCAGGAACTCCAGAAGGAGCTTGATGAACTGCCTCCAGAGAAGCCTGCCGCTAAAAAATCTGCCAAGAAAGCAGCCAAAAAATCTCGGAAGAAGTCCTTGGCGAAGTGAACGGACGGCTTGCCACACCAAGGGCTTCGTTTAGCCTCTGATCTCATGTCCACCCAAGTACGAAAAGCTGTCATCCCTGCTGCCGGTTTCGGCACTCGCTTCCTCCCCATCTCCAAGGCCGTGCCTAAGGAGATGCTTCCCCTCGTGGATAAGCCGGTCATCCAATATGTCGTAGAAGAGGCCGTGGACTCTGGCATCACCGACATCCTCATCGTCATCAGCCGTAGCAAACGCGCCATCGAGGAGCACTTCCACCCGATCTTCGAGCTGGAAAGTGAACTGGAGGCCAAGGGTCGCACTGAGGATCTGGAGTCCCTCCGGCGTCTGCAAAGTATGGCGCGCATTCATTTCATCTGGCAACCCAAGATGGGCGGCCTGGGCGATGCCATCCTGTATGCCCGTGATCATGTGGGCGATGAACCCTTCGCTGTGCTGCTCGGTGACACCGTGGTGACGACAAAGGATGCTGCTCGTCCAGTCACACGCCAGCTTGCGGATGTCGTGGAGCAACACGGAGGCTCGGCCGTCGCCCTGCAGGAAGTCTCGGCGGAAAAAGTCAGCCGCTATGGCATTCTCGGCGGAGAAGAGATCTCACCAGGCTTGATCCGCGCCCGCCAGTTCGTGGAAAAGCCGAAGCCTGAGGCTGCTCCTTCACGCTTAGCGGTCAGCGCGCGCTATGTCTTGTCCCCGCTCATCTTCGAGCATCTGGAAAAGACCCCAAAGGGCAAGGGGGGCGAGCTTCAGCTCACCGACGCCATGGCCTCCCTGATGAATGCTGAGCCACTGCACGGCCTCCGTTATGACGGCCAACGCCATGACATCGGGAACAAGCTCGACTTCATCAAGGCGAACCTGCACTTCGGCCTCCAGCGTGCCGACATCGGCGACGCCCTGCGCGAGTATGTGCGCACTTTGGCGCAGTAGTGGGGGAAGAAAAAGGCACCGACCTTTGAGGGGGCGGTGCCTTGGAATTTAGAAGCTTGTGGAGCTTATTTGAAGAAGAGCGGGATCACGAGGATCGCGAGCACGTTCACCACTTTGATCATCGGGTTCACGGCAGGGCCGGAGGTGTCTTTGTAAGGGTCACCAACGGTATCACCTGTGACAGCAGCGGCGTGGGCGAAGCTGCCTTTGCCACCGTGGTTGCCTTCTTCGACGTACTTCTTGGCGTTGTCCCAGGCTCCACCGGAGCTGGTCATGGCGATGCCGACGAAGAGTCCGGTGATGATGGTGCCGATGAGCAGACCGCCGAGGGCTTCTTTACCCAGGAAGGCCACGCCGATGACGAAGACGATGGGGAGCAGGGCAGGGACGATCATTTGGCGGAGGGCGGCCTTCGTCACGATGTCCACGCATTGGCCGTATTCAGGGATGTCCTGGCCGGTGAGGATGCCTGGTTTCAGAGCGATCTGGCGACGCACTTCACGCACGACAGCGCCAGCGGCATTGCCCACGGCGTCCATGCCAAAGGCGGTGAAGAGGTAGGGCAGAAGACCGCCGATGAACATGCCGATGATGACCCGTGGGTCCATGAGGTCAAAGACGAGCTTGTCGAGGTGCAGGAAGGCTTTCACCTCCTCCACATAACTGCCAAAGAGCACCATGGCGGCGAGTCCGGCGGAGGCGATGGCGTAGCCTTTGGTCACGGCCTTCATCGTGTTGCCCACGGCATCAAGTTCGTCGGTGATCTTGCGGACTTCCTCTGGCAGACCGGACATGACGGCGATGCCGCCCGCGTTGTCAGTGATGGGGCCGAAGGCGTCGAGGGAGACGATGATGCCGCTCAGGCTGAGCATGGAGACCACTGCGATGGCGATGCCATACAGACCGCCGAGATCCCAGCTAAACCAGATGGAAGCCGCGATGCTGAGCACAGGAAGAAGGGTGGCGTGGTGGCCGACGCTGATGCCAGCGATGATGTTCGTGGCGTGGCCGGTTTCCGAAGCCTTGGCAATGCGGCGCACGGGGTTGTGAGCGGTGCTGGTGAAGTAGTTGGTGATCCAGACGACAGCGAAGGTGAGCGCGAGGCCGATGAGCGAGCAGTAGAAGATGTCCGTCGGGCTGATCGTTTTGCCAGCCAGGACGACCGGGGCGGTGAAGATGGCCGCGGTCGCCCATTTAAAGAGAGCTGCAGCAGCGAGACCAGAGACAGCGACACCGCCGACAAGGGCAGGCGTGGCCTTGAGTTTGATGAAGTTCACAAAGCCGATGCCAAGCAAGGAAGCCAGGATAGCGAGACCGCAGAGTACGAAGGGATAGACGAGCACTTCATGATTTCCAGGAGCGGTGAGGTGACCCACGAGCAGGGCACCGATGAGGCTCACGGCGTAGGTTTCGAAAACGTCCGCCGCCATGCCTGCGCAGTCACCGACGTTGTCACCCACGTTGTCAGCGATGGTCGCTGGGTTGCGAGGATCGTCTTCGTTGAGGTTCTGCTCGATCTTGCCGACGAGGTCAGCACCCACGTCGGCTGCTTTGGTATAAATGCCACCGCCGAGACGGGCGAAGACGGAGATCAGCGAGCTACCGAGAGCCAGGCCGATGAGGGAGTCGATGGCCACCTTGTCGCCCGACATTTTGCCGACCACGAGGAAGAAGACGCCGACGGAGAGCAGACCAAGCACCACGACGAGCAGACCGGTGACGGCACCACCATTGAAGGCGACCTTCAGCGCTGGATGAGCGCCCACGCTGGCAGCCCAGGCGGTGCGGACGTTCGCCCGTACGGCGACGTTCATGCCGATGTAACCCGCGAGCAGGGAGCAGACTGCCCCGACGACGAAGCCGATGCTGGAGACGCCACCGCGAGTGTACCAGACGGCGATGAAGATGACGAAAGCGATGATGCTGATGGCCCGGATCTGGCGATTCAGATATGCCTTGGCACCGAGCTGGATGGCGTTGCCGATCTCGGCCATCTTTTCGTTACCGGGAGAGCTTTTCATGATCACGCGGATCAGGAGGATAGCGAAAGCCAGTCCTACGATGGCGAGGACAAGGGATGTTGGTATGCCTTGGGTCAGAAGGAAGTGCGAATTCACGAGAGGGAAACGATGCGGATGGTTGGGGCCGAAATGGGCCGCCGATTCTAGCGGGTGGCGATGCTCTGGCAACCGCCTTTTCCACAAGCTGACTAGGCAAAGTCGCCACTTCTGTTCCTAAAGTGACGAAATCGAGCAAGCACATTGCACCTTCCTAGGTCTGCAGGGCGGTAAGAAATGGCGATGTAAGTTCTGGACGACAAAGTCATCGGTGAAGACCAGCCGCTGCCCTTGTAATCTCGAATGACTTTACCGCAACCGGCTGAGACAGCGCAGTGGCCTAAGTGTCTTGGAATACAAGGTAGGTTTCGCCAGTCTTGGCGGAATGATAGATGTAGCCAAAGCCACCGGCGCGCACATGCTCCGGAGTGGCGATCTGAGCGATGTATTCCATCACCACGCCATCTCGATCATAAAAGGTCGTCTCGGTTTGGAGATAAAAGGGAGCGCCCCCCGCTTTGGTTCCATGACTGGAGCTCAGCCACAAAGGTGCTGGGTCATCCCACACCAGTTGTCTGGACTGCTCATCGAGCAGGTCGGCATCGTTGTCAGGTCCATAGCACTGAATGCACTGGCTTAGAGCGGCAGGATCTCTGCGGGATTGCAGCTCGATTTCCTGATCAATGGGAAGCCAAACCAAGCTGGTGCAGTTCGACCATTCGCCTGCATCGAGGCATTCATTGCAGGCAAAAATGACGATCGTGGTGCCGGGCAAGAGGCGTGACAGCAGCAGATTCCGCATGTCGAGGCTCTGGGAAAAGACGGTGGGTTCCCCGCAGCAGGGACAGACAGGCCAGGCCATGCCCGCTGGAAGAGGTGCCGGGCCATCAGGCCCTGATGCCAAGGACGCTCGGAGGTCGTCGGGCGGGGAAGCCTTGGCTGGACCGACAAACACTGCCTCGCGTGTGGCCGAGCGAAGCCAGTCGGCTGGCTTTCCAGACAAGCTTCGGACCGTCTGCTCCACAAAGTAAGACAATGGGCCCCGCCATAAAGACGAGTGCCAATCCCAGGTGAGTTCTGGTAGGTTTGGCGATGGAAAGGTGAGTCTGAGCCTTTCTGATCCGCCCGGCTCGGTCGCAGGTCGCTCCTCGGGAGCTTCCTCGGCGGTGGCATAGACGCCGTTTACGACATGCGTTCCATCCGCTCGCTTCTCCACGGACAGCGTCACACTTTGGAGATGGGGGAAGTGGATGGCCGATGTCAGCACTCTGTTTTCATCAAAAGGCACCCGCAGCCGCTGAAGGCTCAATTCGGGGTGGATCTTGTCCGGCGTCCTTTCGATCACCTCCTTCTTCCACGAGCCGTAAAGCGACCAATGCTGCTCCCATTCGTTCCAGCATAGCCGGGTGAGCAGGAAGCTGCGAAACTGACCGGGATACAGCCTGGAGGGAAACTCATCTGCCCGCTTTTGGAAAACGCCATGCAGCGCCTGGAGTCCCCTTTTCACGATCTCGGTGACCGCGATCTCACCAGCAGCCAGATCAGTCCGGGCATAAACATCCTCGACGTAGACATTCAACATAGCCGCCTTTGTTTGAACGATGCGTGCTGCCACTCCCGATGAAAGCAGCAGTGACTCAAGATTCGGGTCCTCTGGAAGACAGCGCTCCATGTCCACGCTGAACTCCACCTCCCACGAGGCTGCTTGAAGCCGGTCATGCTCCGCGATCAGGGCTTTCACATCCAATCCCAGCTTTTGAGCGGCGGCCAAAGTCGTTTCACTCACCTTATTTCCCTGAGCGATTATCAGCGCTTGGTATTTTTTAGCCATCCACAGGTCAGAGAAAGCCTCCGGCTCAGAAGATGCGGCGAAGCGCTTTCTAAGCTTGGTAAGTAGTGAGAACATGAGGAAAATGTCGCAATGTCTTCCGCTTTGTCCACCCGGCGGTTGTACTCGGATAAAGATAGCATTGCACTCAAACCTTGGTTTCTGTTAAAGGCTCAACTCGCCAACAAAAATGTCAGCCAACCAGTAACCCCGAAGAAATCTATGATCGCCAAGATGAAGTGTTCCAACTGTGGTGCTGAGATGTCGAATCTCAACATGTCGTGGGGTAAGAAGCAGCTTTGGTTTGTCATCCCGATCATGCTGATCGGCTTCCTGCCGATGATTAAGCTTTTCTGGTTCAAGGGTGAAGCCACCAAAGACCTTGTTATTTCAGAAGTTCAGAAACGGACGAACGGCAGTTCGCTCGAGATTGTGGGCCTTCTCACGAACAGCGGCAAGCACACGTTTTCGAGTGTCACCATTGAAGCCGAGTTTTTTGATGCTGCCGGAAACTTTCTTGATGAGCAGAGTGAGTATCTTCGCTCCGACATTACAGGTGGAGCTAAGGAGCACTTCAAAATCACCGTCAAGACACCTCCAGCGGTTTCGCCAGAGCCGAAAATGGTCGTGAAGGTCACTGGGGGACATTCGGTCCCCTTTTAATACAAAGCGTAGCTACATCCAACGATAACGGGCGAGTATGAAAAGGTGGATGGCTACGAGGAACGAGCCAACCAGTGCCCCACTACCAAGTAATCTGTTTGCTTGAATCTCCGCCCATGAAAAGAGTCCTGTTTTGGCTCAGCATCGCTATTGGACTCACCGCGTGTTCCAAGACGATCAACAATCAATCCTATGACAATGAGGGCCCTGCTGCCTACCCTGAGGCTCTAACGCCATCGCCGTCAGGGATGATGGATTTGACGGAGGAGGGGCACGTGCTCCTTAAAGAAATCCAGATCAAGGAGGGGGAAGATCCTGCGTCGTGGATCTCTCGGATCAAAAAGCGTATTCCGCAGTTGAAGGTTACTGAGCCAGTCTCTCTGAAGGCGATCCAAGAGGCTGAAGCCGCCTCCAAGCTAACCTTTCCTGCGGCGCTTAAACAGGCGTGGAGCCTTTTTGGCAGCCTGAAGTTTGAAGGTGATGTCCTTCTTTGCTCTCCCCAGGAATTGATCCGTTTTAATGAGATGTATCCGAAGTTTCTCCCGGAGATTCCGTCGCAGAAGATTTTCTTTGGCGGAATGGATGGCCACAACTTCGCGCTCAGCATGAGCACCGAAGAGCTGACCGTCAGCGATTGGGAGCATGAAACAGGCTGGAGCCCCCACACGGAGTCCTCAATCTATCGTCATTTAGCTGAGCGCATAGCTTGGTATGTGACCTACTCGACCCCATTTTGCTATGAGCACGGGTATGTGTCCCCCGATAAATACAAATAGATCATACAAGCGGGCGGCTGCCCGTGGTTTCCGTGATTGCCACGACTGAGGCTTTCCGATAAATCGGCGGGATGTTTTCCCGATCCCTCGCTTTTTTCCTGCTCGCGGCAGCCTCGCTGAATGCCCGGGTGCCATGGACGACCTCGCGCATCCAGGGTTCACCGGAGCCGGCGAAGCCCTTCATTGCAGAGGAGATTTGGAAGCAGCACAGCTTCACCGATGCGCTGGAGATCGTCGGCCTGCCGGGGCAGGTGCTGGTGGTGGAAAACACGGGCAAGGTGTGGTCCATCAGCCGCAGTTTGGACGCCACACAGGAGAAGCATTTGGTCATCGACCTGAAGGTAAAGTATCCGAAGCTTGACCACGCCTACGGCTTGGCGCTGCACCCGAAATGGCGGGAGACGAAGGAAATCTTCCTCACCTACACCCTCGGCGCGGGGATCGAAGACGGCACGAAGCTCTCGCGCTTCAAGCTCAGCTCTCTCGACCCGCTGGTGATCGATCCTGCGAGCGAGCAGCCGTTGCTCTCCTGGCTCAGCGGCGGTCACAATGGAGCCCACCTCCAGTTCGGGCCGGACGGCATGCTTTACATCACCACGGGAGATGCCGAGGTGCCTGCGCCGCCGGACCCACGCAACACCGGCCAGGACAACTCCGACCTGCTCAGCTGCGTGCTGCGCATCGACGTAGACAAGCACGACGCTGGCCTGAACTACGCCGTGCCAGCGGACAATCCCTTCGTCGGCAAAGCGGGCGTGCGGCCCGAGATCTGGGCCTTTGGCTTCCGCAATCCGTGGAAGATCAGCTTTGATGAAAAAGGTCGCCTCTGGTGCGGTGATGTCGGCTGGGAGCTGTGGGAAATGATCCACCTCGTCGGTCGCGGCACGAATCATGGCTGGAGCGCCATGGAGGCCACGCAGTCGATCAAACCAGAAACACTCAGCCCGCTGGCACCCATTACACCGCCCGTTGTCGCTCATCCACACACAGAGGCGGCGAGCATCACCGGCGGCTATGTTTATCATGGCAAAGCACTGCCCGAGCTCGATGGAGCCTACCTCTACGGAGACTACGAGACGGGCAAAATCTGGGCGCTCTGGCATGATGGCACCAAGATCACCCGCCACGAAGAGATCGCCGACACGCCGCACAAGATCGTCAGCTTTGGTCTGCTGGATGATGGCGAGATCGTCTATGCCCACTGGGGCAAGCCGAGCACCTTTCATCGGCTCGTGCCGAACCCTGCGGCAGGCCAACCCGTGAGCTTCCCAAGAAAGCTCAGCGAAACCGGCCTTTTCACCGATGTCACGAAGCAAATCCCCGCTGCGGGTGTGCATGAATTCAATGTCACCGAGCCGATGTGGCAGGATCGACTGGTCGGGCGGAGGTTCATCGCCCTCCCCGATGAGACGAAAGTGGAAACCAGAATCGAGAGGAAGCCCGATGGCAGTGTGAAGAGCAGCAAAGTCGTCTGGCCCAAGGACGCCGTGCTGGCAAAGACGCTCAGCACGCCGGACGCCAGCAGCCGCCGAGTCGAGACGCAGCTCCTGCACTTCGATGGCGAGACCTGGAACGGCTACAGCTACCGCTGGAACGAGACTCAGACCGATGCCGAACTGGTCGGCGTGAATGGTACGGAGCAGGAGGTCGCTATCCCCGGAGCTGCGGCTGTGCAGCATCGCTTCCATGCCCGTGCCGAGTGTGCCCGCTGCCACACACCGTGGACCGGTTTTGCCCTCGGTTTTCAGCCGCAGCAGCTCTCGCAGATCAGCAGCCAGCCTGCTCGCGAGTCGGCGCTGGGCCTGGGTTTGGTGAATGAAGCCTTCTTTGAGTCGAGCGACTCACGCACGGTCTCCAGTCACGATTGGAAAGCCGATCTCGAACTCCGTGCTCGCTCCTGGTTGCACGCGAACTGCGCCCACTGTCATCGCCAGCACGGCGGCGGCTCCGTGGCGCTCAAAGTGAACATCGAGCTGCCGCTGGCTGAGACCGAACTCATCGGCGAAAAGCCGCTGCGTGGCGACATGGGCATCGGCGAGGCACGGCTCATCGCCCCCGGCGCCCCTTGGCGGAGTGCCTTGCTTGCTCGCATTGCGCGCACCGGAACCGGACGGATGCCGATCATCGGTTCTCATGAGGTGGACGAGCACGGCTATGACCTGCTCTGGGATTGGATCACCGACCTCGGTAAACGCACGCCGCCCTTGGTGGAGAAACATCCGCTGAGTGCGGCGGCGAAGATGATCGATCAATCCTCGGCAAAACCTCAGAACGAAACCATCTCAACTGTTCCTGAGGCTTTGTGGACTCTCTACAACAGGCATCCCATTCGAAGACTCAGAGCGCCGGATAAACTCAAAGAATCCGGCATAGCCTCCACCGACCCCAACATCGCCCCGCTGTTCGAGCGATTCCTGCCGCCGGAGAAGCGGCGGAAGGTCATTGGGCTCACGCCGGATGTGCCGCAGCTCCTCAGCCTGACGGGCGATGCCAAACGTGGTTCGGCCATGCTCACACCGACCGGATCGCTGGCGACCTGCCTGGCCTGTCATTTCGTGAATGGCACGGGCCGGGACTTCGGACCGGACCTTTCCAAAGTCGGCTCACGGCTGACGAAGGCGCAGCTCCTCGAAAACCTGCTGCATCCCTCCAAACAGATCGCGCCGGGGTATGCCGCCTACACCGCCGAGCTGAAGGATGGCAGCATGCAGATGGGTTTCGCCGTGAAGCAGACGAAGGAAGAAACCGTGCTGAAACTCGCCACCGGGCAATCCATCACCCTCCGCGCTACCGACCTGAAGTCCCTGAAGCCGCTGCCCACCTCGCTCATGCCAGAGGGGCTGCTTCAGAGCCTGACTTCCGCCGAAGTGGCCGACCTTCTGGAGTATCTGAGTTCGCTGAAGTGAGCCACCTCATTCCCAGACGATGAGACTGCGCGCCACCTCACCGCGCTCCAGAGAGGCGTAGGCTTCATTGATCTCCTCCAGCTTCCAGGTGCGGGTCAGCAGCTCGTCCAGCTTGATCGCGCCGGTATGGTGCAGGTCCATGAGACGCGGCAGGTCGATGCGGGGCCGCATGGAGCCGTAGAGCGTGCCCTTCAGCGTCTTCTCGGCGTAGAGCAGTTGGTTCACGTTGATGCGCGCCCGGGCATCGCCACGGCAGATGCCAGCCACCACGCAGGTGCCGCCTTTGCGCAGGGAATCAAAGGCTTGCTCGATGGGCTCCGGCAGGCCGATTGCCTCAAAGGTGTAGTCCGCGCCGAGACCGCCGGTGAGGTCCTTGACGGCCTTCACAGGATCGCAGGTGCTGCTGTCGATGAAATGGGTGGCTCCAAGTGTGCGGGCGAACTTTTCTTTCCCCGCCACCGTGTCCACGGCGATGATCTGCCGCGCGCTGACCATGCGGGCGCCCTGGATGATGTTTAAGCCGATGCCGCCGCAGCCAAACACGGCCACGGTGGCTCCAGGTCGGATCTGCGCAGCGTGGGTCACAGCCCCGACGCCGGTGATGACTCCGCAACTGATCAGCGCCGCCTTCCAGAGGGGAAAGTCGCCCTCGATCTTCACCACCGCGGCCTCAGGCATGGTGGAGAGGCTGCTAAAGGTAGAGACGCCCGCGTAGTGGCGGATGCTGTCGCCCTTCGCATTGCGGAAGCGCGTCTTGCCATCCGGCATGAGGCCGGTGAAACGCATCGCCGTGCCGAGATCACAGAGCGCGGGTCGGCCCTGCTGGCAGTAGTCGCAGCGCCCGCAGGAGGAGCGCCAGATAGGGACGATGTGATCGCCCGGAGCCACGCTGGTAACGCCCGGCCCCACCGCCTCCACGATGCCCGCGCCCTCATGACCCGGGATGATCGGCGTGGGCATAGGCAGGTCGCCTTTCATCACATGCAGATCACTGTGGCAGACCCCGGCGGCCTTCATCCGCACCATCACCTCCCCCGCCTGCGGCTCCGCCACCTCCACCTCCTCGATCACGAGAGGCTTGCCAGATTCATAGAGGACAGCAGCGAGGGCGGTGGGCATGAGCGGAGGAAACCAAGATCCGCCGTCTCTGCAACGCCTAGAGTGGTCCGCACAGTCCTCTGTGCGGAACGTGCGGACGATGGATGCCAGAGAGGAAGGAAAGACAGATCGCCCGCAGCAAAGCTATGGAGGCCGAAAACAGGCCTCTCGCTTTCCATACCGCACAGGGGACTGTGCGGACCACTCTGGGTGCCTGCGGGTGCCGAATCACGTCGTAACATTGCGTGCATCCAGGCTGTCATGGCGGGATTCCGTCGTAACATTGCGTGCATCTAGGCTGTCATGGCGGGATTCCGTCGTAACAATGCGTGCATCTAGGCTGTCATGGCAGGATTCCGTCGTAACATGGCGTGCATCCAGGCTGTCATGGCAGGATTCCGTCGTCACATGGCGTGCATCTAGGCTGTCATGGCAGGATTCCGTCGTCACTTTGGGTGCCTGGGCGGGAGCTTGGAAAAGTGAAAATGCAGAATTGCCATGGGGAAAGGTTTTTGGCAAAATTCAGGCATGGAAACGAGTGCTCCACCTCCCTCGGCCCTGAATGCTCCAGCTGCCACACAGGATGCGGCGGTCGTTTTTGGCATTTTGAGCAGCGAAAAGCGCCGGAAGATCCTGGTGGCCCTGACCGCGGGGAAAGGAATGTCGGCCACGCAACTGGCTCCCATCGTGGGCCGAACTCAGGACGGGACGCTGAAGCATCTCATCGAGCTACGGCAGGCCAAGATGGTGCGGATGTCCCCCGACCCGGAGGACCATCGCCGCCAGCTCTATGTGCTGACGGAGTCCGTGCAGGTGATCCGCACCGAGCAGGGGCTGGACCTGGACTTTGGCTGCTGCGTGTGGCGGGTGCGGTGAGCGCGTCTGCCGCCCCATCTGGCCCGGCGAGCATGATGGCAATCACAGCTCCAAGACATCCTCAAAAGCGTGCAGCGTGACTGTGCCGGAGGTGGAGATGCTTGAATCCTCCTGCCTACCGGTCACTCGGTGGCGGCGGGAGGGGTCGTGGGGGCTGTGAGGACGCCGGAATCGCTTGGAGGGGTGGTCGGGTTGACGACTTGGAGGGTGATGCTGACACCGCTGGTGATCAGGAAGCCTTCTAAGGCAGCGAAGGAGGTGGTTGTGTTTGACGCTCCTATCTCGAGTGAGCCGACGCCTACTTTCGTGAGTCCTCCATATGTCGCACTACTGGGCGCAAGCTCATTAATCACTCCCGTGGTTGTAAGACCCGCCGAGTATCTCATGACACTAAGTGTGGTCGTTTGGGCCTGTGGAGCGGTTGTGGGCACGGGTTCTTTGTCCACCTCGGCCACGCTTTCGGTGGCGGGGATGTCGAGGAGGGTGAGGACGATGGCCTCGCCCCGGCGCATGAGCATGAGGATCTGCCAGGCCACGGTGGCGTCCATGCCTTCAGGCAGGCGGCTGTAGGGCGGGTAGCCCTGCTGGTGCAGATTGATGAGCAGGTTGTACACGGCCAAGGGGTCCGAATTGAGGAAAGGGGGAAGGGTGCCCGCAGGCAGGATGTAAAGGGCGAAGGTGGGCAGGGCCTGGCTGGCCTGCCTGCGCTGCTCAGCCTGCATCTGGCGCAGGGCGGCCCACTGGTTGGCGGTGAGGCTGGCGTTTCCCTTGGAATCAAAGCGGATGCCGAGCTGGCTGGCCAGTGCACTTACCAGATCGAGTGCCTCCCTGCTTTCGCTCAGCGGGCGGCCCTGATCATCGCTGAGGCCGGCGAGCAGGTCTTTCATGGCGCGCTGGCTGGCGGTCTGCGGGTAGGGGCCGGGCTGGACCTTCAGAGTGATGCGGTTCTCCGTGACCTCCACGGTGCAGCCGGCCTGGGTGGCCACGTTTTGCACGGCTGTCAGGTAGGGGATGCTCTTGCTGAAAAGGGTGACGCGCCTGCCCATGGCAGCGGAGGGCGTGGTGACGGCCAGCCTGTGCAGGGCAACGCCAGGAAGACTCCGCAGCCGATGAGGAGAAACCCGCGCAGCGGTCCGGGAAACGATGAGGAAGAGGGGCTGACGGGTGACATGGGCTCAGGAAAATTCCGTGGAATGAGTCTGGCAGATTTTCCGAAGGATGGAATCCTTTTTTCCTGCTCACCGCCGTCCGCAGGGGAGGGGAGTCCGGTCTGATGTGAAACGGGTGGGAGGGTAGTTTTATCCAAAAACGGGCAAGTGGACAGTCACGGTGGTGCCGCCGTGTTCGATGCTTTCGATCTGGATGCTGCCGCTGTGGAGATCGACGCAGCGTTTGACGATGACGAGCCCAAGTCCGGTGCCGCTGCGCTGGCCGACATTGCCTGCGCGGTGGAAGGCCTGGAAGAGCCGGGCGAGGTCCCCCTCGGGGATGCCAATGCCGCGATCCTGGATGATACAGACGGCGTCGTTACCCTCGCGCGTGAGGGTGAAGTCCACGGGGCTGCCTTCGGGGGAGTATTTGACGGCGTTGCTG
This sequence comes from Verrucomicrobiaceae bacterium, assembly GCA_021151605.1. Classification (GTDB taxonomy): domain Bacteria; phylum Verrucomicrobiota; class Verrucomicrobiia; order Verrucomicrobiales; family Verrucomicrobiaceae; genus Prosthecobacter. The sequence continues at coordinate 17,065 of JAGKWZ010000110.1, forward strand.
AGGAGGTTCGAGAAGATGTGACGGAGGAGGGCGGGATCAGCCAGGGCTTGCTCCTGGAGATCGGTGATCTGGAGTTTGATGGGGCAGCGGTGTTTGGTGGCGGAGAGGCCTTCATCGACGAGCACGGCGGCGAAGTCGGCGAGGTCCAGCGGCACGGGCGTGCAGGTCATGCGACCATCTTCGACTTTGCCGAGCACGAGCACTTCCTCGATCATGCCAGACATGATTTGAGTGCTCTGGATGATGTTATCCATTTGAGTGCGCTGTTTGTCCTCACTGAGGCGTGCGGCGTGGTTTCGCAGCAGTTCCGTGGAGCTGAGGATGACGGCGAGTGGGGTGCGGAATTCGTGGCTGACCATGCTGACGAAGCTGCTCTTCAGGTCACTGACTTCCTTTTCGCGGGAGAGATTGGCCCGGAGGTCGGTCTGGCTGGCTTCGAGCCGGGCGTTTGTCTGCATGAGTTCACGGGTTTGGATGCTCACCTGTCTGCGCAGGGCGACGATCCAGAGCGCGATGGCGGCAGCGGCGATGACTCCGACGGTGCTCCACTGCCACAGGCGCTGCTTTTGCATGGCGGGTCCGGGACCGAGGACCCGGATGTCCTCTGGGGTGCGCAGCCAAATATACGACTGGTTATTTTGTCGGGTGAGAAAGCCTGTGAGTTCCATCATGTAACCGTCGGGGATGCGATCCCGTGAGAACTCTGAGGTCGTGCCCAGAAAGGCGACGGCTTTGACCTGATCTCCGATCGATAGGCGAGTCAAAAAGTGGCTGCTCGTCTTTGATCGAGTGAGGAAGTTTAAAGGGGCCTTCAGGCGCACCAAATCGCACTTATGTGGGAATTCGAGTAGTTGGGCTTCATTTAGTTCGATAGGCTGAGGCACGGGCCGGTCGCGAGCCGTCACGCGGAAGACGGCGTCATTCATCTGGATGAGTTCCTTGGCATTGAAGAGAAACCCAGAGACCTCCACCTCATCTCCGGGTCTTAGGCGCAGTTCAGTCACTCCAGAAGGCCAGGCAAGTCGGCGCGGAGTTAGGATGAAGTTAGTGTCACCGCCGTGAGCCATGAAGATGCCGTCGAGCCGCTGAAACGTGACCACACATTTTAGGACATAGCGCTTCTCCCTGCCGGGTGCTTTTTGCATCAACTCCTGAGGCGTGACGTGGGGTGGAGCATCGAAGATTTCTGAGAGCGTGGCCTCCTGAGCCCACAGTGGTGACGCCCAACCAAAGAGGGCCAGAAGGAGGGCTAGTGATCTCATGGCATGCCCTTTCGGCTGAGTGCCTCGATAGCGACTAAGCTGGCGGCACCACGACTCTCACTGCCGAGCTTGGGGAAGAGATGCTCCAGGTGCTTTCTCACCGTGGATTCGCTGGTGCCGAGGATTGTGGCCACTTCGGCGTTGCCTTTTCCCTGAGCGACCCAGAGCAAGACTTCGGCTTCACGCGGTGTGAGACCGAGCGACTCCAACGGCTTGGCAGAGCTGAAGTCGGGGCGGGCATTCGCGGAGGCACTGCAGGAAATATCGTGGTTGCGGCGCAGGCGGACATTGATGGCAGAAAGTAGATCCGCCTCGGAACAGGGCTTGGTGAGGTAATCATCTGCGCCGAGATTCATGCCGGTGCGCTGCTCCTGTTTCTCGCCTTTGGCCGTGAGAAAGATGAAGGGCACGGCGCGCATCGTCTCATCTTTGCGTAGCAGATGAAGCACTCCGTAGCCATCCAGCTCGGGCATCATGACATCGCAGAGGATGAGGTCTGGGCGGTCTGCGCGCGCCAGTGCCACACCTTGCCTGCCATCTGCGGCGGACGCGACCTCGAAGCCATTGAGTTCGAGAATAAGGGCCACGTTTTCACGCATCTGGGGCTGGTCTTCGATGAGGAGAATCTTGGGCATGGGGCGCTAAATAATCACGAAGACTACCACGATGTGCCAGAGCCGCCTATTCGCCATTCCGCGAATGCTTTTTCGCCATGCGGCGAATACCCGGCTTTGGGATATGCCTTCATGATGAAGGCACCCCGCATCCTCATGAAACGAATCTCACTCTTCGCTCTGCTCGCTCTTCTCTTACCTGCCGCTGCAAAGGCCGCAGCTCCTGTGAACGACACCTTTGAAAAGGCCAGCGTGCTGACTTTGGCTGCACCAGTGCTGCTGAATCAAACGGGCGTGGGCTCCACACCTGATGCGCTGGATCCTTTTATCGGCGGGGTGAAGCTGGCTCGCAGTGTGTGGTATCGCTTTGATGCCCCCATGAGTTCGAACTACAACCGTGTGGTCATCAACGATAAGGTTGGTGTGCGTGCGGCTGTCTTTGAGCTAAAGGACCCTGATGGCAATGCTGGCACGCTGAAGTTTCTGACACAGACCAACAATCTGACGCCCAATGATGTCGAGGAACTCATCTTTTCCATCGATCCTGGCAGGCGCTACTATGTGTGTGTGGAGGGGAATGGTCTCTTTGATGTGACGCTCCAGTCCACCCGGCAGCCGAATGATTACTTCCAGGATGGCATCGCCCTCACAGGCAATGAAGGCACGGTCATGGGCAGCAATGTGGGGGCGAGCAATGTGAATGACGTCCCGACCACGCTGCCGACGCACACACCAGGATCAGGGGTGTGGTACCGATGGTCGCCGACCTTCAATGGCCAGGCCGTGGTGGACACGAACTTCAGTGAGAGGCAGCCCAATGTGGAATTCGATACAAAGATCGCTGTCTTCACGGGTGGGAGTCTTGCCACTCTGGTGCCGGTGGCTTCGGATGATGACGGTGGTTTTGGCGATAACAGTCGTGCGGTCTTTGCCGCTACGGCTGGGACACAGTATCACATTTGGGTCGGTGGTGCCTCCAGTCTCACGGGGCCCTTTTACCTCAGCTACTTTGCGGAGGGAAATGCTGGCAAATTCGAGATCGTGCATGCTCCAGAGGAAGTGAGTGAGACTCAGGGCACAACGCAGTTTCATGTTTGCCGCTTCCGTGCTGGGAACGTGGCGGCGAATGTGACTGTGGGAACAGCCAACGGCACGGCCATCGGGAATGCGGACTTCACGTCGATCAATTCGGTACTGAACTTCCCGAATCCACTGACGGATGACGATGGCTGGAGGAAGACGGTGAACCTCACCATCCTGCAAGATCTGGTGCTGGTGGAGAACGCCGAGAATTTCAACCTGATACTAACGGCACCAAGCCCTGGTTCCAGCGTGGGAGACAGCGCACCAGCCACCGTTTTCATCCGGTCCGTCGAATCGGCTACGGCAGCAGGGTTCGCGGATTACTATCTGAGAATCAAAGAAAACCTCGGCTTTGTCGCGATTCCACTCGTCCGCAATTCGAATGTGGGGCGAGTGGTGATGCATGTGACCTCAAGCGAGTCTAATACCAATCAGGTGCAGCCAGATCTGGATTTCTACCCGGTGGATGAAGAGGTTATCTTCGAGGCTGGGCAGACGCGCGCTGTCGTCTATTTTTACGTCCTGGATGACGGACTTTATGAAGGAGATGAGGTGATCCGCCTCACCGTCAGCTCACTCACACCAGGCCTGCTCAGTTCTGGAATTGATACCCTCGAAGTCACGATCGAAGACGATGATCTACCACTACCTGTGGCTGGGCGAGTGAGCGCCGTTTTGGACTCCGGCGACATCGCCGGAAGTGTGGACATCAAGATCACCAGCAGCGGAGCCGTGAGTGGCAAGGTTATCATGGCGAAAGGTAGTCTGCCCTTCACCGGCAAGCTGGTGAATGGGCGGCTCGTCGTCCGCCTTGGCTCCCCGACATCCCCACTGCGCACGCTGACACTGGAGTTGATAAATTCCGCCACTAAATCATACCGAATCATCCTCAATGACGGAGATGCGGGTAGCGCCGTCGTCATCAACGGTGTTTTTGCGACCAATTACAGCGCACTCTCGCCCTGCCCAGTGGCTGGCATGCATACCTTCTCCGATCTCAACGGCGGAGGAGGAATCCCGGCACTTTTTGCCGCATCCATCAAAGTGACTGCCATGGGTGATGCCACCATGACGGGCAAGCTTTTTGATGGCACCACCGTGACTGCCAGTGGCGGTGTCGATACCTACTTCGATGCCTATTTGGGAGCTTCCCTGTATGCTGGCAAGGGTCGAGTTTTTGTGCGTGCCGATCTGAAAGCTGCGGCTGAAACCTTCAGCGGCGGTTATTTCTCCCTGCTGCGTCCAGGTCGTGCCAATCAAACCGTCGAGCTTCCTAATTTAGACATCAGCGCCAGCGGACGCACTTCCCGCTACATCCCACCGACCGCTGGTCAGCGTGCTCTCATGGTGTGGAATCCAGCAGGCGTCGGCAATGCCGACCTGTCGGGTGGCGGATTCGCCGTGCTTACGACGAAAGCGCTGAACATTAGCACTGCCAATAAAGTCGCTGTCGCCGTGCCTCTGCCAGAAAACCTGAAGCTCACGATTACCCCTTCTACAGGATTCTTTTCCGGAACGGTCATCCCTACGGGCAGTAACTCCGCCAAACCCATCCAAGGTGTGCTACACCAAGGCGGTGCCGTGAATGGCTATGGCACTGGCTTCTTCCTCAATAGCATCCTGCCAGGGAAGATCAAACTGCGCGGTTTGTGAGCCGTCCCGTAGGCCGCTGCGGCTACAAGCGGAGACAAAACCGGGCACTCTGGAAGTCTTTGCCCAGTGCCTGGTCAGCAAGGCTCAGTTGGGTGCTTTGCTTTTAAAGATACCTTTCACCTTCGAAAAGAAGCCAGGCTTATCGAGGTCGCCGAGGGCGCGTGCGGCGGGATCGGGAGTGACCTCGGGCATGATGACAGGCTGGCTTTGTTCCCAGCTTCCGCCGATGGCTTTTACGAGGCTCACAGTAGCAGCGAGGCGCTGACCGGCGGTTTGGATGGTTCCGCGCTGGATGGTGAGCACGGTGCGGTTGGCTTCGATGACATCCAGGTAAGGGCTGGTGCCGGCTTCGTAGCGGGTTTTGGCAAGCTGGGAGGCTCGCTCGGCGCTGCTGCGGGCTCGCTGCTGGGCGCTGGACTGCGTGGCGTAGTTGCGGATCTGGGAGAGGCTGGTTTCGACATCGGCCACGGCGGCGAGGAAGGCTTGGCGATAGCCTGCGAGGGCTTCGTCGTGGATGGATTTGGAGCGGGAGAGGTTGAAGCGGTTTTTGTTCCCCGAGAAAAGTGGGATGCTGATCTTTGGCCCGTAGCTCCAGAGCAAGGAGGCGGGCTCGAAGAGAATGTCGATGTCGCCGCTCTGGAAGCCGCCATTGCCAGCAAGCTTCAGGCTCGGGAAGAACTGTGCTTTGGCGACGCCGATCTTGGCCGTGGCAGCGGCGAGCTGAC
>JAGKWZ010000465.1 GCA_021151605.1 Verrucomicrobiaceae bacterium
TTGTGGTGGATGAGATGCGGGTAAAGCCGCGTGGCACGGGCACGCACGGCATCCGCAGCAGCGGCCAGCAGGATGTCTCCGCGCCTCATGCGGTGGAAGAAACCTCCCAGCGCGCTGATGTGCTCGAAGAAGTGCTTCGTGTCATGCAGCACCACCTGACGCTGCGGTCCGAAGCGTGGCAGATAGATCCAAAGCCAGACAACGGTGAGCAGGGCGAGCCCGATGAGCGGCATCCATGCACGCTTCCAAAGCAGCGCCCAAAAGCTGCTGCCGAGTGAGACGATGAACTGCACATGCTGCGCGTCATCGCCGACGAGATCGACGAGCAGTTGCGCGTGGTCGCCATCGTCGATGAAGCGATTGCGGAAAGGGCGCGCGTGGTTCAGCAGGGTCACTCGTCCATGACCGTGGATCAATGACAGCGCCGTGTGTTTGCCATCCTTGCCCGTCGCCCACTCTTTGCTGCGAAGTTTCCGGTCGAGCTGGAGATGCACGATGGAGGGGAAGGTAAGCTTGTAGGTCCTGCCGTCTGCTTTGAGTTCATCCGTCTGCGTCGGCACATCTTCAGGCTCGTTGATGCGAATCTTCTTCTTTGCTGGCTCCTTTGTTTTAGTTTCCTTCGTTTCGGATTCTTTTTTGGGCTCTTCAGCCTTGGTGCCAGGCTTGTTTTCTTCGGCCTTCTTGTCCCCGGCCTTTTTGTCCTCGGCCTTCTTGTCCTCGGCCTTCTTGTCCTTGGCGGCGTCATCCTTCTTCTCGCCGTCCTTCTTTTTGTAGCGCTTGAGCATGTAGTCAGGCAGCACCTTCTCCAGCCAGGTATCGAGGCCGAGCATCTTCACCTTCATACCTTCGAGGATGGGATCTTTGCGCTCGGCATTGCCGGTGTAGCCGTAGGTGCTGCCGCTGCTGAAGAGGCCCCAGTCATTGTAGGGCGCGCAGCCGGCCATGGCATAGATCAGGTGGCCGCCTTCACTGGCCCATTGCAAAAGCTGTCGCGCGCGTGCCTCGGGCATCCCGGCTTCAGCGGAGATGATGATGACTCCGCCATCCGACTCGGGCAGAGCCTTCAGCGTGGGCAGGCGCTCGGTGTAGTAGCCTTCTCGGGTCAGTAATTGCTGTGCAGCGAGGAAGGGATCTGTCCGCGCCTTGCCTTTGTAGCCGAGCGGGATGGTCACGTCCTCCCAGGTTCCATCGCAACTGCTCAGCAGCATCACGCTTGCGATGAGCACGGCCTGCACGATGACGCTCTGCGCGCGTGGTGTCGGAGCGTTGTTGGAAAAGGGCCATGTCTGGCAAAGGGTCTCGAACTCGGCAGGCTGTGCTTCTTTGCCCGCATAGGCGGCACGCACCCAGACGAGGGTAAGCTGGCGGAAGAACTGCATCACGGGTCCCTCGACCACGGCGGCAGCCTTCATGAGGCAGTCGTCTTCCGTGTCGCTATCTCGGATGGCCAAACGCCGCTGTTCCACCAGTCGTGAAAGCGCTCCGCGATACAGCAGACTCAGCGCCTCGCGCACATGCCCGGCACTCCAGGCGGCACGCGCGGCAGCCACGATGTCCTCGGGCAGGCTGTCCCGTGTGATCGCCATGCCCATGATGACTCGCGGCGCGGCTTCAGGAGTATTCGTGCGTGGTGATCGGGGGCCGTTCGTGTGGTTCCGGCTGTATTGCACCAGCCACCAGATCATGTAGCCGAGCAAGGCCGCCAGCGCCGCATAGCCCAAGATCCAAACCAGGATGGCGGCCAAGCCCCCGATGCCCGCATTGGCTTTCGATTCCGTCGGCACCCACACCGGCGTGGTGCGTGAGTGCTCTTTAAATTCCTCCTGAGTCAGGATCTCCCTCACGGCCTTCTTCGCTTCCGAGACTTCTTCTGTCACCACCGTTGGTTTGGCTTCCTCGGCTGAAATCATGCCCGGCAGGGCAAAGGCAAACGCCAGCAGCGCCAACACCACAGGCCGCAGTCGCGCAGCGAGCCGACGGAAGGTCAGCTCGATGTCCCAGCCTTCCAGCTTGGTCCGTGAGTTCAGATACAGCCCGAAGCCCGCGCCCACATAAAAGGGCTCGATGATCGTCATGGCGATGAGGTAAAGCACGTTGCTGAACCACTGCTGCGCGTTCGTTGTTTGAAAGTAGGATTCGGGGTCCTGCACGATGCTGCTGAAGTCGGGCAATCCATCCGCCGGGCCGAGGCTGCTGGCGAGCGCGCTGAGGCCGAGCCAGACGGCGATCTCCAGCTTGATGAACACCCAGGACAAACTTGCGCCGCTGCTGCCGCCATCCATGGCGAGTGTGGTCACGCGCTGGCTCGCCGCCTTGCCTGTCTGGCCTTCCAGCATCAGCACCGGCAGGGCGAAGCTGCGGATGAAGCTTAGCCTCCGCCACAGCAGCGCGGGCAGCAAAAAGCGTGACCACAGGCGCGGCCACTCGCGCAGGGTCTCCTTCACCGTCGGGCGTGAGCCAAAGGCGGCGCGGCTGAGATGGAAGAGCGGCACGCGGTCGTAGAGCGGCTTCAGCCACCAGGCGGCCAGACTGAACCACATGGGCTGATCCCAAAGCAGCACGCCGAGCGCGATCCACACGGGCACCACGGTGATGAGCCAGAGCAGCATCACGCGGCCATAATCACGCCGTGTCATCGCACAGCCGAGATCCACCGCCTCCCAGGGCTGGCGAGGGCGCAGGGCCACCGTCAGATCCTCAAGCCTCATTCCGCTGCCTCCCGCACAGGAAAAGATAACTCAGCGTCAGCGTCCACATCACGGCGCCAAAGCTGTACTTGATGGCAGGCTGCATCGGGTTCGCCGACCAGAAGCCTTCGATGATGGCCGCGAAGGAGGTCATCAGCACCGCACCGCCGATCAGCACCAGCGCCTTCCGCCCGCTGAGCACCAGCGCTGTTTTGCGATCATACGGGCCGGGTTTCACGATGCCCAGCCCGAGGCGCATCCCCGCCATGCCCGCCACGATCACGCCCATCAGTTCCGGTGCGGAATGACCGGCCACAAAGCTGTAAAACGTCGCCGGATTGCAGGCATGATGCACGTAGCCCGTTGCCGCGCCGATGTGCGCGCCATTGAAGAGCATGATGAAGATCGACCCCACGCCGCCGAGCATGCCACCGGCAAAGGTGCGCAGGTTGATGCTGACATTGTTCCAGATGTAGAAGCCGAACATGCCGAAGTTCGACCCGAATTCCTCGCGCATGTAATCCTGCGGCGAGGTGCCCTGGCCGTACATCATTTCCATCTGGATCATCCCTTCGGGGCCGAGGATGGACAT
>JAGKWZ010000466.1 GCA_021151605.1 Verrucomicrobiaceae bacterium
TCGGCAACCTCGCCGCCGCCCAAGCCGCCCTCACCGCCCACGACTACCCCGGAGCCCGCGCCCGCCTTGCCGTGTGCCCTGAGAAGCTGAGAGGGTGGGAGTGGAGGTTTTTGAATGAGAAGGCGAAGGCCATCATCACTATTTCACCCAAGCATCTTAGCCCTGTCTGCTACACACCGGACGGCAAGCATCTTCTGATGTTCGATTCTCGACAAAGAGGTTACTCACTTCGCGATCTGGCTGGCAACCAAGTTGGTGCATTTATAGAACCAGCGCCATATCCTCGTATCCGTGAACGATTTTCCATGGTCTTTCGTCCTGAAATTCAATTCAATCGCGATGGGAGGCTCTTGTTTATCCACGGCAAAGTTGTCGATCCATGGACAGGCAAAACTTTGTTCACGATCAAGTGTGATGGTGCCAGACAAGAACCCGCAAGCCTTCCACTGCCCACCATCACAGAACCCATCTTCAGTCCAGATGGAGAATGTTTTGCCATCGACAATCCACTGCGTCTTTACCGCTGGGACGGAACGACAAGAGACTTGCCAACAGATGGGAAGACCAAGCTCTTGTCCTTCACTCCAGATAGCCGCGCCATTTTAGCTGCGACAGATGCTTCAATTCAGGTCATTGACCTTCAGGGAAAGTCTCTTGGAAAGCCAATTTCTCTGGATGTTCCAAAAAGACAAATTCAGGAGAGCAAACCTCATGAACTAGAAGTGTGCTTCGATCGTGAAGGCAAGCATTACCTGGTTAGTCACCCTGCCGGATTCTGTCGTCTATTGGATTCGTCTGGCTCTCCGTTATCTCCATGGATCGAAAATCATGATTCTGTCGCATCCCTGAGTCCTGATGGACGCTACCTGCTGACGCACATCCGTGCAGATAGTGATATTGAGCGACGATCCCGGTCAAATTCGTCCTATACTGTTGAGCACACCTATCGCGCAGTTCTTCGCGAGAGTTCTAGCCTGAAAATTTTGTCTCAGCATTGGGTTATCGATCCATTGCGCAGTTCATTTTCTTCAGACTCCAAGCTCATCATTCAATGTCCAGTGGCATCAATGCGCCATAGTTCAGAAGTAGGACGCTCGCGAAATTTTCTTGTTGATGACAGCAGCAACTTTTCACCATCAGCAATGTCGATTGGTCTGATCGAAGATTATTCCTTGGCAGACCTGCCGGTTGCGGCAAGCCACGATCATGGTGCACCAATCGTAGAGGCAGCATTCAATCATCGACAGATTGTCGCTGCCTCTCATGGTCGCCTTTATTCGTTTCGCCAAATTGGTGACAGGTCGGAAGACTGGCTGATTCAGAACACCGTAGAATGGCCCAGTATCCTAGAGGATTCACAGTTATCCATCCGGCTTTCACCTGATGGTGAAACAGCCTTCCTGACTGGAGGTAACGGGGACGGTGCCAGCGACAAAGATGTCGTTTTTCGAGTTGGAAACTACGTTGCTCCTGTTCTGCGGAGTTCTCCTTACCCTTATGTTTACAACGACTCGTGGGGAGAAGTGGATAGAGAATTGAGCGTCGAAGAAAAGCGAGGCATCCTGATTCGAACCTTCGTCAAAGCCTTTGCTGCGACGGACTTTGACGATGCGATAAAGAATGGCAGCAAAGAAATCGTGCGGAAAAAAAGAGGGCTTGCTCATCAAGCCGAGCTTGAGATTCACTTGGATAATTCAAGCCGCTTCATCCGTCTTGAGGAAGGATTTAACGATGCGGCACTATCGCCAGACAAATCCAGGCTAGCAGTCGCCACCGATAAATCTGTCAGCTTATGGGATACCAAATCATGCCGACAGCTCTCACAAATAGCGGTTCCCAATTCAGCATCAAAGGTTGCCTTTTCCACGGATGGTCTTCGACTCATTCTGATATTTCATGAAGCGGTCGAACATGAAGAGGAAGTGCAAATCTGGGACTCGCGATCAAACGATGCCCGGCTCGACGACCTTAAGTCGGCAGAAGAAATAATGCCTGTTGTTCGTGATGAGTTCCAAAGAATGTTGCGCACGAGTCCTTTGAGTTGGAACCTTGAGGCTGTCCTGGAAAATGAGTCGCTCAGTCCGATGCAACGCTGGCTTTTATTTTCATTGTTGGAATCAGAGATCCACAAAGCTCAACCGTAAAGTCATCACTTTGCCGCGCCAACGGCGCTCACCTCCTCAGCCCAGGATGCAATCCTGGGTTCATGGCAGGTGACGTTTCACCGATCCGCCAGAGCCCTGACAAGGGCGATCCTCGACGCCGAGGGCTACATGCCCATTACAAACACGGAGTCGAGGGGCGTGCTTTCAGCACTCTGCAACCGTGTTGATGCGTCTTTTTTCGGCAATACCCAGGGTTTCACCCATGGGCTGAGGCGGGGCGCATCTTGGATGCTTCAGTCATCGCAGAGGCTTGCCAGGGCGGCATCACTTTGCTTCCTGACAGTACCAAACCCAAGGTTGCCAAGTCTGCCGCTGAGAGAACTTTTCACCATGACGAACTCACTGAACATTCCCGACTTGCTGATGGCGTCCCTGGCCCCGCTTCAGCCCGAGCTGCCTCGGATGATCCTGGAGAGCTTTGCCGCGCAGGGGTATCGCCAGGGGATACTCTCCACGGCACAGGTGAGGACTCTGCTGGGACATGACTCCCGCTGGGAGACGGAGGACTTTTTAGCCCAGCATGAGGCATGGCCTGGTCCCTCTGCCGCAGAAATGGCTTCGGGTGCTCAGGCTCTCCGATCAGTGCCTCTGCCATGATCGTCATCAGAGATCGTCAGCCTAGTCTGGAGATTGGATCTACAGGACGCTCTGTGGTGGAACGCCGAGAATCAGACATCCTGATCCGCCTTTGCAAAAGTTCCGGCGAAAGGAAAAGAACTGAATTCCAATAGGCAGGATAATGGGGGCAGAAGAATGGTTTTCAATTCTCCTGCCCCCATTCTTCTGCCTACTGCTGGCTCAACGAGTTTCCTTCGAGTTCAGGAGGTCTGAGCAGCTTTTCCTGTGTTCGAAGACCGCATATCGATCTCGGAGGATGGGTCGGGCGTATTCGGGGACCGGATTTCGATCTTCGATGACGCCTTTTCGCTATTCGGAGATGTTTTGTGCACCGTCGAATAGCGAAAATCGGTATTCGGAGACGGGTTTTCGATCTCCGAATACCGAGGGAGCGTCCTGGAATCAGGAGGCGGGTGGGGTGGGGCTGCTTTTGCGGCTGCGGCGGCCACCGGGGTAGGTTTCTTTCAGGTCGGCGTGGATGCCCTCGGCAC
>JAGKWZ010000111.1 GCA_021151605.1 Verrucomicrobiaceae bacterium
TTTTTTCTCTCCAACCCACCTCCACCACCTCAAAACCACGCTTTCCACCTCCACACCCCACCACCTTGTTACGCTTTTCGTTTGGTCGTAAACTTCCACAATAACCAGCCCAGCACGTTCACCACACCCATCGCCGCAAATAACTGCATCATCGTTCTAGCCAGACTCTCCTTACCCAAACCACTACCCACAAGCGCGAACGCCACGTTCATCGGTAGATAACCAAATACCGTGCCAGCAAGAAACGTTGGGTGGCCAACTGCTGTGCCGGACAAGTCCGTGCTTGGCCAAGCCATCAATTGGCAGGGCGCAACGAACAACATTGTTTGGTGCTTAGGCCTCAATAGCTGCGCGCAAACACCACTCGTTTTTGGCTTGGTTTGCCAGTAAGGAAGCACATCCCCTCCTCAGCAAACTCATCACTTAGGGGAATGCAACGGATGGTAATTTTCATGTCTTTGGCGATCTTGTCTTCCTCTTCATTGCTACCAGCCCAGTGCATGAGAGCAAAGCCGCCGGGTGTGCCTTCGGCGAAGAACGCCTGGAATTCTTCCATGGTATCCATCTTCTTCATGTTAGCGTCGCGCATCTCGGTAGCACGCTTGAGGAGACTGTCCTGAATATCCTGAAGACGCTCGGTAATGTCACGAATAAGGTCCTCTTTGGGGATGAATTCCTTCGCCTTGGGACCTTGGTCTCGACGGCAAACAGCGACTGTGCGGCTCGTGATGTCGCGTGGTCCCATTTCAAGACGGAGCGGTACACCTTTTTTGATCCATTCCCAATTTTTCACACCGCCCTGTAGGTCACGTTTATCGACGTGAACTCGTAGGGCCTCGCCATGAAAGGTCTGCGTGCGCAGGGTCTTCGCGAGCGCGTCGCAGGCCTCAATGACCTCTTGTCGGGTTTCTTGTTTCGGAGTGACGGGAAGGATGACGATCTGATGCGGGCTCATGCGCGGTGGCAGGATGACTCCGTCGTCATCGCCATGCGCCATGATGAGCGTGCCGATGAGGCGCGTGCTCATGCCCCAGCTCGTGGTATGCGCAAATTGGCGGGTATTATCACGGCCGAGGAACTGGATGCCTGCGGCTTTGGCGAAGTTTTGCCCGAGGTAGTGGCTAGTGCCAGCCTGGATGGCCTTTCTATCCTGTACCATAGCCTCGACTGTGTAGGTGTTTACCGCTCCAGGGAAGCGCTCGTTCTCCGTCTTCACGCCTGGAATGACGGGGATGGCTAAATGATTGCGCAGGAAGTCGGCATAAACTTTGTGCATGAGTTCGGTTTCCGATATGGCCTCCTCTGCTGTCTCATGAGCGGTGTGGCCTTCCTGCCAGAGGAACTCGGCAGTACGGAGAAAGAGGCGTGGGCGCATTTCCCAGCGCATGACGTTGGCCCATTGATTGATGAGCAAAGGCAGGTCGCGGTAGCTCTGCACCCAGCGAGCAAAGGCGGCACCGATGATAGTTTCAGAGGTCGGGCGGATCACAAAGGGCTCTTCCAGCTTGCCGGTGGGAATGAGCTTCGTGCTGCCATCAGGCTGCTTCTGCGCCTCGAGACGGTGATGGGTGACGACGGCGCATTCAGTGGCGAATCCTTCGGCGTGCTCGGCTTCTTTTTCCAGGTAGCTCAAGGGGATCAAGAGAGGAAAATAGGCATTTACATGGCCAGTCTCCTTGAATTTCACATCGAGCTGCTTTTGGATGTTTTCCCAGAGTCCGTAACCCCATGGCTTGATGACCATACAGCCACGCACCTCAGAGTTTTCAGCGAGATCAGCGGCACGTACGACCTGCTGATACCACTCGGGGAAGTCTTTTTCACGGGTTGGGGAAATGGCGGAGGCTTGGCTCATGGGGAGTGGAGTATGGGGCGATCTGACGCGCAATCAAGCGGCGAGAGGTCAGCCTGTCTTGACGGCAGGACGCCTGATGCCCATGCTCAGCCTCGACCTTATGCGCCACGATATTAGCTCTTTCCCCCTTCTCCTGCTCGCCTCAGTGGTGGTCCTGGCGGCAACCAGCCTGCTCGCGCAGGAGTCTGCGGAAACCTGCCTTCAGGAGTTTCCCGCTCTCTACACGCTTGAGACAGGGTTCAAATCAGAGGAAACACCCGCTCAGCGGCTCAACCGCACCCACAGTCTGCTGGCCACAAAGCTAAAAATGTCTCCCGAGGTCATCGCAAAGCTTCTGCCGCCTTTGGCGAAAAAGCTCCGGGAAGACAAATCTTCACCCAAGCAGGACCGCGCCAGTGCCTATTTCTTCGAAGGCTTCTTTGCAGAGGCCAAAACGCTGGCTCTGGAGGCGGGTGACGCAGCTCATCGCACCGAGCCAAGACAGCCGAACCAGGTAATCAGTGCGCTGCGACTAGCTGCCTTTGCCGCGATGGAACAATCTTCATACGAGGAGGGAATCAAATTTCTCGGTGTTGCGCTTGGGGAGACGAGTTCGGATCATGATTTGACGACCTGGACGCAGCTCCAAACCGCCAATGCACGCGCCTACGCCGGGCTGAAGATGCTCAAAGAAGAGGAACAAACGCTACGCTACATCTACACCGAGCACGAGCGCATCCTCGGAGCACTCCATGCTGATACAGTGCGTCATCACAGTGCCCTTGCTGGCATACTGTACCAGCATGGCCTAGATGCTGAAGCAGAGCGCGAGACACGGGCGGTATTGAAATCCACGCTTCAACTCTATGGCGCAAAGCATGAGCAGACCCAGGTGGTGCGGAGGAATCTTGCTCGCGTGCTGGAAGTGCTTGCACGTCATGCCGAGGCCGAAACGTTGCGGCGGGAGGTTTTGTCTGTGCAGATGGAGGCATATGGCGCTGGTGCGACCAGCACTCTGCGCAGCCGGGAACAGCTTGTGAAAAACCTCTTCGAACAAAAAAAGTATGCCGAGGCCGAGATCGAGGCGCGCACGCTCACAGAGAATGGCGAACAGGCTAGAGGCGCAGATGCCGCCACAACACTCGGAGGGCGTACCAGTCTCGCTCTCGCCATCCGCGAGCAGGGACGGCATGAAGAGGCACTGAAAATGCTGCGCCCACTGGAGGAGGACTGCATCCGCGTGCTCGGGCTTGAGAATGCGGACACGCTTCGCGTCCAGCACGCCCTCAACACCTGCTTGAACGCACTGAAGCAATACGCCGAGGCTGAAAAAGGGCTCTCACATGTGCTGGAGGTCAGAAAGCGGGTACTGCCTGCGGATGACTTGGCCACACTCGACACACGCCACCAGCTTGGCATCGCCTACCTTGGGCAGGATAAATTTAGAGAGGCACTGACGGAGATCCGCATCACCGCCCTCACGTATCAGCGCCAGATCAAAGCAGACGATCCGAGATTGATCGCCATCAATCAGACCGCCAGTGAATTCTCCAAGCGTGAAGGGGGGAGGAAAATCTTGATCGACGAACAACGCGAAGGCGTGTCGAAGGCACTTAGCAAGCTTGACCATAACAGTCTCGAAGCGCTAAGCATGCGTGCCAATCTCGCCGCCTTCATTGCCGGACTCGGCAATGGCAAAGAGTCGCTCGAAGAGTATCAATCCATATTAGCCGGATGCCTTCGCACACTTGGAGCAGATCATCGGGGGACCGTGGACGTGCTTGAAAAAGTCGGGCTGACCCAGGTTGCACTCGGCATGTTTACCGAAGGCGAACAGACGCTGAGAAAAGTCCTGAAATCCAAAATTCGGCTGCTCCCCAAGAGAGATCCGAAGATCGATGAAACCCGCTACCAATTGGGCCTATGCCTCGGGCAGATGGGCAAGATGAGAGAGGCAAAAGATCTGGTCGAAATGAGCTATCTCGCCGTCAAGGACCGGACCGACCTAAACGCCGCCGTCATTCAAGGTATGAAGCAGACTCTCGATCAGATTCACCAGATTCTCAGTGCCCAGGCTACGCCTCAGACAGCTCCTCAGGCAACGCAGCAGCCATCCCCAACCCAAACTTCCGAGCTAGGAACGATCCAACAGTCTCCCTCACTGCTGGGATCATCCGCACAGAAAATTCCCTCCTATGTCGCGCCACTCAACGTGATCGGAGGTCCTGCCACCGATCCCAGCACGCTCGTCCCGAGCACGACGATCCAAAGACCAGTCGAGTATAAGCCCTAAACATCTTTCAATCACATGAATACCCCGTCGCATCTTCCACTCCTTAGCCCGAGATAAAGGCGCTGTTCCAAGACATGTTATCGAAGGCCGGGTCGATCCCGAACTCTTCGAGAAGCTGTGGAAACAGGCGTTAGAAACGAAGTGACTTCAGATCACTTCCTCAGCACACGCACCTTGTGCGCTTCGCTGTCGCCGATGTAGATGCCGCCATCGGCATCGGCATAGACTCCATGCGGGCGGGCCATCTCGCACTTCAGCGGATCGCCATCGCCGCCGTTCCCCTTTTGGCCGTTGCCTGCGATGAGGTGGATCAGGCCCGTCTTCGCTTCGACCATGCGGATGGTGTGGCTTTCGCAGTCTGCCAGCCAGGCATTGCCTTCTGCATCCACCGTGATGCCTTTGGGACCGCTCAGCGTGGCGTCCTTGGCAGGGCCGCCATTGCCGGTGAGACCCTTTTTGCCTGTGCCTGCGATGTGATGGATCTTCCCAGCGGCGAGGTCAAACTTGAAGACCTGGTTCCCCTCACGCGTGCACAGCCAGAGGTTGCCTGCTTTGTCGAAATCCAGCGACCGCGGACCATTCAGTGGCGTGCCTTCGATGGGTGCACCATCCGGCGTCGGGCCAGCTTTACCGATGCCTGCAAAGGTACTGATGTTGCCCGTCTTCATGTCGATCTTACGGATGACATGATTGCCGATGTCACAGACGTAAAGCGAGCCATCGGGGCCGAACTGGATGCTATGTGGTTGCTTGAACAGTGCCTTCGCCGCTGGGCCGCCATCGCCGCTGTAGCCGGGTTTGCCGCTGCCAGCGATGGTGGTGATGATGCCGGTCTTCATAGCCACCTTGCGCACCGCATGGTTCGTCATATCCACAATGTAAAGATCACCCGCCGCATCGAAGCGCAGCTCATGGGGAAGATTGAAGGTGGCCTGCAAAGCCGGGCCGCCATCGCCGCTATAGCCTTTTTGGCCTGAGCCCGCAACGGTGTGGATGATGCCATCCGGCGCGACCTTGCGGATGCGCTGGCCGGTGTACTCGCAGAAATAGATGGCGCCATCAGGACCACGCGTGACGCCGAAGGGATTGTCGATCTGCGCCTTTGTGGCCGGGCCACCATCCCCCCCTCCCCCTTGTTCACCAGTTCCGGCGAAGGTGGAGATTTTCCAGTCAGCGGCGGAGGCTGACAGGCTGGCGGCAAAGAGAAGGGTGGTGAGAGTGCGGATCATGACGGGATGGCACTACGAGTCGCAGCATCCGCTCTTTCGGACAGGAAAATCTTGTTCCGCATCGTCGGTCGGGTAGCATCGCGGGCCTTTCCTTCCCTTGAATCAATTCGTATCCATCCTTCGCACCTGCCTGCTAGTGAGCATCGCCAGCAGCGCTTTGGCCTATTCAGCTGAGCCGGCACCGGAACTGAGCCTGGAGATGGAGCGGCTAAAATTCGAACGCTCGATGATCGAGGTCAGCCTCGCCCCGCTGAAAAAACATCTCCTGGAACTGACTGCACTGGAGAAAAAGCGTGCCGAAGCCCGGGACTACACTGGAGCCATCGCCACCCGGAACGAACGGCGCAAGATCGAGGATGAACTCGAGCGCCTCGACAAAGAATTGCTGCTGCTACAAACGCGGGAGCAATCCCTCAAGGCCAGCACTCTGCCGGACAAAATCGACCTGCCACTGGAACAGGCCCAGCTTTCTGGTGTGAAGCGCGAAGGCGGCGCGCTCACCCACTGGAGCAAACCTGGCGCTTCCGCCTCGTGGAAACTTCCCGACTTGCCACACGGAGGCTACGAAGTAGTCATCCGCTATCGCTGCGGCGCGCTGGACGGCGGAGTTCTGGAGGTGAAGGAGGCCAAGTTCCGCCTCATCAGCCAGATCGACACGACCTCGAAAGGCCCCCAGGAAAAAAACCTGGGCACGCTCAAAATCACCGACGGCGTCAGCACTCTCACTCTGACGGCGACGACCCTCGTGAAGGACAACTTGATGGATCTGCTTTCCCTCGGACTTGTGCCCGCTTCGCGCTGAATCAGGCAGCTCAGGGTCCTCATGACAACAACTTCGGCTGCCGTCATCAGCGGGTCATCCGATGACAGCGTGGGCAGGTGAGCCAGAATTTGAGCAGGGTGATTTCTTTGAACCTGAACTTCATGATAACCAGTGCCCCAGGCGCTCCTACCGCTGCAGCACTTGCACCGAGCCTAGGGAGTCGAGGCGCAGCCCTTTTGTGACTCATTCACATCGCGAGCAACTTTTCCCCGTTTACCTCGTTCGACACAGCCATTCATGTTCATCGCCTCAGAACCCACCATCAACCTGCCGCTGGGAAGCCTGTCTCTGCGGCAGAAGTTCGATCTCTTTCAGCATCTGAGAAAGGAGCGTGTCGCACGCGGAGAGACCTGGAACCTAATGCAGCCATTCTTGATGGGCGCATCAACTCAGCCAAAAAGAGATCGCATTCTTCAACAGCGCTAAGCTATATCCAGTCGCCCGATTCGTTCATTTGTTCCACATGCCCACCTTTGCCTACACCGCGCTAAACACCTCCGGCCAGACCGTCACGGGAAGTCTCGCCGTGAACTCGCGTGCGGAGGCGTTTCGGAAGCTGGAGGCACAGGCGCTGACGCCGGTGAAAGTGGCTGAAGAAGCCAAAAGCGCGAAGGCGGCGGCCAGCGCAGCGGCGAAGGCGGAGGACAACACGCCGGTGAAGCTCAAGCGGGCGCAGATAATCCTCTTCACGGAAGAACTGGCCGACATGCTGGATGGCGGTTTGCAGATCGATCAGGCGCTGCGGGTCATTTCTGAGCGACAAGAGGACCTCGCCCTGCGGCGAGTCTCGAACATCCTGCGTGATCAGCTCCGCGAAGGCTCCACGGTGGCGAAGGCGCTGAAGAAGGCCTCGCCGAGCTTTGATGAGCTTTACTGCAATCTCGTGGCTGCCGGGGAGGTCAGCGGCTCGCTCGCTCCCATCTTGCGCAGGCTAGGACAAAACCTCGTCGTCATCGCCGAACTGCAATCCAAGGTCACGCAGGCGATGATTTACCCGGCCTTCCTCGTTGGTGCCTGTGTGGTGCTAATGATCGTCTTCATGACCGTCATGGTGCCGCAGATCACTGACCTGCTGGACAAAGGCGGCCAGCAACTGCCGATGGCCACTCAGATGCTCATAAGCTTCAATAACTTCCTCGCGGCCTGGTGGTGGGTGATTCTCGCGGTGATCACCATCATTGCCCTCAGCTTCAAAGGCTGAGCAAAGTTACCGGCCTCGTCGCCGAAGGCAGCTCCCTTTCCAGCTCGCTGAAAAAGGTCAGCCACTTCCCGCTCATGCTCGTGGATATGATCGCCATCGGCGAGCAGACCGGCAGCCTCAGCAAATCCCTCGAAAAAGCCGCCACACGCTACGACAAGGAGCTGGATAAGCGCATCAAGCGCATGACTGCCATGATCTCGCCCATCATCATCCTTTTCATGGCCGTGATCGTCGGTGTCGTGGCCTATTCCATCATCTCCGCCGTCTTCTCCTCCGTGAACGGCATCCGCAGCCGCGTCTAAAATCAGCCTTCACCTGCTGCAACCTTCCTGTCAGAATCCCGTTAATCCCGCCCACAAACCCATGACCCTCCACAAACTCCGCCACCACCCACGCGCCGCCGGTTTCACCCTCATCGAGATCGTGATCGTGCTCACCATCATCTCCATCCTCGCCGCGGGCTCCATCTACATGCTGAAAGGCAACGTCGATGTCGCCAAAGAGACACGAGTCGATGGCGACCTGCAAAACATCATGACTCAGCTCCAGCTCTATGAAGCCCGCAACATGCGCGCACCGACCACGGAGCAAGGCATCAAAGCCCTCGTCGAAAAACCCACCACCGAGCCGCTGCCTGAAAAATGGACCGCCCTGCTCGAAGCCGTGCCGAAAGACCCCTGGGGCCAGGAATACAAATACCGCTTCCCCGCCCAGAAATCCAAGAAGCCCTACGATGTCTGGTCCGTCGGTAAAGACGGCGCCGACGGCACCGAAGACGACATCGGCAACTGGCCGCAGACGGCGACGAAGTGAATGACGAAACCCGAATGACGAATGACAAAGTCAGAATGAAGTGCCGCAGCGAAGATCTGGGAAACCTCTCCAGACCTTCGTCATTCGCCATTCGTCATTCGTCATTCCGCTCCGGTTTCTCCCTCGTCGAGATCGTCATCGCCCTCACCATCCTCACGGTCCTCGCAGCCGCAGCGGTGCCGATGTTCAAAGGCTGGCGGGATGAGCAGATCGCGAGGCAGCCGGTGATTGAGCTGGTTCGCCTCGCTAAAGAAGCGCGACTCCGGGCCATGCGGGAGAAGCGACCTTATCAGGTGGCATTTCATCAGGGTGGCTTTGTTGCCTCGCGTTACTTCAGCCCTTACCTCCAGTTTGCGGAGCTGACGGAATTCATGGAGCAGGCGGAAAGCGGCCAGTTTCGACTCAATCCAAATGCCGACGACGCAGACGCCGACCTTGATGCAGGCACAGGTGACAAGCCGAAAACCGACCTCCCTCTCGCGCCCACTGCCCAGAAGTTCGACGACAACTGGAACGAGCACTACAACCTGCCCACCGACGTCCAATACACGCTCAAGTTCTGGAATGAAGTTCAGGAGACCCCGGTGAGTGCAGAGGTCGTGAAGCTCTGGGTCTTTCAGCCCACCGGCATCTGCATTCCGCTGAAGATGCACTTGGAAAGAGAAAGCTCCATCTTCGACGTCGAGTTCAACGCGCTCACGGCTGACATCACGCGGGAGGTCGTGGATCTGCGATGAACACGCATGGCGCAAGGAGCAAAGAGCAGAGAGCCAGCAGCTCTCAGACTTCGTCTTTACATGCAGGCTTCAAGCTCCCTGCCCCAGGCTCCCTGCCCGCTGCTCTTCGCGGCTACATCCTCCTGGAACTGATCATCGCCCTTTCCATCTTCTCCATCGGCGTGCTCGGACTCGCTCGAACATTGAATGCCTCCATGGAGGTGGCGAACATTCTGAACAAGGAGCAGCGCATTCGCATCGGCCTCCGGTCCTTTGTCGAAGAGATCCGCCGCAAGCCAATGACCGAGATGGCCACCACCATCACCGATCCTGCGCTCGAAGTCACCTACACCAGCAGCTTGGAGCCCGTGAGTCTGATCATGACACGCGGCGGCACGCTGGCTGACATGTACAATCTCAAGGTCATCGCCAGCTACACCGTCGGTGCAGAGCTGCGTGAAGAAACCGTGGACGTCTATGTTTACAAACCCGCGCAGAAATAAGGCCGCGCGCCTCGCGTCCGCCTTCACGCTCATCGAGATCGTCATCGCCATGACGATCCTCGGCATGATCACGGGCACCTTGTTTGCGCTCATCCAGGGCAGCGTGCGAGGCGCAGCGGAGATCGAGCGCATCCAGCGGGAGAACGACTCTATCAACCGCTTCCTCGACCTCTGCCGCCGCACCTTCACCACCATGCCGAGCACGGCGACACTGACGCTCACGCTGCTCGATCCGAATTCGCCCACCACCTCCGGCCAGGAACTCACCATCAGCGGAGCACCGCATTCCTTCGGCTTCGGATTCAATCCCCTTTCTTACAAGGATACCATCCTCGGTCTGCGCCCCGACCCAAACGCCGTCACCGATCAAAACGGCGCGCTTTTGAACTACCTCTGTCTCTCCCGCGAGGACCTCATCCCACAAACCGATGCGAATGGCATGGCCCTGCGCCAAGAAACCACCGGCCTCTCCGCTCCTGATGAGCAAGGCCGCTACTGGATGCCCCTGCTGCCAGAAGTGGTCAGTGTGAAGTGGCGCTTTTACAAAGAAGCCGACCAGACCTGGCTCGAAGAATGGGATGACAGCGATTGGCCTGACCTCATCGACATCCAGCTCGTGATGAAGGACCGCACCTTGCCCATTCGCATGGTTTACAGCGTGCCGACGATCAAACTGGTGGCTGGGAATGGAACAACCTCCACAACGACCAGCAGCCCCTCAGCCAACAGCAACACCAGCAATCAAAACAACCAGGGTGGTGGCGGCAACAACGGCGGAGGTAACAACGGTGGCGGCGGAGGCCAAGGGGGAGGCCGCCCCGGTGGTGGCGGTCAAGGAGGCGGACGCCCTGGCGGTGGAGATGGTGGAGGTCGTCCCGGCGGCGATGGCCCCGGGGGCAATCAAGGCGGCGGTGGTCGCCCTGGCGGTGGTTCACCCGGAGGAGGGCAAAGTACAGGCAGCAGCAGTTCCAACCAGGGAGGTGGCGGAGGTCGCTAATTCTATTTGCATCTCATGACTCGCACTTCACATCGCAGCCGCTTGCCTCACCAAGGCTCCGCATTGATGCTCATGATCTGGGCTCTCCTGCTCATGTCCATGGTCGTCATGGGCCTCGCTCAATTTCTCAACTACAGCGCCTCCGAAGCCATCATCGACGCCGCTGAGTTCCGCGCCTTGCACATGGCCGAAAGCGGGCTCGCCGTAGGCCTGCATCCCGACATGCGCCGTGGTGACAAGGCCCTCAAACAAAAGATCGGCACCGACAGCGGCTTTGATGTCGTCATCAATTACGAAGGCGCCCGCATCCCCATCAATCTCGTGACCGATGAACGCCTCCGCGAGGCCATCTACGATCTCTTCATGCGCTGGGGGCTGAATGGCGACGAAGCGGCCATCGTCACCGAATCCCTCGCCGATTGGGTGGACAGCAACAAAGAAGCCCGCTCCAACGGCGCCGAAACCGAGTATTACGAAGGCCTCGGCGTCTTTGACTTGCCAAGAAACACCGGCTTCACCCACACAGATGAAATGCTCCTCGTTCGTGGCATGGGCGTCGTGGATCGCCTGAAGCCCGACTGGCGCGAGTTCTTCTCCGTCTATGGCGATGGCACCATCGACCTGCGCACCGCCTTCAAAGAAACCCTCATCGCCGTCTCCGGCGCAGCCGAAAAGGATGTCGAGAGCTACATCCTCAAACGCGACGGTGCCGACGGCATCCCCGGCACCGAAGACGACCAGCGCATCTCCGATGGCGAGGCCTTCCGCCTCCTCAACATCACGGGCGAAAACGCGCAGAGCCTCCAAGGCATCCTCACCAGCGATGATGACCTCCGCCGCATCACCAGCACCGGGTATGTGGGCGATAAGCGAAAGCAGATCATCGTCGTCGCAAGGCGTGGAGAAGATCGCTCTTTGACCTATCTGGCGCGTATTGAGGAATAAGCGTGTCGTTCATGACATCCGAAACTTCGTCATTCGGAATTCGTCATTCGTCATTTGCCCGCCCGCTTCATCTCGACACGCTCCAAATAGCCATTCCGTCCTCCCCACTGCCTCCCCCATGATCGCCTGGTTCGCCCGAAATCACGTCGCCGCCAATCTTCTGATGCTGGCGGTGATGACTGCGGGCGCATGGACCTTGTATCAGGATAAAATCCCGCTGGAGGTCTTCCAGGACATGCCGTCCCGATACATCTCGGTGAATGTCCCCTACCCCGCTTCATCGCCCGAGGAGACAGAGGAAACCATCGTGCTGAAGATCGAGGAAGCCATCCAGCAGGTGGGCGGCATCAAGCATGTCAACAGCACCGCTGGCAGCAGCGGCGGCAGTGTTTTCATCGAGGTGAATGAGGACGAAGATCCACGCCGCGTGATGGATGACGTCAAAATCCGTGTCGATGCCATCCCGAACTTCCCGGCGCTCGCCGAGAAGCCGATCATCCAGCTCGACGACAGCTTCCACAGCGTCATCACCGTCATCCTCAGCGCCGACATGGCGGAGCGTGACCTCAAACGACTCGGCGAGCAGACTCGTGACGAACTCGCCTCACTGCCAGGCATCTCGCATGCAGACATCACCGGCATTCGGAATGAAGAAATCGCCATCGAGATCTCCGAGGACCAGCTCCGCAAGTATGGCCTCACGCTCGAATCCATCAGTCGCAGCATCCGCGAAAATGCCATCGACATGCCCGCAGGCGTCGTGCAGACCGAGGCGGGTGATGTCTCCCTCCGCACCCGTGGCCGTGCCTACACGGGAGAGGACTACGCCCGCGTCCCGCTCGTCACTCGTGCGGATGGCAGCAAGGTCACCCTTGGAGAGATCGCGAAGATCATTGATGGCTTCACGGAGAACCCACTCGTCACCCGATTGAATGGCCGCCGCTGCGTCATGATCAGCGTCATGCGTGAGGGAAAGCAAAACGCCATCACCATCGGCGAGCGGGTCAAAGCTTACATCGAAGAGATGAACAAAAAGCTGCCCGGCGGTGTGCGTCTCGACTACTGGAATGACCGCTCGAAGATCGTGAAGGGCCGCATTGACCTGCTCATGCAGAATGCCCAGAGCTGCCTGATCCTCGTTTTCATCTGTGTGGGGCTTTTCCTCCGGTTGGAAGCTGTCATCTGGGTCGGTGTTGGCATGGTGATGAGCTTCCTCGGAGCCATCGCGCTGATGCCTTACATGGACATCTCGATCAATCTGTCCTCGCTCATGGGTTTCATCCTCGTGCTCGGCATCGTGGTCGATGACGCCATCGTCATCTCCGAGCACTGCGATCACCTGCGCACCACGGGCGGCATGACACCACTTGAGGCCGCCATCGCCGGCACACGCCGCATGGCCGTGCCCATCACCTTCGGTGTGCTCACCACCGTCATCGCCTTCCTGCCGATGGCCATCGACTCCTCCGACTGGGGTTCGATGTTCAAGCCCATCGCGCTGATTTTTATCACCGTGATGCTCATCGCGCTGGTGGAGACCAAGCTCATCCTGCCCAGCCATCTCGCGCATCCATTCCTCGGTCGCGCAGGAGACATGCTCGCACCGATCCACCGCAGGTCGGATGGCGCACTGCAATGGTTCGTGCGCACGGTTTATGCACCCGCCATCCGCTTCAGCGTCAAAAATTGCTACACCGTGCTTGCCGTCTTGTTCGGCGGCTTGAGCATCATCGTTGGCTTGTATTTCGGAGGACGTATCCCGACCACCTACTTCCCGCGCGTCGCGAGCGAGCGCATCGACTGCCGTCTCACGATGCTTGATGGCACACCCGTCGAGGTCACGGAGAAGCACATCGAGCGCATCTACGACATCGCCCTGGAGATGCAGAAGGAGTATGTCGGGCCCGATGGTCGCAGTGTGATCAAGCACGTCGTCTCCACCATCGGCACCACGCTTTCCAGCCGTGGATCACCCTCCGGCAGCGGCAGCCATGTCGGCGGTGTCACCATGGAAACCTTTGGCCCCGAAGAACGAAGCCGCGATGCAAACACCGTGGAGATGTCCAACGAATGGCGAAAACGCATCGGAAGTATCGTCGGAGCCGAGGAACTCACTTTCCGCGCCGAGATCATGCGTGGCGGCGACCCCATCGACATCCAGCTCACTGGCACTGACCCCAAAGAGATGCTGGCCATGTCTGAAAAGATCAAAGAGAAGCTCTCCACCTACCCCGCGCTCTTCGACATCAACGACTCCCTCGACAGCGGACGGAACGAGATCCAGCTCACGCTCAAACCCGAAGCCCAGCAGCTCGGCGTCACCGTCACTGACCTCGCCCGCCAAGTGCGGCAGTCATTCTACGGAGATGAAGTGCAGCGCATCCAGCGCGGGCGCAATGAGGTCAAAGTCATGCTGCGAATGCCCAAGGCGAACCGCCAGAACCTCGCCACGCTCGACACGATGCGCGTGCGCACCGCGACGGGTCTCGAAGTGCCATTCAGCCGCGTGGCAAAGGCGACTGTCGTGAAAAGCTTCACAAGCATCAAGCGAGTGGATCGCCGCCGTGCCCTGAACATCTCTGCGGATGCCGACAAGGCCACCACAGACATTGCCGCGATGCGTTTGGAGCTCACCAGCTTCCTCGACGACCTGCTCGCCAACCACGGCCACATCCGCTGGAGCTTTGAGGGTGAAGCCCGCTATCAACGCGAGAGCCAGGGACAAATGGTGATCTCCTTCCTCATCGTGATCGCCGCCATGTATGCGATGATGGCCATTCCATTTAAAAGCTATTCGCAGCCGCTCATCGTCCTGCTCGTTGTGCCCTTCGGCGTCGTCGGAGCCGTCATCGGGCATCTCTTCCACGGCTTGCCTGTGAGCATCATGAGTGCGTTTGGCATCCTCGGCGTTTGCGGCGTGGTGGTGAATGACACCCTCGTGCTCGTCGATGAGATCAACGACCTCAAAGCCAATGGCATGAGCCTGCGTGAAGCCGTGCAGCGAGGTGGCATCCTGCGCTTCCGCGCCATCTTCCTCACCCAGATCACCACCTTCTTCGGCCTCGTCCCGCTCATCTTTGATGGCACCTGGCTGGCCAAGATGATCCCCTTCCTCTTCAGCAGCGGTGCTCAGAGCACTCACGCCCAGTTCCTCACGCCCGTCTCCGTCGCCATGGGCTACGGCAGCCTCTTTGCGACAGTGATCACCCTCTTCCTCGTGCCGCTTTGCTATCTGGCGGTCGAGGACATCGGCTCACTCTTGCGCTCTCTTTTCGGCAAAGAATCTGAGACACCGCCACCTGTTTCGGAGTCGCTGGCAGCGAGCTGACCTCAATTCAAGAGATCAGCATTGCTCAAGAAAAAGCGGGCTCATTTATGCTCCTCGTCCCGCAGCTACATTTGCATTGAGACCCGGCTTTCTCCTTTAGCCAGCTTGATGCAGATCGTGGTCTTGTCCGACTCACGGCACCAAGTGCCCGGCTTCAAATTCAGGCATGAAGCCACCTTTTCCAAAGACTGCCCACCAAGCACTGGAATCCCATCCTTGAACGGCAGATCCACAGTGAACTCATCGCAGGCAAAGGGAGCTTTGAATGAAACGAATCGGGCCGTAGCATCCAACTCGATTCGGGTCAGCTCTTTTGCCGCCCAGTAGCGGGAGATCTCACTCAGCTTCATCCAGTGCAGATGATTGAAGGTGGAGTGAAGCCTCTTCACCACCTCGCGAAAGATCTCAAAGCCGATCTCGAGACCATTCCAATAGATCCCGGTCCAGTGGCAGACGATGATGGCAGGCTCTCCACGCTTGATGACCTCAACCATGCGCCCGCGCTGCCCATCTTCCGTGATAAAAGCGTCAGCGCCCTTTGGCGTCACACAGTCCCAACCGCCAGTCCAGTCACCCGTGCAGCCGAGCACATGCACCACACAGCGTGGATCATCGCTGTCTAAACCGGACACGTTTTGCACGAGCGGAGCCACGCTCTGATCTCCGCTCGCATGGAGATCCCGGAAGTAATGGGGAATCTCCGTCTGAAAAACACTGCGGCAGGATTCAAACGTGGCCTGAGCGAGCTGCGGACGCGCATCGCTACCGAAGCCTCCAGGTGTCGTGAGGCCCTCACACGGAAGGCCGATGTTTTTCAGGATCGTCAGAGCATAGCTCATGTAATCGGCGATCTCATCCACACTACGCCCGCCGCACCATTTCCAATTCTCCATGAAGCGAGGACTGATCTCGGTGAATGGGTGACCGGTTTTTGTGTCGATGATGCGGGTGTGGGTGACCATCTCCGGGTGGATGTCCCAGTTCGGCATGATGCGCTCACGCACGAGCTTGATGCTATCCGCCAGTTCACGCTGAGTCCATCCAGGGATCTGACGATCCAGCCGACCGACGCAGGCGGGATAAGGCACGATGCTGTACTTTCCCTTCACGCCATTCTCGTCCGCCCAGTCGGCAAATTTGCGCACAAAGCTGTCCGGGATCTCATCAGGCCAGCTTTTCCAAGGGTAGTGGTCATACTTACCCGGGTTGGCCGCGGCAAACTGGGGGATGGCAAACTTGTTCAGATTCACCAGACAGGTGGAGTCATCAATGATGATGCTCACCGGCACACGTGTGCGCGGGTTCAGCACCTTCACAGCAGCGTCCTGGCGTGGGCGCTCTCCCGGCACTTGGCCAAGCAGTGGCGAGCTAAGAGCGAGTGCAGAGGCTTCCAGGAAACGGCGGCGTGTGAAGTTCATTGCGATGGGCGTGCTGATGGGTCAAGCTTTGCGTCCAAGAATACGATCCAGCGAATCCGAAGTCTGCCAGATCAGTGCTTCCGGGTAATGCGTGTAAGGGTGGAAGTATTCAAAGGTCAGAAAGCCTTTGTAGCCCGTCTCCGCGAGCGCATCGGTCACGGCTGGCCAGTTGGTGGTGCCATCCAGAAGCGGGCGGAAGGTTTCGAGAGAGAAGTCGGTGCCCTTTTTGGTGAACTCCTTCAGGTGGACATTCTTGGTGCGCTTACCCAGCACTTTGGCCCAGTGCTCCGGGAACTGAAACATGGAGATGTTTCCCGTGTCAAAATGCACCCGCACATGCTCGCTCTGGAAGCTGTCCACGAAGGTGTTCATCTCCATCGGAGTCATCAGATAGCCGTTGAAGAAGATGTTTTCGATGTTGAGGCAGACCTTCAGCTTCTCCGCCTGTTTGGCGAGCTGGGCTACGGCTTCACGTGCTCTTTGATCACAAACATCGTTCGCCACCGGCTCATGATCATCCCGCCAGGGGATGTGAACCGCACCGGGCACGACGAGCACATTCTCGACACCGAGATCATGCGCACACTGGGCGATCTTCCCGGCCAGTTCCATGCCCTGGGCACGCTTTGCCGGGTCATTGCTGGTCAGAGGATAAGGCCAGAACAGGAACGAACACAAACCGCTGATTTGGATGCCGATTTCATCCGCCATCTTGCGGATGGCTTTGTAATCCTGGGTGCCGTGCTTCGGCGAGAGGTCATTGTCCAGATCGTAGTTCAGCTCGATGCCATCAAAACCAGCATCCTTGGCGAGCTGCATGCACTCACGTAGTGTCATGCGCTCAGGATAAGGGAAGGCCCAGAGATTGATCGACTTCAGCATGTCGTAACGCTTTACCGCCCCTCGTCGTGGATCAGGCGCGGCTGACTGTGCACGAGCTGTGGGCTCAAAGGCAGCAGCAGATAATCCGAGGGTTGCCAAAGTGGCCTTCACGGCGTCACGGCGAGAAACGATACTTGCTTCAGAACATGGAGGAGAAGGAGTCATAGCGTGGGAAATAATAGTCATGCACTGTTACGCAGAGGAAAAGCCAGACATGTCGGTAAGCCCGCCAAATAATCGAGTCTGACCCAGGCTTGAAAGCCATGCCAATCAGGAGTTTCCGTTTGCACAGCCGTATTCGGGCGGCATGACGTATCGTTCACATGACCGACGCAGAAATCCAATCCGCTATTCTCGACATGGGCCGACGAGCCCGTGCCGCCGCGCATGAACTGGTCAAGCTCAGCTCGGCCGGCAAAAATACCATCCTGCTGGCCATGGCGGATGAGATTGAAGCCCGCCAGACAGAGATTCTCGATGCGAACGCCAAAGACCTCGCCACCGCCCACGAGAAAGGTTTGACCAAAGCCATGATCGACCGACTGACGCTCGATCCAAAGCGCCTCAAAGCCGTGGCCGATGCCGTGCGCGAAGTCGCTGCACTGCCTGATCCTGTCGGTGAGCAACTCTCCGAGTGGACCCGGCCCAACGGTCTGCACATCACCAAGAAGCGCGTGCCCATCGGCGTCATCGGCATCATCTTCGAGTCACGCCCGAACGTCACCAGCGATGCCGCGAGCCTGTGCTTCAAGACTGGCAATGCCACGCTTCTGCGCGGCGGCAGCGAGGCCATCCACTCCAATGTCGCCCTGGCAGCCGCCCTGCAGGCCGGTGGTGAGCGCGCTGGTTTGCCGAAGGACAGCATCCAGCTCATCCCCTTCACTGATCGCGCCAGTGTGGAGCACATGGCGAAGATGGATCAATACCTCGACCTCATCATCCCGCGGGGCGGCAAAGGACTCATCGAGAAAGTTGTCGCCACCGCACGCATGCCCGTCATCAAGCACTACGACGGTGTCTGCCACGTCTATGTCGCCCCAGACGCGGATCAGGACATGGCCGTAAAGATCATCGTGAACTCCAAGACGCAGAAGCCCGGTGTCTGCAATGCTCTGGAGACCGTGCTCGTCCATCAAGACATCGCAGCGGCTTTCTACCCCAAGCTTGGCGAAACCTTGCGGCAAGCCCACGTCGAGATGCGCGGCGATGCAACCTCGCTCGCCCACCTCGGCAGCGGCGCCAAGGCTGCCACGGAGGAGGATTGGAGCACCGAATATCTCGATCTCATTCTCTCGATCAAAACCGTCGCCTCGCTGGATGAAGCCATCACGCACATCAACCGCTACGGCTCGCATCACACCGACAGCATCGTCACCCGCAACCGCGCCGATGCCGAGCGCTTCCAGCACGAGGTGGACAGCGCCGTCGTCCTGCACAATGCCAGCACTCGCTTCAACGATGGCGGCGAGTTCGGCTTCGGTGCCGAGATCGGCATCAGCACGGACAAACTGCACGCACGCGGCCCGATGGGGCTCGCGGAGCTTTGCAGCTACAAATACATCGTCGATGGAGAGGGCCAAATCCGATGAACCTCGACTGGATCAACGACTTCCTGCCCAAGATGCGCTGCCCTGACACCCACCAGCCTCTGCGCTGGGCCACAGCGGATGACTTGCAGCGCCATGGGCATCCTGTGGACGAAAAGGCCCTTTGTCGGGAGGATGGATCACTCCTTTTCCCGATCGACGACGGCATACCAATCCTGCTGCCGCAGATTTGAAATCCCCCCCGGCCTCTTGCATTCCCAGAGATCGCCCCTACCCTGCGCGCCCTTTTTCCTCAACCCCAAGCAAACAACCATCCACACAAGACCATGAGCAACCTCAAGCACGTCGCGGTCGTCGGCGCCACCGGAGCGGTGGGAGTGGAAATGCTGCGCTGTCTCGAAGAGCGCGGATTCCCCGTCGGCCAACTCACCCTTCTCGCCAGTGCCCGCAGCGCCGGCAAGACGATGAAATTCAAAGGTGAAGACGTGACCATCAAGGAACTCACGGCGGACAGCTTCGCCGGGGTGGACATCGCTCTCTTCAGTGCGGGCGGCGGTATTTCCCGAGACTTCGCCCCGCATGCGGTGAAAGCCGGTGCCGTGGTGGTGGACAACTCCTCCTACTTCCGCCAGGACCCGACCGTCCCGCTCGTGGTGCCTGAGATCAACGCCGCCGATGTGAAAGGCCACAAAGGCATCATCGCGAACCCGAACTGCACCACCGCCATCTCACTGATGGCTCTTTATCCGCTGCATCAGGCCTTCGGCGTGAAGCGCATCTTTGCCAGCAGCTATCAGGCCGTCTCCGGCACGGGCGCACAGGCCATCGAAGAACTCGCCAAGCAGTCCCGCGAATGGGCGGCTGAAAATCGTGAATGGGATGCTGCCAAACTAGCCTCGAAACCAACCGTCTATCCTCACCAGATCGCCTTCAATGCCATCCCGCATGTGGATTCGTTCCTCGACAGTGGCTACACGAAGGAAGAGATGAAGATGGAGAACGAAGGCCGCAAAATCATGCATCACCCGGACTTCCGCGCCTCCGTGACCTGCGTGCGCATCCCCGTCTTCCGCGCCCACAGCATCGCCATCAGCGCCGAATTCGAAAAGCCCGTCACCGTCGCCGCTGCGCGTGAAGTCCTGAGCAAAGCCCCCGGCCTCGATGTGATCGACGATCCTGCGAACAAGCAGTATCCGCTCGCCCTCGACATCGCGGGCCGCGACAACTGCGCCGTCGGCCGCCTCCGCATGGACTGCGCCCTCGACAACGGCCTCGCATTCTGGGTCGTCGGTGATCAGCTCCTCAAAGGAGCCGCGCTGAATGCGGTGCAGATCGCGGAGTGCCTGGTCTAAGCCTTCGCGTGCCATGAAAACATGGGTCTTTCTCGCACTTGTGTTGGCTAGCACTAGCGCAGAAGCAATTCCAATGGCGGATGAACCCGCCAACCGTGTCATCTTCTCTAAGAACAGGCAGTTTAAGGCCTGCGTTAGCGCATGGAGGAATGTCACGACTGTAAAGTCTGTGCGAAAAGGTTGGTTTGATAAGAAGCTGTGGACTGTTCCGCAATACTTTGATTATGAGACACTCTCCGATGATGGTCAGTATATCTTTGGAGTGCATGGAATATTCAAGATGCCTAAA
Organism: Verrucomicrobiaceae bacterium; assembly: GCA_021151605.1. Taxonomy (GTDB): domain Bacteria; phylum Verrucomicrobiota; class Verrucomicrobiia; order Verrucomicrobiales; family Verrucomicrobiaceae; genus Prosthecobacter. Next base: position 20,171 of record JAGKWZ010000111.1, read on the forward strand.
ACCATGAAGGGCACGGAGGTTATCCGAGTTTACCTATCAGACGGTAGCCTCAGAGTGTTTAATTTGGATCAATTTGTGCGCGATAAGACCAAAATGGAACCCGCAGAGATCATGGGAATGATGCTGTATAACTGGGGCAGGGTAATTGGTATGGAAGGATCTTTGATCCTCATTAAAACGTGCGAAGGAAGATCTATGTCTGCGAATGTTTGGACTGGCGAAGTGAAGGTTAACCGTAATGAATCCATATTACCTTCTGGCTCGTCGGTGATCAGCTCCTCAAAGGTGCTGCGCTGAACGCCGTGCAGATCGCGGAGTGTCTGGTGTAATCCTCATTTCACAAACCTCTCAACGTGCGCATAAGGTAACCGCCTGATGCGCACGTTTCTTTTTGCCTCGATCTTCGCCGCCAGCCTCCTCCACGCCTCCGATCCCGCCACGCTCTTCGGCAAGCTCATGTGCGGCTACCAAGGCTGGTTTGCGACGCCGACTGACGGCTCAAACCTCGGCTGGGTGCATTACGGCTTCAATAAGCCGGGGCAGTGCCACATCGACCTCTGGCCGGATGTGTCAGAGCTCGATACCGATGAGCGATTCGACACGCCTCTGAAGCACGCCGATGGCACGACGGCGCAGGTTTATAGCTCGGCGCATCCGAAGACGGTGCGTCGGCACTTCGAGTGGATGCGTGAGCATGGTATCGACGGTGTCTTCCTCCAGCGCTTTGGCTCGGTGCTGAAGGACAAACGCTTCCGTGCGCATCACGATACTGTTTTGCAGCATGTCAGAGACAGCGCCAAAGCAACCGGGCGCACTTGGTCCGTGATGTATGACCTCAGCGGCATGAAATCGGGCGAACTCGAGTCCGTGATCATGCAGGACTGGAAACGCCTGCGCACCGAACTACGCATTCTCGATGACCCCACCTATCAACGCCATGCCGGTAAGCCCGTCGTCGCCGTCTGGGGCATCGGCTTCGATGATGGCCGCGACTACACACTAGAGGAGAGCCACACCCTGCTGCGCTTCCTGCATGACAATCCTGAGTTCGGCAAACTCACCGTCATGGCTGGCGTGCCCTGGCATTGGCGGACTCAGGAGGGCGATGCCACCCGTGATCCAAAGCTCCACGAGGTCCTGCAAAGCGCCGACATCATCAGTCCCTGGGCTGTCGGACGCTATCACTCGCCCTCAAATGCCGCACAGATGATCGGCAAGGTGCATGAAGTCGATGCGAAGTGGTGTCGCGAGCATGGAAATGACTACCTCCCCGTCGTGTTCCCCGGCTTCAGTTGGCGGAATCTGAGCAAGATGCGTGGTGTCGATGCTCCGCTGAATGCCATTCCACGACTCGGAGGCGAGTTCCTCTGGTCCCAGGCCCGCGAGCGGATCGCTGGAGGCAGCTCGATGCTCTACATCGCCATGTTTGATGAGCTGGACGAGGGCACCGCCATTTTCAAAACCACCTCGCAGGTGCCAGTAGGCGTGGAGGGATTTGTCACGGAGCCGGAGCTGAAATCCGATCATTACCTCTGGCTCACCGGCATGATCGGAAAGGCCCTGCGGCGGGAGATTCCACTTACCCCAGCCCAGCCAGTGAGATAAAAGGGCCTCAAGACCAGAGCGCCCGCGCCATTGACGCCCTCTTTACGCTGCCGTAAGCGTACCTATTCCGTGCGTCAGGCGTATCCTTTTCATCAGGCGCACGCGGCCTGAAATTCCCCCATCCATGAAGTGCGACGTTTGTGAAAGTGAAGCCACCGTGTTCCTGACCCAGATCATCAATGGGCAGATGACCACGGTGAACCTGTGTGACGCCTGCTCGAAGGCCAAGGGTGTGACCGATGAGGCCGGGTTCGGCCTCGCGGAAGCCTTCCTGAGTGGCAGCTCTGCGGAAGTTCCAACCACGGAAGCCGTCTGTGACTCCTGCGGGTTCACCGCCTCCCAATTAAAGAAGATCGGACGTATGGGCTGCCCGGAGTGCTACTCCACCTTCCGCGAGGGATTGGATCACCTCCTGCGTGCCATGCACAAAGGCACCCGACACATCGGCAAAGCGCCAGCCAGTATCCAGATCAGCGCCCCACAGGAAAGTCCACCACCTCCACCGGCAGTCTCCAAACCTCGTGCTTCAAAAAAAGCAGTTCCACCGCCAGTCACCATCGCCCAACTCCGCGAGAAGCTCGAAGCTGCCGTGCGTGAGGAACGCTACGAAGATGCCGCCGCTCTAAAGAAAGAGATCGAGCGCCTGAGTAATGCCTGACAAGCCTCCCTGCCCCCCGCTTCCCATGCTTTTCAAAACTCTCATCAACCACCCTGCAGACTGGATGCAGGGAACCGGCCCACATTCCGATGTCGTGATGACCTCGCGCGTCCGGCTCGCACGCAACCTGCGTGGGTTCCCCTTCCCAGGGTACAGCCAGGAACATCAAAGGCAGGAGCTGCTCCAGCTCGCGCGCCCCGTCGTCGAAGGTCTGGCGGAAATGAAAGACCGCTACAGCGAGGACTACGCTAGTGTCAGCAAGATCAAGAAGCAGGTGCTCGTCGAACGTCACCTCATCAGCCGTGAACACGCTGCTCGCGCTGCGGGTTGCGCCGTAGTCGTGGATCGGAATCAGAATCTCTCGATCATGATCAATGAGGAGGATCACTTCCGCATCCAGGGCATCCGCCCCGGCCTCAATCTACGCAGCGCCTGGGAGCTGGTGGACAGTGTGGATTCGGCATTGGAAACGCAGTTGCCCTACGCCTTTGATTCCCAGCTCGGCTATCTGACCGCCTGCCCCACGAATGTCGGCACAGGCATGAGAGCCTCCGTCATGCTGCATTTGCCTGCGCTGGCACTCACGGAGCAGATCAATCCCGTAATCAAAGCCGTGGGCAAGATCGGCCTGGCCGTGCGTGGTCTTTATGGCGAGGGCACCGAAGCTCTGGGAAACCTCTTCCAGATCTCCAACCAGCACACGCTGGGTGAAAAAGAGTCCGAGATCATCGCCGCCATCGAGAAAGTCATCGAACGGGTGGTGAACTCGGAGATGAATGCCCGCCAGAAGCTGCTGGAGGAAAACTCCACGATGCTGCGTGACCAGGTTGGGCGTGCTTTTGCCATTTTACGCTATGCGCACATCCTGACTTCGAAGGAGGCATTGAATTTGCTGAATAACTTCACCCCACGCGCCCAACAGGTTCTGGCACTCGCACGCAAGGAGGCTGACCGCTTCAACCACAACTACGTCGGCACGGAGCACATCCTGCTCGGGCTCATCAAGCTCGGCCAGGGCGTCGCCGTGAACGTGCTCGGCAAACTCGGGCTCGATCTCGAAACCGTTCGCCTCCAAGTCGAGCAGCAGGTCGGCTCCGGCCCCGAAACCAAGATGGTGGGCAACATTCCCTACACGCCTCGTGTGAAAAAGGTGCTCGCCCTCGCCAGCAAGGAAGCCAAAGCCCTCAATCACAGCTACGTAGGCACCGAGCACATCCTACTAGGACTGCTCCGTGAAGGCGAAGGCGTCGCCGCACAAGTGCTCCGCAACCTGGATGTGAATCTCGACAAAGCCCGCAACGAGATCCTCAAGGAACTCGATCCGAACTTCAGCTCGAACGAAGAGGAAGAAGAGGATGATGCCGAGCCCGTCACGCCCGATGGCAAGAACGAGGAAGATCCGAAGAAGAAAAAGAAGAACGAGAAGACCCCCGCTCTTCGCGCCTTTGGTCGTGACCTTACCGAACTCGCCCAGAAAGGCGAGATGGACCCCGTCATCGGCCGCACGGAAGAGATCGCTCGTGTCATCCAGATCCTCTGCCGCCGCACGAAGAACAATCCCGTCCTCATTGGCGAAGCCGGTGTCGGCAAGACCGCCATCGTCGAAGGTCTGGCTCAGGAGATCATCAATGGCAACGTCCCCGAGATCCTGCGTGAGAAGCGCGTGATCACCCTCGACCTCGCTTTGATGGTCGCTGGCACGAAGTATCGCGGCCAGTTCGAAGAGCGCATCAAGGCCGTCATGGACGAGATCCGCCGCACGAAGAACGTCATCCTCTTCATCGACGAAATGCACACCATGGTCGGTGCCGGTTCAGCTGAAGGCACCATGGATGCCAGCAACATCATCAAGCCAGCCCTCAGCCGTGGCGAGATGCAGGTCATCGGTGCCACCACGCTGAATGAATTCCGCAAATACATCGAGAAGGACAGCGCCCTGGAGCGTCGCTTCCAGCAGGTTAAGGTCGAGGAGCCCTCTGTCGAGGACGCCATCAAGATCCTCATGGGTCTCAAAGGCAAATATGAGATGCACCACAAGGCTCATTATAGCGACCTGGCCATCCGCTCCGCCGTCAATCTCAGCGCCCGTTACCTCACTGCCCGCTTCCTTCCAGACAAGGCCATCGACATCATGGACGAGGCTGGCTCACGCTGCCGCATCGCCGCGATGACACGGCCGCCTGAACTCAAGGACATCGACGCTGAAATCGAGTCCATTCGAGTGGAGAAAGAAGGCTCCATCAAGGATCAGGACTTCGAGAAAGCCGCCCGTCTTCGTGACCGCGAAAAGAACGCCAAGAAGCGCTACGACGATGTCCTCAGCACCTGGAGACAAAACAAC
>JAGKWZ010000112.1 GCA_021151605.1 Verrucomicrobiaceae bacterium
GAGGTCGATTGCTTCCGTGACCATCTGTTCACTTGAGAGGTTGTCGATTTTGAGAACGTCGATCTCCGACTGAAGCCGGATGAGTTCTTCGTCGAGCTGGCTGCGTTGGTCACTGAGAGGCTGGTTGAACTTCTTGAAGTCCTCCGCCCCGATGTTGCCATCTAGATAGAGCCGGAGCATGCGTTCGGTGTCCAGGGTTAGCTTTTCGGCCTCCTTCTGCCGCTTATCGAGCAGGGTTTGCTTCTCGGTGAGGGCACTGCCCGCCTTTTTGAGATAGGCTTGGACGTTCTCAGCCTTCACGAGGTAGCCTTTGACCTCCTCCGTGAAAATCTCCTCCAAGTCCTGGCAGCCGATGTTGTTGCGGCACTTCTGGCAGGTGTATTTGGGGGTGCGCATCGGCACATACATCTTGGCCCCGCAATGGCAGCTCACGAAGCCGCTGAAGATGTGCGCGGGCAGTCTGGCAGGTCGGCGCTCACGTTTCATGTAGCGAGCGTCCAGGCAGGCGTTGCAGCGCTCCCAAAGTTCGGTGGACACGATGGCCTCCACCTCGTTGAAGATGTGCTCGCTCTCCGGTTTGTTGACGAGCTTTTTGCCGCCGATGTTGGTGCTGTAGTTGCGGCGATGGATGCCTTTGGGCGTGGGGTCGCGAAGCTGGAAGCGCACGGCGGTGTCCGACCACTTTTTATTGTTCCGTGTGCGATAGCCTCGGGTGTTCAGCATCCGGGCCACGGTTTTGATGCGCTTGTGCTCGTCAAAAAGCTCATAGATCAACCGGCGAACGGGAGCCTCCTCAGGCTGAACCGCGAGCTTTTTATCCTTCCACATATAGCCGTAGGGGGCTTTGCCGCTGAGCGGCTTGCCCATCTTGGCGCGGACGAGAACCGAGCTTTTGATGCGGTCGGCGATTTCTTCGCGCTCCCATTGGGCCATGCAGCCCACCAGATTGAAAAACAGCCGCCCGGCGGGCGAACTGGTGTCGATGCTCTCGCTGAGAGAGACGAGGTCTGCCTGGTGGACTTGGAAGAAGTCGCTGAACTCCATCAGCTCCTTCGCATTGCGGGTCAGACGGGCGAGTTTTGAAAAGACCAGCGCCTGGATGTGGCCGCGCTTCACATCGGCCATCATGCGCTTGGCTTCAGGATGATCGACCACGCTCTTTCCGCTGACACCGGCGAGGTCGTAGATTTCCATGACCTTCCAGCCTCGGGAGCTGGCATACATTTCAGCCCGGACACGGTGGTGCTCGGGGCTGTCGCCCTCAGCTTGTTCTTCGCTGGAGACACGAACCCAAATGCCTACACGCTTGCTGCTGCTGTCGCTAAATGGCAAAGTCTTAGTCATGTGTTGCCTTTAGCATTCAGCGGTTCTTTTTCAAGTTGAGGCACCGCCTTTCTTCTCGCGCTTCTTGGTTTTTCCGCGTCGCAGATTCTCCGCCATAGTGGCGGCCATTTCCTTCTCCAGCCGTGGCACATCTTCGATGGGCACGGGGATGGAGTTGGTTCTGACTTTCCATCCTTTGACCATCTTGGGCGTGCCCTCGGTAGTGATGGCTGGTGGATTGGGGGCGTCTTTTGGTGACAGGCTGTCGAGATAGGCCGCGAACTCATCTTTCTGGATGCAGAACACTTTTTCCTGCTGCTCCGGCGAAAGCAGGCTGGCAATGGCGGCACTGAGCCGCTGATGCTTCTCGGGTGCGACGGTCAGAACGAGCACCTGCTGGACTCCAGCCCTGAGGCATTTGGTGATGTTCTTCATCTCGTATTCGAGAGTGTTGGTCACAGAAACCTCGCAGGCGATGCTCACACCATCGCGCTCAATATACAGATCAACGGTGTCCTGTGAGTCGGGTAGCTGCCGCTCAATGGTCGCCCGAAAACCACGCGCCTCTGCGAGTCGTTTGAACTCCGCCTGGGCAGCCCTGTGGATGTCACCTCCACGGCCCAATTCCTCAAGATCGGCTTTCAGCGTGGTGGCTTCATACTGCGGTTGTTCGGCTTGGGTTTCTGATGCAACCTCGACCAGTTCTTCTTTTGCAGGGATCGGCGGCGTAGGAATGGCCGGAGACTCCATAGGCTCAGGAACCGGAGAGGGTGGCGGCTCGACGATCTTCTTTGCTTTGCTGGGCGTCGTTTCAGCCAAATCAGCCAAGCGTTTGCGTTCGGTGGCCTCGATTTCGCTGCGAGCTACAGCGTAGCGCAAGCGTGAGCGGGCGATGACTTCCTGCTGGCGTCCTTCACTTCCTGATTCTGAGGATAGGCCAGCCGGGACACTCAGATTGAAATCCTGGTCGCTGCGTTCCACCCGAATGATGGCTTCGCCAACAGCCAGCGATTGAAGCGCCTCGGGTTCAAAGTGCGCAAATCCCTTTGCCAGCTCACGAGCATCTGAGTCGCCAACCCGGAACACCACCCGAGTCCCGGCATTGGCTAGAACCGCACTGGCAACGGCATCATTCCTTCCGAGTTGAGCCAGTTCTTGGTGCGCCAAAACGAGGGAGAGGCGATACTTGCGGGCACCGGACAGGATTTCAGCCATCGAGGGCGTGATGAAGTTCTGAAACTCATCGACATAGAGGGTGAAGAGTCGCCGCTGGCTTTCGGCCATTCGCTGTCGTGCCATCGCCACCTGCTGAATCTTCGAGACGATCAATGATCCCAGCAGGTAGCTGTTTTCAGCACCCATTAGACCTTGGGGGAGCTTCACCAGCAGGATTTTCCCCGAGTCCATGATCTCGGCGATGTCGAGTTTTGTGTCTCGCTGCCCAACCATGTAGCGGATCGGCTTTGGGGAGAGAAAGGTCTGCAAGCGGGTCAAGACAGGCCCGATGGATTTGCTGCCGCCGAGCTGCGGAAAGCCCTTCCTCCAGTAATACACCACATCAGCGTCCAGCACGGTTTCGAGGACGCTGGCTCGAAAGTCGGGTTCCAGCAAAAAGCGCTGCACGTCCGCTAATGTTCCGCCTTCGGGACGCTCCAAGAAAGCCAGGATCGCATTTCGCAGAACAACCGTCATCTGATCTCCCCAGCTCGTGCTCAGCCGTTGAAACACACTGACCAAATCCGACGCGAGCAGTGTCTTTTCATAATCAGCCTTGGCGCTCAAGATGTTAAACCCCACGCTGAACTCCTCATCACCTGCATCGATCAATACCACATCATCCAAACGATTTTCCGGCACGATGGAAAGAAGGCGATCCACCAAATCACCATGCGGATCTAGCAATGCGAAGCCCTGGCCGGACTCCATGTCCTGTCGAATCAGATTCGCCATGAATGTAGTCTTTCCGGTGCCAGTGCCACCGATGGCATGAAGGTGTCTGACTCGCTGTTCCGGCGTCAGATAGACCTCCTGCCGTCGCCCAGCATGAACATTCCATCCTAAAAGCAGACCGCTTGAGGTATCGGACACATAAGCTCGCGTCTGCCCGGAATCCTGTCGGAGGCGTTTCGAAAGGCTCCGATCATCCGGGAGTCTGATGAGGGAGAGCAGTTCCTCCTGAGAGAGGATCATTCCCCAGCGATGCGACTGTCTCCGCAGGATGTCCTCCTCTTGCGCCTCGGAGGCGTAGTCGTTCATCGCCAGCGGAACGAGATGGTTGCCGCCTGGCCTCGAGAGCGCATTGAGGGCTGCTACCAACGGAGCGAGCAATGCCCACGCTCGATTGCCATCTTTAGCGCAGGTGACCAGTCGCAACACCACGGCATACAGCGGACTTCTTGCCTTCGTGGCAGCTTCACGCGCAAGGTCAGGCCTGTTTTTGAAGACGGGAGTTCCATCAGACCTTGCAGAAACTTGCACCATGCCATCTGCCCATGGGGCGGTGACTGGCTCGAAAATGACTTGGAACAGAGCCATTTCACCCTCTGCCAGCGAAGACATACCCGCGATCAAGCCTGACAACATCTCTACCTTACCCGTTTCGATGGAGAGCAGAAAATCACGTCCAAGTCCGATCTCCGCAGCAGCATAGCTGCTGCCTGTTTGCTCCCATGTCTGAACAAGCTGGGCACCGCCATCTCGGGGCGACCATTCAGAAAAATGTGCCTCGCACTGCGCTCTGACAAAGGGTTCGTCTTTCGCACTGCATACCCATTGAAAGCCTATTTCGCGCTGATCGGCCAAAACCTCAAAGGCCACCGGCTCGTTGCAACCCCGGCACATGCGAAGGAAGGACTCGGCATGATCTCGCTTCGGATGCGAAGTCCGGGGAAAAGTCAGTGCAATCTCAGAGCACTCCTCCCGGCTCCAGGTGGAGATTTCATTTTCGGAATCCGTGTCATCTGTTTCCGCGACTGGTGCGGCAACAGGATTGAACAGCCGCCCGGCTTTTTTCATCAGCCTCTCTGCAAACGAGGCTCTCCGCACATCATCCGCAGCCGATGAGCTGTTAAAATGATAACCTCGAAACGGCTTAAAGGGCGGCTCCAACACCACTGGTTCCTGATGCACGAACCAGCCACGTCCCCGCAGCTCCCACTGCAAATACTGCGCTGAGAGCTGTTCGTGTGGCGTTATCATGCGCTCGTTCGTGTCGGAGCCTGCACCATCCGTGCGAGCAGCGGATGAAGGTCTGGCCTGGACTCAATGAACTCCACTTTTTCGATGCCTTCCGAAGCCGTGATCTCCTTGATCTTGTCCTGGATGACCCGCTCCATCATTTCTGCATACATGAGTCGCGTGTCGTGGCGGAAAAAGGTCTCCTTGCGGAAGATCGCCTCATAGACCCGGCCAAAAACCGGCACCGTCAGAAGCCAGGCATCGAAATCTTCAAAACCAAGTGTCAGCGTATTGCGCAGCAGCAATGCAAAGCCAATCGCAGTCATTCCGATGGTGATCCCGCCCCAAAGCATTCCGAACAAGGCGATGTAGCCGAAAACAAGAGCTGTCAGCAGCCCGGCGACGATCAACAACTGCAATGCTGGAAACGGCGCAGGAATTTCACAAAAGCGGTACGAGAAGAACCACGACGTTCCGAACGGGGCGGAGCACAGATCAAAGGTCAGTCGCTCACGTCTCATGCGGAGGTAGTCTCGTTTGGATGAAAGTGGTCCGCCTTCTCGGTAATCGAGCCGCACCAACTCCAGGCCCGGCACATTCCGGGCGTTCAGCTCATTTTCGATGCTCAGGTAAAAAGCATCCGTGGAGGTTTCAAAGCCGTCGATGAGCGCGTAGGTTGGCTGCTTCAGTTCTTCCGGCTTTCGTTTTTTCCAGAGGCCAAACATCGTGGTGGGGGCGGGGCTAGAAGTTCACTTGGCGTCCTTGAATTTCTTCATGAGTTCGAGCGTTTCCTCGGCAGGATCAGCTCCCAGCGCTTCAAATACATCAAAAGCCTCGATCATGTCCACCCTTCGTTCACCCAGTTCGATGCGCGCCACCATCCCGTGCTCGCGCCCCAGGGCAGCGGCCAAATCGCGCTGCGTCATGCCAGCCTTCTCCCGCAGCGAACGTAGGTGTTCGCAGAAGATTTTGGAGCGCTTGCCGTGGAGTGGCTTATTCACGCTCGCTTTTTGCCAGCAAAACCGCTTGCCTCCAAAATGAGAGCAGATATTATAGGACACGAAACCACCCCCTTCACGCCATGACCTTCCTCCGCAGAATCGGCCCTGATCCACACGCCAACGGACAAAGCACTCCGGCACTGGAAAACTGTCCTGACATCTGGGAGTTGGCAGATGGCGACTTCGCCATCATCGGCATCGACATGACCGATGCCGCCAAGCCCCTCTTACCCGCAACAGCGGGCTGCGGCCCTGATGAAAGAATCGTCCGTGTTCCCCGCCGCATCCTCGTCGATGCCAAGGCGGACATTCCTGCCAAGGCCTGAGAACTGGCTCGATTCGAGGTGTTTGTGATATGATGGGTTCATCATGCCCAGCATCATATCGTGGATGGGAAATCATATCTTCGACCTGCTTTCGGCGATAGGCATCATCTCTGGCCTGGCTTTCACGGCGGTGAGTTACCGCGAAAACACCAAATCTAGGCGTCTGTCGAATCTGGTCAGACTGACTGAGCAACACCGGGACATTTGGGAGGAAAGCCAGGGCAACATCAAGCTCGCCAGAGTCCGTGATCCGTTGGCAGACCTTTACACCAAGCCAGTGACTCCAGAAGAGAGCCAGTTTGTCATGCTGCTCATGTTTCATCTGCACTGTTGGTATCGGGCGATTCAAGATGGCGAGGTCAAAGTTCTCGAAGGCCTGGAACTGGACATCAAAAATTTTCTGGGACGGCCCGTGCCGAAATTTGTCTGGGAGCAGCGCAAAGCCTTCTTCGATCCTGATTTTCGTGAGTTCGTTGATCAGATTATCAATGAGGAAGAACGAGAGCAATAACCGCCATGGCGAGCATCAAACCATCTTCAATGATGGTGACGGTGGACATGGGCAGGCTGAAGACGGTGCCGAGACAGGCGCAGCGGATGGTCTGCTTTGAGGTGACGGCTTTGATGACGCCTAGAAGGCTCACGCCCATGATCACGGCGGTGGCGGCGTTCACGCTGAACGGCTGCCAAGCGGCCAGATAAGCAAGTCCCAGGGACAGCTCGACGAAGGGGTAAATGAAGCCGTAGGCGGGCACTGCTTTCGCCACGAGATCATAACTCCGGTAGGCATCGGCAAAGCCACGCAGGTCGAGCATTTTAAAGAAGGAGAAGGTGATGAAGAAGCCGCCCATGAACAGGCGCATGGCCTCAGTGAGATCAAAATGCCCCTTGGCGACACTGGCGGCGAGGATGACGAGCAACAGATAGGCGAGCAGGATGAGCAGCGGCTTGTAGGTCTGCGCGGATTTCGGCGGCAGCGCGTTGCTCGGCATGGAGGGCGGCGCATCTTCGGGCACTTGGTATTTGCCGAGTGGCTTGAGCCAGTCATTGACCTGGGCAGGGCTCAAGGCTGTGCGGGTGATGATCCGCGCCTGCGGCGGTGTGAGGGTGACATTTGCCTCGGTGACGTCTGGATGCTCCTGGAGCCGTGCCGTGATTTTTGACACGCATGAGCCGCAACTCATGCCGGTGAGCGGGAATGTTTGTGGAAGGTTCATGGCTTTGGGATCGTGGGATTACTTGGGCAGCTTGGTGAGGTATTTGGCCTTGTTGGCCTCGAACTTCTTCACGCACGGTTTGCAGCAGAATTTGATCTCCTGGCCGTCATAGACCTTGGTCACGGGGGTGCCCATGCTGCCGAGTTCGTTGCCGCTGACGAGGCACTTTTTGAGGGGATAGGGTTTGTCGGCGGCCTGGATGGTAGCGGCGGCAAGGAGGATGGTGAGGGTGGTGAGGAGTGTTTTCATGAGGATGCGGTTTTTCGTTTTGGGTTTGGTTTCTCGATGAGGTCGGTCTCATCAAAAGCGGATGAGGACTCCGGCTCCGAGGCCGTAGTCGCTGTGGTAGCTGGCGGTGAGGGAGGTGTGGCGGGTGAGGGTGTAGTCGGCCCCGGCGCTCCATTCCCATTTCGTGCCGGTGTCATAGAAGACATCTCCCCACAGGCCGAGGCGCGGGGTGAGTTGGAAGCGCTTGGCGAGGCTGAAGCGGGCGTCGCCTTCGGTATCGAGGCTGACGTTGAGCCAGACCATGAGGGGCAGGCGGTAGTTGATGCCGATGAGGGCGCGATCTTGGGCGTCAGGGTCGTTGGTGAGGCGATACCCGGCAAAGGCTTGGAAGTTCAAATTAAAATAGCGCTGATAGAGGAGGTCGATCTCGTATTGGGGCTCGTCCACTCGCTGCCAGCCGACTTCCCAGGCGAGCAGGAGGTCATTTTTGGGATTCATCCAGGTGAGCAGGCCCTCGGTCATGTTCGTCTGGATGGAGGCGGCTCCCCAGACGTAGCTCATGTCGTGGGCGTGCTCACCGAGGCCGCCTGCATGGGCGATGCTGTGGTCGGCAGGCGGGGCGGCCTCTGCGGTGTCTGCCGGCCCGGCTGCTGGTGCGTCATCCTCATAGCGGAAGACGCGGGCCATGCCGCTCATCATGTGATAGAGGATGTGGCAGTGAAACATCCAGTCGTGGGCTTCATTGGCCTCGAACTCGACCGTGCGCTTGCTCATGGGTGGGACATCGACGGTGTGTTTGAGCGGTGAGCGTGCGCCCTGGCCCATGAGCAGGCGGAAGAAGTGGCCGTGCAGGTGGATGGGGTGGTGCATCATGCTGTCGTTGATGAGTTCCAGCTCGATGATCTCGCCCTTTTTGATGAGGATGTAGGGCTGCTGGGCCATGGTTTTGCCATCAAAGCTCCAGATGTAGCGGTTCATGTCGCCGGTGAGGTGGAGGGTGATTTTCCGGCGTGGGAGATTCTTTGGCAAAGTGGTGTCGTGAGTGGCTTTGAGCAGCCGGTAGGGCGAGCCGGGGCGCGGGAGATTCAGCGAGGCACGCGGATCGTCTTCCTGTTCTTCGAGGGCGAGGGTGAGCATTTCGTCCATTTGGTAAAGGTTGGGTTTCGGCGGCACGGGGGCGCTGTGGGGCGTGCCTTGACCAAAGACTGCGCTGCTGTGCCCGCTGCCATCCTGTGTGGTGAAGCGCAGCTCGTGCTGGCCGCTTTTGGGGATGGTCAAAAGGAGGTCGTAGGTCTCGGCGATGCCCATGAGGAACTGCGGCACCTTCACGGGCTGCACGGGTGGGCCATCGGCGGCGATGATGGTGAGCGGCCCTGCCGAACTGGTGAGCTGGTAGTAGCTGGCGGCGCTGGCATTGATGATGCGGAGGCGAACGCGTTCGCCGGGCTTTCCCTCGATACGGGTCTGGCGCTGGCCGTTGATGAGGAAGGCGTGGTAGCCCACGTCGGAGACATCCATCGGCATCATGCGGTCCCACTCGCGCTGAAAGTAGTCCTTCAAGTTGCCGCGCTGCCACGCGCCGAGGATGGACTGTGAGTTCCGCCGCATGAGGCCGAAGTAGTCGCTGCCACGCATGAGCATACGCATGACCTCCATGGGATCGGTGTCCGTCCAGTCGGAGAGGATGAGCACCTGCTCGCGGTCTGCTTTCACCGGCTCGCCACCGCGTGGCTCGACGACGATGCCGCCATACACGCCGCTCTGCTCCTGCAAATGGGTGTGCGAGTGAAACCAGTAAGTGCCGCTGTGCCGCAGGGTGAAGCCGAAGGTGTGTGTGGTGCCGGGCTGGATCGGTGGCGTGGTGACGTGCGGCACGCCGTCCTCTTTGTTTGGCAAAAGCAGGCCATGCCAGTGCGTGGAGGTCGTTTCGTCCTTCAGGTCATTGTGGACGCGGATGCGGGCGAAGTCGCCCTCACGGAAACGCAGTACCGGGCCGGGGATACTGTCATTGATGGCGAGCACGCGGACTCTTTTCCCTGCGGGACTCATCTGATGCTCGGCAATGTGCAGGTCGTATTCGACGACACGCTGACCCGGTGCGGGCAGCGTGCGCTTGCAGTCATCGCAGGCCAGGGCCGATGATGCGAAGGCGGCGAGGAACAGCGGGATCAATTTAAGGGGATTTGGCTGAGGCTGCATGGTGTAATCGGTGAATCAGGGCGCTGTTTGGCCGAAGGTGCGGCGCAACCCGGCGATGAAAGCTTCTTTCGTTTTGTCATCCATCCGCGCCTCGGGGTGCAAGGCCAAATACTTCGGCGGCGGCATGGAACCGTTGTTGATGCGTTTGATCAGCGGGCCTGGGCCGTCATCGGAAGTCAGATCAGAGAAATTGAACTGTTCCCGGCCTTGGTTGCATCGCTCACGATCAGCCATGAAATCGGTGCAACGTAGGAATACCAGGGCCAGCGAGTTTCATTACTGTGACAGTCGAAACATGAGGCGCTGGCCAAAGCTCTCATGGCTGGCGAGTCCCACGGCACCCGCGTGATGACGGGCGGATTGGTGCGGGGATAGAGAGGAATGAGCTGAATGGCAAGCACCAGCCCACACACGACCATCAAGACTCGTTTGATTATCGGACTCAGTTTCATGGCGTGGATGGGTTGGTTCGCAGCCTGGGGTTGGACGCAATTACTTCTTGGTCTGGGCAGCCTTCACTTTCGCGACGAACTTTGCGGGGGCTTTGTTGAAGTCTTTGACGCATGATTTGCAGCAGAGATAAACGTCAACTCCGTCGTGGATAACTTTGATGGGCTTGCCCATCTCACCGCCGAGTTCCTCGTCGGAGACGACGCACTTCTTGAGCGGGTAGCTGGCAGGAACGCCGGAGGTGGAGGGTTTGTCATCAGCACGCGCAGTGTCGAGGCCGAGTGCAGTTACGATGGTGATGAGTAGTGTGAGGATTGTTTTCATGTTTTGGATTTTCGATGGAGTGGCCTGAGGTTTAGAGTCACGAAGATTGCTCAGGCCAGCCGTCTTCACGCGGAGCGTCTCAAAATAAGGCACCACACACGAAGAACCCCGCCGCTCCGATTACCCCGCCAATCTCATTCCTCGAACAGTTTCATGCGGGAATCCCGCCTGTTAGCTAGCTCTCTCATTTTGCGCTGAGGCAATCATTTTCTATGATTCTGAGGGGATGGTCGCAGTTCGGGGTTTGTCGCCAATGAGCAGCATCAATTGCCACTCCCTCGCCTAAACCATCCACCATCCAATATGATGAGAACAACCATTACATGCGCATTCCACAGCACCGTCGGTGCGATTCTTTTGCTGGTTTTCCCTTCGTGCCAGATGGCTCCGAAATCTTCTTCGCATTCTCGCCCACGAGCTCCCAGCAGCTTCGGTGGCGCGGGAGGGGCGAACATGGCAGGTGGTAAAGGAAGCCTGCTGTGACTGAATTTATCACAATGGCTGTGGGGATTTCATATTTTCACCCCGTCGTGTTGGATGTGCGTGGTGCCGGGTGCCATCAGCAAAGCGGTCGATTGCTGGTGGCACCTATCACTCAACAAGCAGCCAAAGCATCAAATCAATGAAACTTCAAATACATGGTCGAGTGCCGTTTCAAACTTCACGAGCCGTTCTGGCAGCGGCCTGCTGCCTTTCAGCCGCCTGTGTCGGCATCAAAACGCCGGGCGAGCGCGATTCGCGAGAGCAGGTGCAGAAAGTGCTGAGCAAATATCGCCCGGCCGATGCCGTGCCCAATCTGCCAATACTGCGTGGCGGCGGCTCGCCGGAGACCTTTGTCCGGTACGCCATCTACAAGCATCCGCAGGTCGAGGCGGCGTATTTCGAATGGCTGGCGTCGGTGGAGAAGATCACCCGCGAGCGCTCGCTGCCCGATCCACGGCTGACCTTTGAGACGGACATCACGAAGGTCATCATGACGTTGATGCCTGGGCTGATGATGGATTTTCCAGGGCCAGGCAAACTGCGCGCAGCGGCCAACGCGGCCACGGCGGAGAGTGGAATGAAGTATTTTCAGTTTGAGACGGCGGTGCTGCAAGTGGCCTACGGTTTCAAGAAGGCCTGGTATGAGTTGCGGCTGGTGGATGAGCGCATTCGCGTGAACCAGGAGATGGTGACACTGCTGCAAGACCTCGAAAAGCTCGCGCAATCGCGCACGGAGGTGGGCAAGGGCACGTTGCAAGATCTGTTGCGCACGCAGATGGAAAAAGAGCGGCTGCAAACCGAGCTAACCAATCTGCGCGATTCGCGGGGGTGGTTCGTGACGCAGTTCAAGGCCGCGCTTGGACTCGGCGCGGGTGATCCGACCCCGCCACTGCCACGTGCGCTGCAATCGTCACCGCTTTCCACCAGTGGAGATCAGATTCTCGCAACGGCGCTGGCGCGGAATCCACGCCTGAAGGCCATGGAGGCCGATGTGCGACGTGCGGAGGCCGCCATCACACAGGCACAGCGGACGCGCATCCCCGACTTCGCGCTGGGTGCAATGGCCGATGTGAAGGCGTCTCCCGTGATGGTGCGCCCTTTGGGGGGAATGACGCTGCCTATCTGGCGCGACAAGATCGCGGCGGAGATCGCTGGCGCACGCCATCTGGAAGGCGCTTCGCAAGCCCGCTTGTCCAATGAACGGCTCACGCTGACGGTGGAGGTGGCGATGAAGAGCTACCAGTATCGCGAAAGCACCCGGCTGCTGGCGCTGCTGCAAAACAGTCTGCTGCCAAAGGCAAAGCAGTCACTGGATGTCGCGCGTTCCGGTTATTCCACCGGCGGGACGGATTTCATCAACCTGATCGATGCGCAGCGCACGCTGCTGGAGTTCCGACTGGCCGAAGTCGAGGCACGCATCAAGCGCGAACTGGCGCTGGCCGATCTGTCTCTGCAAGTCATGGGCGTGCCGCCATCCGGCGCTCCTTTTCTCGAACCATCCAGGAGGTAACATCATGTCCGCTGCATCCATCCATCGCATCCTTTTCGCCTGCTTCACGGCGGCTCTTTTGTTTGTCAGTTTGAGTTGCGATGATGCCGGAGCGCCTGCTCCAACGGGCCAGGTCTGGACCTGCTCCATGCATCCGCAGGTGCGGCTGCCAAAGTCGGGCAAGTGCCCGATCTGCTCCATGCCGCTCATTCTCACCAAAGCCACGGCACCAACGCCGAAGCAGGAAGGTCAGGCGAGCGAGGCACCCGAGGCCATGCTCACGCTTTCCGAACACGCACGCGCCATGGCGAGCGTGGAAACCGTGCCGGTGCAGCGCCGCCAGATCACGCATGAAATTCGCGCGGTCGGCAAAGTGCAATACAACGAGTCCGCGCTCGCCGTGATCAACAGCCGCGTCGAGGGTTACATCGAAAAGCTCTATGTGGACTTCACCGGAGTGCAGGTGAAGAAAGGCGACCATCTGGTGGAGATCTACAGCCCCGATCTCGTCCTCGCACAGAAGGAACTGCTCGTCGGCCTCGAAGGTCCGGCGAACAACGCCTTGATCGAGGCTTCAAAGCTGAAACTGCTGCGCTGGGGCCTCACACAGGAGCAGGTGGATGATCTGGTGCAGAAACGGAAGGTAAGCGAGCGCGTCACCTTGTTCTCGCCCATCAACGGCACCGTCACCGAGCGCATGGCGGTGCAGCAGGCCATGGTGAAAAGCGGCGAGATGCTCTACAAACTCGCGAATCTGGAGTCCCTGTGGGTCTATCTCGACATCTACGAGTCCGAACTCGGCTGGGTGCAGCAGGGGCAGGATGTCACGATTCAGGCGGAGGCTTATCCCAGTGACTCCTTCACCGGTCGCATCTGGTTCATCAATCCCGTGCTCACGGAAGAAAGCCGCACGGTGAAGGTGCTCGTGAACATCGCCAACACCGATCAAAAACTAAAGCCCGGCATGTTTGTCAGCGCCACCATCCGCGTGCCGGTGCTGGTGGATGGCAAAGCCGCGCCGACGGGCCTCGGCGGTCAGTTCACCTGCCAGATGCATCCGCAGATTCTGCAAGCTCAGGCGGGTGCATGTCCGCGCTGTGGCATGGCGCTGACCTTGATCCCCGGTGGTACAACCAAGCCCACTGAGGCCGAATTGAACGTGCTCGCCGTGCCCCTCGCCGCCGTGCTCGACAGCGGCACGCGCAAGCTCGTGTATGTGGAGCATGCGCAAGGCGAGTTCATGCCGATGGAGGTGAAACTCGGCCCGCGTGCCGGTGATTTTTATCCCGTTCTCGCCGGTTTGAAGGAGGGCGAGAAGGTGGCGGTGCGCGGCAATTTCCTGCTCGACAGCCAGTTTCAAATTCAGGGACTGCCCAGCTTGTTTTACGCGAAAGGCCAGGCTCCCGCTGGAGGCCATCAGCAGCATGGTGGTGGAGCCCAGTCGAAACCCGCCGCCGCACCTCCCGCCGCGACAGGCCATGAAGGCCACGCTGCGCCAAAATCAACCGAGCACAAGCACTAGGCCATGACCACCGCCCTCATTCGCTGGTGCCTCAAGAACGGCTTCTTGGTCGTTCTTTTCATGCTCGCCCTGCTAGGCGGCGGCTACTACGCGGTGCAAAACATGCCGGTGGATGCCATCCCCGACATCGGTGAGAAGCAGGTCATCGTCTTTGCCGACTGGCCCGGCCGCTCGCCGCAGGACGTGGACAATCAGGTCACGTATCCGCTCACCACGAGCCTCACCGGCACGCCCGGCGTGAAGACCATCCGCAGCATGTCGGGCTTCGGCTTCTCAATGGTCTTCGTCATCTTCAAGGACGAAGTGGACTACTACTGGGCGCGCTCAAGAGTGCTTGAACGCATGAACGTGGCTCAACAGCGGCTACCGGCAGATGTGGTGCCCGTCCTGGGACCGGATGCCACGGCGCTCGGCCAGGTCTTTTGGTACACCGTCGAGGGCGAGGGCTTCGACCTCGCAGAACTGCGCAGCATTCAGGACTGGTATCTGCGCTATCAGCTCAATGCCGTCGAAGGCGTCAGCGAAGTCGCGAGCATCGGCGGCTTCGTGAAGCAGTATCAGATCGACGTGCATCCCGACAAGCTGCGCGCGCATCGCGTGACGTTGTTTGATGTGTATGAGGCCGTGCGGAAGGCCAACATCGACGTCGGCGCGAAGGTGCTGGAGAAAAACGGCCTGGAGTTCTTCATCCGTGGCGTCGGCTTCATCAAATCGGCGGAGGATTTGGAGAAAGTCGTCATCCGCCAGGAGCAAGGCACGCCGATCCAGATCAAGCACGTCGCCACCGTGACGCTCGGCCCGGATTTTCGCCGTGGTTCGCTCGACAGAGGGGGAATTGAGGCCGTGGGCGGTGTGGCGCTGATGCGTTACGGCGAAAACCCGCAACACGTCGTCGAGCGCCTCAAGACCAAGCTCAAGCAGCTCGAAACCGGCCTGCCGCAGAAGACGCTCGCCGACGGGCGCGTCTCGAAAGTGCGCGTGGTGCCGTTTTACGACCGCACGGACATCGTCAACGAAACCATCGACACGCTCAAAGACGCGCTCAGCGAGGAGGCGCTGATGGCCTGCATCGTCATTCTCATCTTCCTGCTGCATCTGCGCAGCACGGCCTCGGTGCTTATCACACTGCCGCTGTCCGTCTGTTTGTGCTTCATCCTGATGTTCGCCTTCGGTGTGGACTCGAACATCATGTCGCTTGCGGGCCTCGCCATTGCCATCGGCGACGTGGCGGACATGGGCATCATCATGACGGAGAACATCTACCGGCACATCGCCACCGGAGATCCGAAGAAGAGCCACTTCCAGAAGATCTATGACGGGGCGACGGAAGTCGGCGGCGCGATTGTCACCGCCGTCTCGAACACGCTCGTCTCCTTCATCCCGGTGTTCTTCCTCACCGACCAGGAGGGCAAGCTGTTCCGACCGCTCGCCTTCACCAAGACCTTCGCCATCGGTGCCAGCGTCATCCTCGCGCTCACTGTCGTGCCGCTCATTTGCTACTACTTGTTCCAGCCGGTGAAATGGTCGCGCCGCACGGTGTGGAAGATCGCCCTCAGCATGGGCATCGCCTCCGTGTTCGCCACGCATGCGATTTTCATGTGGGCGCTGGCGGGCTCGCATTACAGCGGCTGGCCGATGTCCATCGTCGTCGGTGTCATCGTCGTGCTGGCCGTGGTGCGCATGACGCGTGAGCGCTTCCTGCCGATGGAGGAAAATCCAGTCTCCCACCGCATCTCCCGCGTCTATGTGCCAGCGCTGCGCTGGGTGCTCGACAACAAGAAAAAGTTCATGATCGCCCCGCTGGTGATCTTTTTTGTCGGCATGAGCATCTGGCTCGGCATCGGCGTGACCTTGAAACCCATCGAGTGGATCGCCAACCTCGGCGCGGACGAGCCGCGTGTGCAAATGGGCGAACTGCGCTGGCAAAAAATCCGCCATGGTGACGAACCGCCGAGCCGCCGCATGCTCTGGCGCAAACAAAGCGACGCCGACACACAAAACGAGGCCAAGGGCGGGCTCAGCGTCGTTTCAGAAACTCGCATCGTGCCCGGCATCGGGCGCGAGTTCATGCCACCGCTCGATGAAGGCTCCTTCCTCTACATGCCCTCACTGCTGCCGCAGGGCGGGCTTGGACCAGCCATCGAGGTGAATGCAAAGCAGGACATGGCCATCGCCACCGTGCCCGAGGTCGAAAGCGTCGTCGGCAAGCTAGGTCGTGCCGAAAGCGCGCTCGATCCCGCGCCCATCGGCATGATGGAAAGCATCGTCATCCTGAAGCCCGAGGACGAGTGGCGTCAGGTTCCGGTGCAGCGCTGGTTTTCAAACTGGCCCGGCTGGCTCAAAGCACCGCTGGCGTGGATCGCGCCGGAGCATCGTCAGATCACGAA
>JAGKWZ010000467.1 GCA_021151605.1 Verrucomicrobiaceae bacterium
CACCGCCCTCGCCCTGCGAGATGAAAAGAAGCGTCTTGCCTCTGCCGCCCAGCTCCCTGCCGACGACTTCGCCGCGCCTGAAACCCTCAAGACCCTCCGCCTCACCTACCGCAGTGCCCTGGCGAGCCTCGAAGTGCGACGTGATCAAACAGCCTCGCCAGTTAAAGCAAAATATGACGCGGCACTAGAGGCCCTCCAGAAGGAGCTGACCAAAAGCAATGACCTCGACGGAGCTTTGGCGGTTCGGTCGATGCGGGAATCGTTGAAGACTGAAAAAGCTCCTGAGCCGCCCAAGCCTGCTGCGGTA
The DNA here is from genome assembly GCA_021151605.1 of Verrucomicrobiaceae bacterium. Classification (GTDB taxonomy): domain Bacteria; phylum Verrucomicrobiota; class Verrucomicrobiia; order Verrucomicrobiales; family Verrucomicrobiaceae; genus Prosthecobacter. Next base: position 308 of record JAGKWZ010000467.1, read on the forward strand.
GTTTTTGAAGAAACGCAGAAGCCACAGCCTCAATCTCCCGCCAACAAGACAGCCGCTGACGACCCTGAAGCGGCCTTGAAATTAGCTCAGTGGGCCTTTGCCACTGAGCGCAGCATTCACATCATCACCAATGGGCATGAGAAACCTGTGGAGATCAAAAATGAGGCCGATCTGCCCAAAGGTTCTTGGATGTTGTTCAGCATCAATGCAGGTCAGCACAACCCCAACGCTCCTGAGCTTTTCCCGTGGGAGCAACTCCCGAAGGTGCCTAGCCTCAAAGCTCTTGGGGTGAACCAAAAGCAACCGTTGACACCTGAGCAGGCGGCGCATTTGCAGGCACTGCCTAAATTGATCAAGCTGGACATCGCGAACATGACCTTCACGCTGCCTGCTTTGGAGGCGTTTCCCGTTTTTGCGCGCATGGACCACTTAAAGCTCGGCAAGTATCACGGAGAGGTGGCACCAGTCATGAAATTGATAGGGGAAAAGTGCCCAGAACTACCCATTCTGGAACTCAACTTTCCGGTGCCCGTGGAACTGTTGCCTGGACCGAAAGATCCACTGGCATCTTTGAAGGATATTTCTGTCTCTGGACCGGTCACACCGGAGATGGTCCAAAAGCTGGTGAAGCTGCCTTTGCTGAAGGCATTTGAAACGAGAGACTGCCGTGAAGAATCTCTGCCTGCCGATCTCCTGCTTCCAATGAAGCATTTCAAGTACATCAAGATACGACGCTGCAAGGCCATGACGGCGCTTCTGCCTTCACTGAGTGAGTTTGAAAATCTAGACTTCACCATACTCCAACTGAACACAGGCGAAAACCTGCCTCCTGCTGCGCTGGAGACACTGGCCAAGCTCAAGAGCCGCCGCTTGGAACTGGATGGTGGGTTGAGCAAGAACCTGGGAGATGAGCATATCGATGCTCTTTCCAAAGTGAAAGGTGTGCAGGAGATGCGGCTGCTCAGCCATCAAATCACCCCCGAAGGCACTGCCCGCCTAAAGAAGGCGCTGCCGAAGTGCAAAATCACTCTTTGAAATCATGAAGTCCTTTCTTTACCTCTCACTCGTCTGCCTACTGCTGGGCCACACTCAGGCCCAAAGCCTCTGGAATGGCTCTGGAGCCGATGATAACTGGACCACGGGCGCGAACTGGGGCGGCACGGCTCCTGCCGCGAATGCGAACCTCCAATTCGGCGGCAGCACACGACTGGGACCGGTGAACAACTTCGCGGCAGGCACGAACTTCAATAGCCTGACCTTCAATAGCGGTGCAGGTGCTTTCACGCTGAGCGGAAACCGCCTTTTGCTCAGTGGGGATGTGGTGAATAGCAGCAGCGTCCTGCAAACGATCGACCTGGAAATGACGATGACCTGGACACGCACGCTGAATGGCGGCAGCGGCGGACTGCTGGTGAGCAAAGCCATCGGGCAGACGGCAAACTATGGGCTGATCACGATTGGCAACGTGACCCTCACGGCAGCGAACACCTTCACGGGTGCCACGACCGTCGGCACGGGCACGCTCTTCCTGACTGGCGCTGCCACTTTGCCAGATGCAAGTGCGCTAAATCTGAACGCTACCGGCTCGACCCTCGACATTTCTGGCATCTCGGCAGCTGGTGAGACGGTGGGATCGCTAGCTGGGTGGACTGGAAGTGCCATCCTGCTCGGCGGGAAGACGCTCACTGCCACTGGCGGAACTACCCTTACTGGAACCTATTCCGGCACGATGAGTGGCACGGGCGGTGGGTTTACCAAAATTGGCACCAATAATCTAAACTTGAGTGGAGCCAGCTTCACCCACACCGGCACAACGGCTGTGAATGAAGGCAGCATTCGCCTGCGCAATGCCAGCATCTCGGGGGGATCGATCACGGTGGCCTCAGGAGCGCGGCTTTATGTGTCTGGGAATGAAGGTGGATTCATCGGCGGAAACGTGACGGTGGATGCTGGCGGTCAGCTCGATGTCTCAGGCCAATATGGCGGCATCTATCTTGCCTCAGGCACAGCCATCACCAACAACGGCAGCATGAGCATGACCGCCGGTGGGTTCATCTATACACGATTGCACCTCTACGGCGATGCCTCCCTCGGAGGCACGGGCACCATGACGTTGAGTGATAGCAGCTACAATACCTTCTCAGGTGAAGCGGGAACGGAAGTGTTTACTCATGGCGCAGGCCATACAATCCAGGGCAGCGGGCGCATCGGCGTTGACACGCTGAGTGTGATCAATCACGGCACGATCCTATCCAACAGCCTGAGCAATCTGAGGATTGACCCGAGTAGTGCAGGCTTCACCAACAGTGCCACTGGCATCGTCCGCTCTGTCAGTGGATCAACCCTGACTTTTGAAAACGGCAGCTTCACCAACAGCGGCCTCATCGACTCCGCTGGCACGACGGAATTCAAATCCGCCACCGTCACAAACACGGGCGGCACCATCCGCGCCACAGCAGGTTCGCTGAAAATCACCAGTGGCACGATAAGCGGAGGCAGCATCGAGATCTCTGGCAATGCGGGACTCAGTCTCTCGACTGGTGGAGGCGCGAGCGGCCCGTACTTCGGAGTCACGATCAGTGCTGGCATCCTAACTCATGGTGGGACGGGCATGATCGAAACCAGTGGCAACGGCAATGTACCCAACAACATCGACAGCGCCGTCTCTCTCACGGCCAGCAACACCATTCAGGCGGCCCGCCCCTTAAACTTCACAGGTGGCATCGTCAAAGACGCCGTCACCACCACCTTCACAGGCACAGCAGCCATCACCGTCAGCGGCACGGGCATCAGTGGCGCAGCAATGAACTCACACCTGGTCACCAGCGTCAGTTCACTCATTCTTTCCGCTGCGAACACCTACGGCGGCAGCACCACGATCAGCGGCGGCACACTCACCGTCACTGGCGCGGGCACGCTGCCGGACAGC
>JAGKWZ010000113.1 GCA_021151605.1 Verrucomicrobiaceae bacterium
CGGTAAATCCGTCGTATACGTTGCCGTCAGCATCTTTTTTAGGAAGCGGAAGCGGACGAAGTGTTTTGCTTAGCAGCGTCAGGTTCGTAACCTTTACTGTCATTTCGCCAACCTTCGTAGTGAAAAGCTCGCCTTCCACGCCATCGAAGCGCCAGGCGAAGTCGCCAAGCTACAAGACACCCACGCTTTGAAGAACGAGTTCACCGAAGACGCCGCGTCGATCATCGTGACTCGCTACGACGGCCAGCGCTTTCGTTTGCCGAAAGGCGATGCCACCCTCAGCAGCGCCCCCACCTCCCGCAGCATCCGCGAGTGCATTCAAGAGCGCTACCTCGCCAACTATCACGGCACCTTTTACGAAGTCCCTCGCGGCGGCACCTCACCCTCCGGCCAGCGTAACATGCCCGACTTCCAGCGCATCAAGCCCGTGACCACGCACAATAAACCCATCGCCGACTTCTGCGTCTGGCGCGGCATGCTCGTCCTCAGCGGCGTGAAACCCGATGCCGCCAACGACGGCCACATCTTCGGCAACGCCGATGCCAAACTCTGGTTCGGAGCCATTGACGACCTCTGGAAAATGGGCCAACCACGCGGCCTCGGCGGCCCATGGCGCGACACCGCCGTCAAAGCCAACGAAGGCAGCGATCCCTATCTCCTCACCGGCTACGACAAGAAGACCCTCACCCTCTCGCACGACGCCCAACACCCCATCGAGTTCACCCTCGAAGTGGACTTCTACGCCGACGGCCAATGGCACGCTTACCAGCACCTCACCGTCGAGCCCGGCAAGCCCATCGTGCACGAGTTCCCGCAAGGCTACGCCGCCCACTGGCTCCGCGTGAAGGCCAGCGCGGACTGCACCGCCTCGGCGCAGCTTGAGTATCGGTGAGTCCCCAAAGTGGTCCGCACAGTCCCCTGTGCGGCAGCCTTCACCATCGGGCGCTCAGCGCGGAGGAGTTGGGAAAGCTGGCGGAGACACGGAGTGCGCCCTGAAGAAAGTGGCTGCGGCTTCAGCCGCAATCCCAACTATCAACGTTGAACCAACCTACCCCTGATGCCTCATCCGAAACTGCTTCGGCGTTAGGCCGATGCGTTTGCGGAAGTGCTGGGTAAAGGCGCTTTGATCGCAGAAGGCGTGGGCTTGGGCGATGTCGATGACTTTGTCGGTGGTTTGGATGAGGGCTTCGGCGGCGGACTCGATGCGGATGCGGAGCATGAGTTCATAGGGCGTGACGCCGAGGGCTTGGTGGATCTTACGATACAGGGTGCGCTCGGAGAGGCCGCATTCGCGGGCGAGTTCGGCGGTGCTGAGGATGCGGCTGGTGTTCTTCTGGATGTGGCTGACGATGAGGGTGACTTCGCTGCTGGGCTGATGACGGCTGCGACCTTCATCGCGGCGGGTGAGGCCCATGAGGCCGATGATTTTGCCGTTCTTGCCTCGCAATGGGACCTTGGTGGTGAGAAACCAAGTCAGCGTGCGCTGCTCGTCATACCAAACTTCGAGACGATTGATCAACGGTTTGCCCGTGCGGAAGACGAGCGCGTCATCGGCTCGGTAGGCCTTGGCGGCTTGCTCGGGATAGAAGTCTTCGTCGAGTCGGCCAATGACGTCGGCTTCACCTTCGAGGCCCAGTCGGGTCCACATCGGCAAGCTGGCAGCGATAAGGCGGCTCTCGCGATCCTTCACAAAGATGAAGACGTTTGGCTGCTGATCAAACATGAGCCGGAATGCCTGTGGATCAGCCATGCTGGCGAAAAAGGCTCTCTCGATGGACTTGGGAGCCATGGCAGGATGATGACAACTTTTGGCAGACCTAGGCCATGTATTCCCGGATCGAAAGGCGTTTTACTTTCACCATGAAATCCCGGCGCTTCTTCTGCCTCCTCTCTCTGCTGCTCGCGCCGCTGGCCACGCTGCACGCGGCCAGTCCTGAGCCATCCAAACCGAACATTCTCGTCATCCTCTCCGATGACCTCGGCTACGACGACGTCGGGTGCTACTGGATGCCGGACAGCCGCCCGGGCTTCGAGAAGATCCGGACACCGAACCTCGACCGGCTCGCCGCCGAGGGCGCCCGGTTCACCGATTTCTATTCTCCCGCCCCCGTTTGCACCCCGTCGCGCGCAGCACTCATGACCGGCTGTTACCCGGTGCGGGTGGGCATGTCCAGCTTCGGACGCAATGGCGGCCAGGTCCTCTACGAAGCGCACATGGAGGGGCTGAACCCCGACGAGGTCACCCTGGCTGAGATCTTGAAGGAACGCGGCTACGCCACCGCCTGCGTTGGGAAGTGGCACCTCGGGCACCTGGCCCCATTCTCCCCGCGCCAGCATGGCTTCGACGCGTTTTACGGGATGATGTTCCCCAACGACATGAAACCCTTTATCCTCCACCGCGACGAGACGGTCATCGAGCCGCACCCCGACCAGAAGACGCTCACCGAGAAGTTCACGGAAGAGGCGGTGAAGTTCGTGCGGGCGAAACGCGACCAACCGTTCTTCCTTTATCTCGCCTACAGCGCACCGCACATCCCGTTGCACGTCTCCGACCGCTTCCGGGGCAAATCGGCGCGGGGCTTGTATGGGGACGTCGTCGAATGCATGGACTGGGGCGTGGGCGAGGTCCTGAAGGCCCTGGACGAAACCGGGCTCGCGGACCAGACACTCGTGGTCTTCACCTCGGACAACGGGCCGGACACACGCGGACCCTACGACAAGCGCGGCCAGGCCTTCCCCCTGCGGGCGGCCAAGGCGACCACGCGGGAGGGAGGCGTGCGTGTTCCTTGCCTGATGCGTTGGCCGGGCCGGATCCCCGCCGGCCTCGTCTGCCGCGAGATCGCCTCCGCGATGGACGTCCTGCCCACCGTGGCCGGTATCGCCGGAGCGCAGCCTCCGCAGGACCGGATCATCGATGGAAAGGACATTCTCCCGCTGATGACCAAGCCCGGTGCGCCGAGTCCTCACGACGCGTTCTTCTACTACAACGGGGAGAAACTAGAAGCGGTCCGCAGCGCGAACTGGAAGCTCGTCTTCCCGCGCACGGCAATGGATGACACCCCGTATGAGCGGAAGCAGGGAGCCACGAAGGAGGCACTTCTGCCCGAGGCGCTCTACGATCTCGCGGCGGACGTGGGCGAGACGAAAGACTTGATCAGACAACACCCTGAAGTCGCGCAACGTCTGCGTGCTCTAGCGGAGAGGATGCGCGGGGACATTGGTGACTCCGCCACCAACCAGAAGGGCAAGAACCGCCGCCCCGTGGGCCGCGCGCCTGCTTCGGGCCAGTGATGCCGCGCTCACGACAACCTAACCAAGAACGAACCGATGAGACCCATACGCCACTTACTCACAGCAGTCATCGCTGCCCTGACACTCGCAGGAGTTTCCGCGCCGGCCGAGCAGCGCCCCAACGTCATCTTCATCGTCGATCCCCTCACCGACCCCGCAGGCGACTGGGCGACGTGGGTTACTCCGCGAATCGTGCCGCGCTGAGATCGACGCCGCGCGTTCAGCCCCATTCCATTTGATTCGATCATGAAATCCTTCCTTCGACATCTCTTCGCCCTGCTGCTCACGCCGCTGGCCTCATCAGTATGATCTTGGAGTCAAAACACAGCCCAAATATCCCGGACCGGTTGCCGAGGCGCTTGCAGGAACTCCGGGAAGCGATGGGTTTGAGCAACGTCTGCCTTGGCTCGTGAGCGTGGCATCAGCCGGGAATCCAGAGGCAGGATCAAAGGCCGTGCCTTCAGTGGGCAGCTATTCAGGAACAGGCATTCAAAGAACTGCGATCAAATCCCGGATGTAGGAATCAGGATCATCCTTGGCGCTGAGGATGTGATGCAGCCGATAGTCTGCGGAGGTGGCGTCCTTGTTTGGATCGGACGGGCAGGGCCAGCGGTGCGAGCAGCAGGGCCAAGGTGCGGGAGCGTTTCATGGATTGGAAAGTCACGGGCTGGGCAATAACGAGACAGGTCAGGAACGGGCAAGTGCTCAACATGAATCGTGAAATGAAATAATCTGTAACCGTCGCACCCGCGCCGCGACATAAGGGTTGATGAACTTCCATCATGCCCGATGAACACGACGACCTTTGGCCTTTGCTCGATGCCCTGCGGCAGCGCGATGAAGGCGCGGCCCGGGTGCTCGTGGAGCGCCTCGGGCCGCTGGTGCTTCGCATCGTGCGAGCGCATCGGCCGCGAAGGGTGGCGGAGGAAGACCTTTGCCAGGAGGTGTTCATGAATGTGTTTGCCAGCCTGGAACGCTATCGCGGCACGGTGCCATTGGAGCATTGGGTTTCGCGCGTGGCGGTGAATGTGTGCGTAAGTGCGGCACGGCGGGAGACGGCGCGGCCGGAACTGCGCTGGGCGGACCTGAGCACGGCGGAGGCTGCGGCGGCGGAGGTGTTGCTGTCTGAAAGCGCGGACGAGGCGCAGCCGCACGACTCGGACGCGAGCGCGATTTTGCACAGGCTGCTCGACACGCTGCCGCCGCGCGACCGGGCGCTGATGCAGTGGCTGAGCATTGACGAGGAAAGTGTGGAGCAAGTCGCCGCGCGTCTCGGCTGGAGTCGGGTGCGGGTGAAGGTGACCGCGTTTCGCATCCGTCTGCGGCTGCGCGCGGTGGCGAAGAAACTGATGCAGGAGGGCAACCTATGAAACGTGAAGAACGATTCGTGAAACAGCTGTTCGAGGCGGAGGCGCGATGGGTGAAAGCGCAGCCCAACGATGATGCTCTGCCACTGGGGGTGGCGACGAGCATCGCGGCGCGGTGGGCGGGCGGCAGTGATTCGAACGGAGCCGCAACGTGGCTTTGGGAAAATCTCGCGTTGCGGGCGGCCATCGCCGGCATGGCGATGGCGGCAGCGCTCCTGACTTTCAGCTTCGCGTGGGCGGGCCAGTCGCAGGCGCGGGAAGCACGGGCGGCGGCGGAAATCGAACTTTTGCTCTCCATCCCATGAACCCGAATCAACGTTGGAAAATCATCGTCTGCCTGCTGATCGTCGCACTGAGTGGTGCTGTTGCGGGCGGCGTGGCGACGCGCTGGTGGATGACGCAGCATGCGCCGCGTGTGGATGCGGCTTCAATCAGCGCATCGCGGCTCCAGCGCGTGCTGAATCTCGACGCGGCGCAGACGGCGCAGGTGCGCAAAATGTTCGAGCGTTGGCTGGTCGCGACGGAGGCTCTTGCTCCAGGTGATGTCGAGGGCCGGGTGCGCCTGCGCCGCCAGTTTTTGCCGGAACTGGGCAAGCTGCTCACGCCGGAGCAGCGGGTGCGTTTCGAGGCGCTGGTCGCGCCGAATCGGGAATCCACCGCTCCGGCAGGAGGACCGACGAGATGAAGCTCCTCATTGCCATCGCTCTGTTCGGATTCGCAGCGTCTTGCATCGCGCAATCGCTCCCGGCGCTCACCGATTTCCGTCTCACCGATGCTGTCGGCAAAAGCCACGCGCTCGCCGACTACCACGAGCGCACGGTCATCGTGCTGCTTTTCCTCGGCACGGAATGTCCGGTGAGCAATGGCTACGCGCCAGAGTTCCGGCGCATCGCGGAGGAATATGCCGTGCGGAACGTCGCCGTCCTCGGCGTGCATTCCGACCCATCCGTCTCGGCGCAAGCCGCGCGCGAACACGCAGCGGAATACCAGCTCACGTTTCCCATCCTGCTCGATTCGCGGCAGACGCTCGCCCGTGCGCTCGGCATCGCGACCGTGCCGGAAACGGTCGTGATGCTGCCGACGGGCGCAGTGATTTATCGCGGTCGCGTGGATGATCGCTACTCCGCCGATGGCAAACGCCGTGATGTCCCGCGTTCGCAGGAACTCCGCGCCGCCATCGCCGCCGGTCTCGCCGGGAAACTACCCGTCATCACCGAGACAAAATCCTTCGGCTGCACGCTGCACATTGCGAAAGCGGCGACCCATTAACTCCATCAATAAGTCATTCATGAATCATCTCATCGTCACCTGCTCACTCTTCGCGCTCGCGTTACCGGCCGCTGCGACGCCCACTTTCAACAAGGACGTCGCGCCGATTCTTTTTCAGAACTGCGCGGCATGTCATCGGCCGGGAGAGGTCGCGCCATTTTCACTGCTGACTTACAAGGATGCCGCCAAGCGAGCCAAGCATCTCAAGGAAGTCACGCAGGAGCGTCGGATGCCGCCGTGGATGCCGGAGCCGGGGCCGCATCGCTTTCTCGATGAGCGCCGACTAAGTGACGCGCAGATCAAGACGCTGGCCGAGTGGGTGGACGCGGGCGCACCGGAAGGGGACGCGAAGGATTTGCCATCGTTGCCGAAGTTTGCCGAAGGCTGGCAGCTCGGTGAGCCGGATTTGGTGGTGGAGATGCCCGAGTTTTTCACGGTGCCTGCCGATGGGCCGGATATCTATCAGGCCTTTGTCATTCCGCTACCGGTGGAGCAACTCAAGTGGGTGAAAGCCGTCGAGTTTCGACCCGGCACGCGCCGGGTGGTGCATCACGCGACCCTGCTGCTCGATACCAGCGGTGAGATGCGCCAGCGCGACGAGCGCGAGGCCGGACCTGGGTTTCTTACCCAAGCCGGGTTGGACTTGATTACGCTCCAGCAGAGCGGCGGACAATTCGGTTCGTGGACGCCGGGGGCGACGCCGCGCTTCCTGCCCGAAGGCGTGGCGCGCCCGCTGCGGCCGAAGACGGATTTGGTGATGATGATTCACTATCATCCCTCGGGGAAACCGGAGCAGGACCGGTCCAAGCTCGGCATCTTTTTCAGCGACAAGCCGAACACCGCCGCCATGACCACGCTGCCGCTCGCGGTCTCGCCACGCGCGGGCAATGCGGAGTTGCTCAACATTCCTGCGGGCGAAGCGCGGCACGAGGTGCGGCTCGAACGTAAGCTGCCCGGCACGGCGCGCGTTTTTGGTGTCATCCCGCACGCGCACTATTTGCTGCGTGAATTGAAGCTCACCGCGACCAAGCCCGGCGGACAGCCCGAGCAGATTCTTTGGATTAAGGATTGGGATTTCAACTGGCAGGACCGTTACGCCTTCGCCGAGCCGCCGTTGCTTCCGGCCGGCACGCGGCTCGAGCTGGTCGCGCGTTTTGATAACTCGGACGCCAATCCACAAAACCCGAATCATCCGCCCAAGCCGGTGCGCTACGGCCCGAACAGCACGGATGAAATGCTCGGGACTCATCTGTCGCTGATGCCCGTGGACGCGGCTTCGCTGGCGGCCTTCCAGCCAGGTGGTGCGCGGCCCGGCGGCAGCTCGCCCGCCGGCGAATCAGTCGTGCCGCCCGGAGGCGTGCCCATTCCGGAGCGAGCCCGCGCGATGCTGGAACGATTCGACGCCGACGCGGACGGCAGGCTCACGCAAAAAGAAATCGACGCCATGCCCGCGCAGCTCCGCACCGCACTGCTGGAGCGCATTCGTCAGGCTCGGGGCGGTGGTAGCGCACCTCCCACACCAGCAGCGACGGAGCCGACCAAACCCTCCGCGCAAACCTCCCCGACCGTGCCACTGCAACTCGCCAAGTCCACGCTCGACCTCACCATTGCCGTGCGCGACGTCGAGAAGATGCGCGCCTTTTATGGCAGCATCCTCGGCCTGACCGCGCTGCCAGAGGAAAGGCCATCGGCGAGTGAGCGCGTGTTCCCATACAAGTTCGGCACCACCGTCCTGAGGCTCACCGCCTTCGATCCCGCGCCCGCCGCCGCCGCCCGCGCCAAGCCGCAGGAAGCGCGCGGCTACCGCATCCTCACGCTCGTCCCGCCGGACCTCGCCGCCATCGAAGCCCGCGCGACGAAGGCCGGCTATCCCGCTTGGCAATCGCCCATGCCCGGTGGTCCTGTGCGCATGTGGGCCGACCCCGATGGCAACGTCGTCGAACTCATCGACGGCAGCCGCGACGCCGCCTCCGCCGCCGGGCTCGTGCAGCGCGACGGCGTCATGGTCGGCCTCATCGTCCGCGACGCCGCCCGCAGCCGCGCCTTTTACGAAAACGTGCTTGGCTTCCCGCTGTTGCAAGAGCGCCCGTCTCGCGCCCTCGGCGTCCCCGGCTATTACCTCAAAGCTGGCGACACCATCGTGAAGTTCTGGGCCATCCCCGGCGAACTCCCCAACACCGCCGGAACTCCTGCCGCGCACAGCGGCTACCGTCATCTCACGATTACCGTCGCCGATTTGGAGAAGACGAAAGCCGCGCTCGTGACGAACGGAGTGCCGCTCATCGAGTCAGCAGTTGCGGCGCCGGCCTCCTTCTGTGCCACCGACCCCGATGGAAATCGCATTCAGTTTGTTACTCAGAAATTGCCATGAAGCGTTTCCTCTCAGTCTCCCACAGGCTTTTGGTCGCGGCTTTGATGCTCACGTGCTTCGCAACTGCGCGCGCGCAATTCACGCCGAGCGAAACCGTCGTCGGCGATCCGTCCTTTGGCTGCCTCGGCCTGGAGTTTTCGCCGGACATGAAGTGGCTCGTCTGGACCCAGCAAGGCTTAACCAAGACCTCGTGGCTGTGCAGCGTGAATCCTGATACGGGCGACCTCGTCCCCGCCAATGGCCGACCGAATGGACAGAATGGCCAGCCATTTCCGATCCCGAACATCCCGCCGCGCGGCAACCCGCAGTGGGGGCAGGACAGCACGGGCTGGTTCATCATTGCCATCGCCGATGATGGAAGGCTCGTGCAGGTGAGGCCGGGCACGCTCGGCACGAATGGCAATTGGCTGGTGGACCCGGTCATCACTTACCCCGCCGTGCCGGTGAATGCCACGCGCCAATATCCCTTCGCCGCGCGGCTGCCGGAGCGCGCGGCTTCCTACGTCATCTACGAGCAGCTCGCCAATGGCACTGGCGCGGCGGGCATCTATTGGGTGGACCTCGCCGATCCGAATCTCACGGAGCGTGTTGTCACCGCGCCCTCGGGCTACACCATGCCGCCGACCTTGGAGAACATCGCAGCGACGATTTACCGCTGGTTTCCTGGCCTGCCCATCTTCACCTACGCGGCCGTGAAGCAGCCGGGCGGCTCGGTAAAAATGGCGCAGCTCGACGTCTCCGCTCCCACACCCACGCCGTTCGCCATCAACGCCGCGACGGACAACGTGAGCTTTCACACCGACGACTTTCCGAGCGTGAACTTCGGGCGGCGCACGCTCATCGGTGGCATCACCAGCACGGCCAGCGCGCGTTACTACCTGCAAGACCCTGTCACCAAGCTCACCTCCACGCTGGCGAACCTCACCGTCACCCCCGCGATGTCCGCGCTGGCCAGTCCGCAGTTCGCCTCGTCGTTCGAGCCCTTCGAATGGAATGGCCGCGTCCATGCCGCGTTTCAAATCATCGACGGCGGCGACCCGCTGCAAGCCGTGCCCTCGGAAATCTGGCTCACCAGCCTCTCCGATGCGCTGCTGCAAACTGACACCAGCCTGCTCCGCCGCATCAATACCGCCACCAGCCTGCAACGCCGCGACCCGGAATACTTCCTCGGCACCACCAAGGCCTGGGTCTATTACTACGCCAAGCCCAGCGGCACCCTCTTCACCATCTACCGCGCCGAGACCGGACTACCGAATCGTCAGACCGCCGCCACGCTCGGCCTCACGCTGCAAGGCTTCCAAGGCACCGCCGCCCAACTGCAAATGACGGGCGCTCCAACTCAATACGGCGTGCTGCAAAGCAGCGATGACCTCGTGACCTGGACCGACCGCCTCACGACGCTCTTCGGCAGCAACGCCCTGCCTTTCTCGGACGCGAACGCCGCCACCTTCCCGCGCCGCTTCTATCGAATGCGCACGCCATGAGCGAAGGCCGCCTGTCGAAGTCACCTTGATACGTGATGCCCACCGCGCCGGACAACCACGACGCCCACGACTATGCCGAGCGCATCCGCGAGCGGCTTCCGAGACGTTTGCAAGAGCTGCGGGAGCGCTGCGGATTGAGCAAGTATGGACTGGCTCGTGAGAGCGGGCTGAGTCGGGAATACATCGGCAAGCTGGCAACGATGAGGCGGCTCTCGCGATCCTTCACAAAGAAGAACACGTTGGGCTGCTGATCAAACATGAGCCTGAATGCCTGCGGATCGGTCATGCTGGCGAAAATGGTGCTCTGGATGGACTTGCGAGCCATGGCAGGATGATGACAACTTTTGGCAGACCTAGGCCATGTATTCCCGAATGTTAGGGCGTTCTACTTTCACCATGAAATGCCGCCGTTTGTTCTGTTTCCTCTCTTTGCTGCTCGCGCCGCTCGGCGTTCAGACTTCATCACTCGCTGCGGAGCCACGTCCCAATGTCATCTTCATCGTCGTTGACGACCTCGGTTACGGCGAACTCGGCTGCTATGGCGGGAAAGAGATCCCGACACCGCAGATCGATGCACTCGCGGCGAGTGGGGCGCGATTCACGAGCGGCTATGTCACCGCGCCGTTTTGCGCGGCCTCGCGGGCGGCGCTGATGACGGGTCGCTACCAGACTCGGTTCGGTTTCGAGTTCAATCCCATCGGCGCGAAGAACGCTGCGCCGGGCATTGGCTTGCCAGTCGCGGAGAAGACCGTGGCGGATCGTCTGCGTGACTCGGGCTATGCGACGGGATTGGTGGGCAAGTGGCATCTCGGCGGCACGGCGGAGTTTCATCCGCAGCGGCGTGGCTTTGATGAGTTCTTCGGCTTTTTGCACGAGGGGCATTTTTATGTGCCGCAACCGTGGCAGGGCGTGACAACCTGGCTGCGACGCAAGACCCTGCCGGATGGCGGACAGGGCCGGTGGACGTCAACCGATGGCCGCATCGTGTGGAGCACGCATCTCGGCTCGAACGAACCCGAATACGACACCGACAACCCGTTGCTGCGCAGCAGTCAGCCCGTGGATGAACAGGCGAACCTCACGGATGCCTTCACGCGTGAAGCCTGCGATTTCATCGACCGGCATTCCGCACAGCCGTTCTTTCTTTATCTCGCCTACAACACCGTCCACAGCCCCATGCAGGCCACGGACGATGACCTGAAGAAGTTCGCGCACATCGAGGACATCCAGCGCCGCATCTTCGCCGCCATGCTCGCGCATCTCGATGACAGCGTGGGCAAGGTGCTTGCTCAACTCCGTGACAGTAACATCGAAGAGAACACGCTCGTCGTTTTCCTCAGCGACAACGGCGGCCCCACCCAAGAACTGACGTCCAGCAATGCTCCGTTGCGCGGTGGCAAAGGCGAACTCTGGGATGGCGGCATTCGCGTGCCCTTCATTGCGTCGTGGAAGAATCACATCAACGCAGGTCAGGTGGTGGAGGCACCTGTGGCGTCCATCGACGCAACCGCGACCGCGCTGACAGTGGCTGGTGCTTTAGCTCCAGAACCTTCGACCAAAGCCGAAGCCACTTTGGACGGCATCAACCTCATGCCCTTGCTCACGGGCAAGACCACGCAACTGCCCGAACGTCCCTTGTTCTGGCGCGTTGGCAAAAAGAACGCCCTGCGTCTCGGCGACTGGAAACTCATTCGCGATGGCAAGGAGTGGCAACTCTACGATCTCACGCATGACATCAGCGAGACCCGGAATCTCGCCACCCAAGAACCCGCCAGCGTGCAGCAACTATCAGCGCTCTGGGACAAGTGGAACGCCGAACAAATCAAACCCCTGTGGCGTTAATGGGGTGCTAGATGAATCACATTTTTGCACTCCTATCCGCCATTGTCTTCGCAACATGTGCCGCCCCACACTTTGTTGATGCTCGCGATCATCTCTCGCCGCATCAACGTGTGATCTTGGAATCGAAGTCACCACCGGCTGCGGAGTATCGGTTTAGCTTTGATCTGCCTGCCGGGCCGCAGTTCACGGAGGCGGAGAAAGTGGAACAGCGGGCGAAGGGAGCGAAGGTGGTGCCGAGGGTGCGGAAGGCGTTTGAGGCGGGGGCGGAGTCGGTGACGCTGGCACCGGGGGACTATCGCTTTGGACAGGAGACTTGGGACAAGGACGGTCCGGTGTATGCGCTGGATTTTCGCGGCATGAAACGTGAGGCAGCGAAGCCGTTTCGCATCCTCGCGTATGGGGTCACGTTTTGGTTCGATCTGCCGCCGGACGCATGGCCCAGCAATCACTTCGCGCTTGGCTTTGTCGATTGCAGTCAGGTGACGCTGGAGGGGGGCACGCTGGATCGTGATCCGCGTGGCTGCATGGAGGGTCGCATCACCCAGATCGACACGGAGGGAAACCGCATCGAGATCGAGGCGACGCAAGGCACGCTCGATCTCACGAAGGCTGGCGGAACCACGAGCGGGCGGCTGGTGCCGTTCAATGGCGACGGCACGTTGTGCGCTGCTTTCTACGCTTTTCAGGTCAGCAGTCAGGCAGGGCTGAACTTTAGTCGCGTGGAGCCAGGCACGGCCCAGGGACGCTTTTGGGTCGTGCTGGATGCGAAGTCCGAGCTGCTGAAGGCCAACAGCGATCCCGCGTGGATGCGTGCTTATGGCACCCGCGGCACGCTGCAGGTGGGTGATGGCTTGTGCCTGATCCGCACCTCCACCACGGCGATCGGCGTCATCGGCTGCACGGGCATGAAGTTCATCGGCGTGAGCAACCACATCACCAAAGGATGCCTGCTCGAGGCGCGTGGCGGCGGCGGGCATCTTTGGAAGGACTGCTTCTTCGGCCCGCGCCCGGGCACCTGTCACTGGCAGGGCTCCGATGGCTTTCTCAGTGGCGGCATGGAGCGTGGCAGCACGCTCGATGGCTGCACCATGCTGCACACCACCGATGACCTGATCAATTTCAACGGCCTGTGGGGATACATCGAGAAGGTCTCAGGTCGCACGATCACACTGCATCGCGACTCCGAGATGCCCGCGCGTCCCGGTGATCGGCTGCAGTTCTATGACGCGCAAACCGGCGCACCGCTGGGAAGCGCCGTCGTCGAGTCGGCGAAGCCTCTGGAGCTGACGCTCGACCGCGATGCCGCGCCGCTGGCTCAGGCCGTGGCGGAAAATCCGCGCTGGCAAAACAACGGCTGGGAAGTCCGCGACTGCGATTTCCGCGATTGCTACCAGCGGTTCCTCATTCAGGGCAGCCACGGTGGTACCCTGCGCAACTGCCGCTTCACCCGCATCGGCTCCGGGATCGTCCTGGCGAGCAATTTCTTCACCCGCAACGAAGGCGGCATCTGTCACGGCATCCGCATCCTCGACAATGTTTTCGAAGATGTCGCCATCCATCCCGATGGCGTGGCGCTGGCGGCCGGTTTTCAGTCATTGAACCACGCAGCCAGCACGCCGCTGCTGAGCGACCTCACCGTGCAAGGCAACCGCTTCCTCAACTCAGGCCGACGCGCCATCGAGTTCAGCCTCGTATCCGGCGGCAGCATCACGGGCAACACTTTCGAAAACTCCGGCAAGCCCCGTGCCCTCAGCGGCAAGGGATCGCCCCAGGATGACTCGCAGCCCGTGCTGCTGAAACAGTGCCGGGACATCGTCGTAAAGGATAACCACCCATGAGACGCTCCATCCTGATCTTGGCTGTCCTCCTCGCCGCGTCGCTCACCGCGCTGCACGGTGCCGACGCTTCAAAAGGCAAGCCAACCCGCGACCAGTCCGCGTTCATCGACGCCGACGACGGCACCGGGCCACGACAGGACAAAGCGACTCGGCCGAAGTTGATCCCGAATCCCGGCAGCACCGCGGACTACAACCGCGCCAAACGCACCTGCACGGGCGTGCCCAGCATCGCGATTTCACGCGGCGGACGCCTCTGGGCGGCGTGGTTCTCCGGCACGACACCGGGGGAGATCATTGAGCGCTGTCCGAATGCTTATGTGGTCGTCAGCACCAGCGGCGATGGTGGCAAGACGTGGAAGGAAGTGCTCGCGATTGATCCCGACGGCCCCGGCCCGCTCAAAGCCTATGATCCGCATCCGTGGATCGACCCCGATGGCAAACTCTGGGTCTTCTTCACCCTGCCTTACCCGCTGCACAAGCACGCCTGGGCGGTCACGGCGGAGAACAGCGATCAGGAAAGCCCCGCATGGTCGCAGCCGCGTCCCGTTTTCGAGGGCGTGTTGCTCAACAAACCCACCGTGCTCGCCAACGGCGACTGGCTGTTCCCCACCTACGCGAGACGACCGGAGAACATGGGCGCGATCCTCTCGCAGGTCTCCCGCGACCAAGGCCGCACGTTCACCGTGAAGGGCCAGATACTGGCGAGCTGGGACCTCTTTCCCTCCGAGCCGATGGCGGTGGAGCGCAAGGATGGCTCGCTGTGGATGCTCGTGCGCACGGCCAAGGGCATCGGCGAAAGCCTCTCCACCGATGGCGGCGCGACGTGGAGTCCGCTGAAGACTCCCGCCATCCCGCACACGCCCTCGCGTTTCTTCATCGGGCGGCTGCAATCGGGAAATCTGCTCCTGGTGAAGCACCTCAGCATCGACGAGGACCCTTTGTCGGGCGGCAAAGCCAAACAGCGCCGAGAACTCACCGCTTTCATCTCCAAGGACGACGGCAAAACCTGGTCCGGCGGCCTCGTCCTGGATGAACGCGTCGGCTGCTCCTACCCCGACGCCCAACAAGCCGCCGACGGCACCATCTACTTCTGTTGGGACTATCAGCGCTCTCGCGAGCAAGAACTCTGGATGACCACCTTCTGCGAAGAAGATGTGCTTGCCGCCAATGCCGAAGCCAGCGCCCGCGTGGAATCAAACCGTCGTCTCATCAGTAAAGGAGGAACCCCTGAATGAAAACACCTGCCCTCACACTCCTCACTGCCCTGCTGCTCGCGCCGCTGGCCGCGCTGCTCGCCGCCGACGCTCCGAATCCCAAACCGAACATCGTCTTCATCCTCGTGGATGACATGCCTTACGCGGGGCCGAGCTTCACGGGGAATACTTTGCTCGAAACGCCGCACATCGACCGGATCGCGAAGGAGGGGCTGTTTTTCTCCCGCGCTTACACGGAGCCGGTCTGTGGGCCGAGCCGGGCCACGATCATGACAGGGCAGTTCGCCGGACGGCACGGGCGCACGGACAATGTGCCGGGCGTGCATCCCTACGCGCTCATGCAGGAGCCGCTGCTGCCTTTGCCTCCCGATGCCAGTTCCGGCGGCAAATTTAGTGAAGCCGATTCCAACGCTCGTTTGCCCGATCCGTTCCAGCCGGGCGGTTACTCGCTCGTGCAGGCGCTCAGGAAGGGCGGCTACCGCACTGCCATCTCGGGAAAGTGGCATCTTCCGTTGCAGCATCTCACGCCGAAGCTCGCTACCAGCTACGGTTTCGACTTCTGCACCGACAAACCCGCCCGCAGCCGACCCTATCGCGACACGAAGCACTTCACCGATGACGCCATCCAGTTCATGCGCGACAACAAGGCGCAGAGCTTCTTTTTGTATCTGCCCTACGTCGCCGTGCATGGCGGCCATGTCGTGCCGCCGGAGGATCAGGCGCGGTGGAAAGAGCGACTGAAGGACAAAAAGAACATCATGCCGCCCGACCTGCTCGCCTCGCTGGAGTTCGTCGATCACTCCGTGGGCCGCGTGCTCGCCGCGCTGGATGAACTCGGCCTCGCCGACAACACGATGGTCCTCTTCGCCAGCGACAACGGCGGCATCGGCAAATCGCTCTACTCCGTGGAAAACCAGCCCTTCCGCCTCGGCAAAGGCACGCTCTACGAAGGCGGCGTGCGTGTTCCGCTCTTCATCCGCTGGCCCGCGCAAATCAAAGCCGGTCAGCGCAGCGACACGCCCGTGCATTTTGCCGATCTCCTGCCCACGCTCTGCGAGGCCGCCGGTGTGACGCCCGATCCCACCCACAAGCTCGATGGCACCAGCCTTCGCCCGCTCTTCACCGGCGGCACGCTGCAGGAGCGCACCTTGTTCGTCACCTACCCGCATTACCTCGCCGAGTTCGCGACTACGCCCGTGCGAGCGGCGATCCAGAGCCGCTACAAGCTCGTCTGGAACCCCTACGACCACATCGAGATCATCGGTCCCCGCGTCACCGATACAACCCTCCGCTACCAGCCGCAGCCCCGCGTGGAACTCTTCGATCTCGAAACCGACCCCGGCGAGCACGAAAACCTCGCCGACCGCTACCCCGAAAAGGTCGCTGAAATGAAAACGCTCATGGAAACCTGGATGAAACAAACCGGCGCGAAAGACCTCATCC
>JAGKWZ010000468.1 GCA_021151605.1 Verrucomicrobiaceae bacterium
GATGAGGTCGAGCTTCTTTCCCAGCGCGGCGATGAAGAGGACGCCCAGCGCGGGAAGAGCCCAGGCCCAGCTCGCATACCAGCGCTCATGCTCGAAGCAGATGATGAAACTGAGCAAATACAAGCTGAGTGGGATGACCCACATGAAGGGCACCACCGCGACGTCTTGACTGACATGATTCGTCGCGGCCAGCAGCAGTGCGCTTGCCAGAGCGGGCAGCAGGACCCAGAGGAGGCGCTGGAACCAGCGTGCGGCCACCTTCTCCAATGCAGGTAATAACACCCAGCGAAAGCGCAGCCAAAAGTTTGCTACTTTCCTCAGCCACCAGTTCGAAGCTTTACTCTCCTCGATGTAAACGCTAGACGCTTCCACAGGTGACTCAGCTTCCGACACTGGCTCAGCTTCCACCTTCAAAGTGCGCTTCACCAGCCAGAGCGAGAGTAGGGCAAAGAGCACAAAACCACCCGACCACATCCAAGTCTGTTGGGTGACATCCCAGCGCGGCTCCAGGAAGAATGGATAGCTTAGCAGCGCAGCGAGTGAGCCGAGATTTGACAGCGCATAAAGCCGCCAAGGCGACTTGCCAGGCATGGCCCGCGTGAACCAGACCTGTGTGAGAGGGCTGGTGCTGGAAAGCACAAAATAGGGCAGCCCTACCGTGCCTAGCAGCAGGAGAAGGATTCGCCCGGATGGCTCCTCACTACCCGTCGGCTTCCAGGAATCTCCTGGTGCGATGGGCAAAAAAGCCAGGGCTGCGAGGATTAGCACCGAATGAATCATCCACTGTGTCCTCGGCTTTAACCGTGTGAGTGCATGAGCATAGCTGTAGCCGCCAAAGAGCACGACCTGGAAGAAGAGCATGCACGTCGTCCACACCCCCGGACTACCTCCGAACCATGGAAGAATGAATTTGCTGATGACGGGCTGGACCTGAAACAGGAGGAAGGCGCTGAGCAAACTCAGCAGGGAAAATTGCAAAAACATGGGTGGGAGCGAAGCAACGCAGGCTAACCCGCCGCCTTCCATTCTGGCGATGTCTTTTTTACTCTGCTGAAGTCATAAGCAGCGAGCGAGCGAGAGATGTCCAGGCGGAATGCGACTGCAAACTCCAAGCCCCTGCCCTTTCATGACAAAAACGCGCACCCCGATACCGAGATGCGCGCTATTCAAAGGTGCCGGGATTACTGACGATCGAAGAAGCTTTCCTCGTCGCGATCACCGACCTTGAGGTAGCGGTAGTACACTTCGAGCTGGAGTGTGCAGAGCACCTGGCGGTAGATCGGGTTTCCGTTGTCACTGCCGTGGACCCAGTTCGGGCGGCCTGCTTTGAAGCTGCCGTCAGGATTCTGGGCATTGAGGATCTGGGGAAGGAACTGCTGGTTGTAGAACTTCCATTCATCACCACCAGCCTGGAAGAAGGCCTGGGTGTAGTAATACCAGCAGTAGAGATTGCAGTTCTTCTGCCAGTCCAGCGGCTCAGCTTCGAGGAAGCGGTGTAGGAAGCCGAGGCCTTTCTTGATGGAGGCTGTGCGTCCCTTTCCAAGAGTCTGAAGGCCGAGAATGCCAGTACCGGTGAGACTCCACTGGTTGTAGGCCTTGTCACGGTCCGTATTTCCATAGCCGCCATCCTTGGATTGCACGCGCTCGATGTAGTCGCAGGTCTTGTCGATGGCGCTGTGGAGGCCATCGATCTTTAAGCTGGTGAACTTGGCCGCCTTCAGCGCCTGATATTGCCAGCCAGCCACGGAAAGGTCCTCGCGTTTGGAGGTGGGTTTTCCTTCGGAGATGTTTTTGGTGTAATAATCCCAGGAGCCTTCAGCCTTGCCTGCATCCGCTTTGTTCTGGCATTTGATGATGAGTTCGACCCCCTTCACAAAGGCGTCTTTCATGCCTGGCAGTTCCTTATTACCAAGGCGGGCCAGGGTGTACATTTCGCCGAGCGCATAGGTGGCGATGCCGTGCTCATAGGCTCCGGCGTTGCCTTTGAAGTCCTCAGTGATGGCACCGTACTCATTCTTCTTGGAAAGCTCAATGAGGTACATGATGCCCTTCATGACGTTGTCTCCATAGAAAGGAGAGTCAGGAGTTTCACAGCGTCCGAGAAAACAGAGAAGCACCATGCCGGTCATGGCTGACTTGTTGCTACTCCCCCACGAACCGTCGGGATTCTGCTTCGTCTTCAGCCATTCGAGCGAGTTTGAAACAGCCCGCTCACATTCGGGTGAACCACCACTTTCCGCCAGCTTCTTCAGCCGCTCTTGAGGTGAGCAGCGGGTCTTCATCGACGGAGGCAAACTGACAAACCCCTGCATGGACCCCATGCCGATACCAGTGCCAAATCCGCCACCGGCTCCACTTTTACCAAAGCCGCCACTACCCAGGGAGCCGCCGCCCATCATGGAACTCACATCCGGCACATCCAGCAGATCAGGCGGAGCATCTGGCAGCACGACGGCAGAAGTATTGCTCGTGCTGACGATCTTTTTCATCGGCATCGTCTTGTTCAGGGACGTGCGTTTCTTCTGAGAAACCTTGTGCTTCATCTCCGCACTGGCCGCTGCCCCCTGCTGACTGCCACCGCCAGGGAGGAAATCGACCTGCTTCTGGATCATCTGTGAGCTGACGACGATGGCTCCGCCGATGACGAGAATGCCGACATGGATGGCGATGCTCAGAGTCAGCGAACCACCGCCGACCTTGCGCCAGAGCTGGACGATCGGATTGACCTTCTTTGTTTCCGTGGGCACGAAGCCAGGAGGATGAAAGACATGGCCTTCCTCGTGGTGCTGCGGCACATCTTCGACCAGGAGGGCGGCCACAGCCTCTGGCTCTGCGCTGACGGTCGGAGCGACTACGGCTGCGGCGCTGGGAGCTGGAACTGGGGGCGGTGCCTCTGATGGAGCAGGCATAGCAGCTGGCACAGTTACAGGAATGGGCATCTCCTGCGGAGGTGGCATCATGCCAGGGTGCATGGGCATGGGATAGCCCTGTGGGTAACCTTGCTGGGGATAGCCCGGCTGTGGGTAGCCTTGTTGATATCCCATCGGCTGCGGATATCCCGGTGGGTAGCCCATCGGTTGCGGGTAGCCCTGAGGCGGCATCATTCCAGGCTGCATGGGATAGCCAGGTGGGTAGCCCATCGGTTGTGGGTAGCCCTGAGGCGGCATCATTCCGGGCTGCATGGGATACCCCTGCGGATAACCCATGGG
>JAGKWZ010000114.1 GCA_021151605.1 Verrucomicrobiaceae bacterium
AAATAGTAATAATCAGATTATATAAAACAATAATATAATCTGATTTTTTGCCTGTCTCGTCATTTAAACTCATCTCGTAGAAAGCATTAAGAAACCCCCCGCCAATAGGCGGGGGGTTGAGTTAGGAGTGTTTTCACGCATCCAGCCACAAAGTAGCCTTCACCGTGGTCCGGCCGATCAAAAGATCGCCACCCCTCCGGACAGGGTTGGGTTGTTTTCTACCACAACTTTTCGGCGTGTGATTGCCTGGTTTCCGCAAAAGCGAAGTTCAAAGCAGGCAGGGTGCCACCCCTGCCGCACACGCGCTGGTCCTCCCACCGATCAACAACTGGTTCCAACTTTCGGGTACATACCGGCCATACAACGTATGGTTACGGCTCGTAGTCGGCCTTCGACTGAATCGCCCGACCCTTTCGCCCCTACTCATCGAATCTCCCCCGCTTGCGCCTCGACGGTGCCACCCGTCTCAATCGGCCGTCAGCGGTTCCCACGTTATTTTCCGGTGTCTCATTGAACAGAACGCCAGTGCTCTCCCCTAATGTGTCTTGGCCATCGGCCTCACCCGCAAGGCGGGTTTTCAGCGCTCCGAGATTCCAAAGCAAGTCGCTTACCAACACATCGGATCATCGAGCTTCAGTCAGGGACTGGCTCTTGTTCCCCACGATGCACCCTCTGCGGGCGCAATTACAGGCTTAAGCTGTACAGCGATCCTGGCGGCTTGCGCCCCCAGGTACCGAGCCTTCCAGATTTCTCCTCAGACCCCTGACGTGTTTCCACGCCCTCAGCAGCCCACCTGCGTGGCACAGGTTCGACAGTCTCCTGCCGCCCCTGGATCGGACTGATTACCGATTCTCACCGGAAACAGGGTGTGGCCTGGTTACCCAGGCTCCCGTGTCCGTGTCGCCCAAACTCAACATCTTGAAGCATGAGTCATGAATCTCCTGTCGTGATTCATGAAACATGAATTGCCTCGCCCGGAGGCGGATTGGGTCGAAAGGAGCATCACAGCTCCTAGCGCCCGTCGTAGCCGTACCAGCCCCATTACGGGCATACGGCTTCACCAGTCTGGCTCCCGATTGGCGATCGGGAGTTCCTGGTCGGTGGGAAGACGCAGCGGGGGTGGCAACCCCGCTGTCACACGTGGCTGACACCCGGAACTCCGGCGTCCCGAAAATTCTCGCAGGTCGTAGAGCGGGCCTCAAGGCCCGCAGGAATCTCTTATTATTCAGAAGCTCATTCCCTGCACAAATGATCCTACTTCATATCCTCAAATCCACCTGAGTGCCTGTAAAAAATACAGTGCAGCTTTATTTGGTTGCGGTCTGTCAGCTAGGATTCGCGCCCGTTTTCCGAATGGATTCACTTCAGCCATGCTGACCTGCGAAAGCAAGATACTCCTGATGCAACGCCTTCAGGACTACGCCCGCCTCGACTACCGCTATTACTTTCAGGGGGAGGTTGGCCTCGACAAACTGAACAGCCTCAGCAGAAAATTTGCTCAACAGTACGACACCGAGTTGAGTAAGTTTCAGCGTGCCCGCCGCAAGCGCAGCGGTGAGGCGGTCACCCAGTTTCTGGTCTGGACGCCTTTAGACAGCGACAAGGCGCGGTTCTGGTTGCTGGCCACCGAAGGCAAGGGCCGGGTACATGACTATGAGACGTTGCTCGACCTTCGCGACAAGGCTAACCGCATCCGGTTGCCCGATTACGAGTTGGTGCACGACGGGGTGAGCTGGTCCTGGCGTATGTCCCAAGCGACGTATTCCTTCCATCAGAAACGTCTCCGGAACGCGATCCTGGCGCGCAACGATCTGCTCTACGGGGTAGCAGTGGCTTCCCTGTATCAAAGCCCCGGATTTCGGCTGGTGCGACGTCAGGTCGGGATGCTGGCCCGCTGGTTACGTCTGGAGTGGGGAAAGCTGCGCAAGGAGCCGATGCCGGAGCTGCCCACCTTCCTCCCTTATGTGCGGCGATTGCCGAATCCGGTGGCCAAAACCAAGGCCCGCTCTACACGTTCGGCTGTGGTTGCGGATAAGGCGGCGTGATAGATTTGGTGCTCAATTTCAGTACGCCCCCATGCTCTTGTGGTACAATGCAATCATGTGTACACAAAGTAAAACAGGGGTGTGATGTCCACGACAATTTCCATGCGGCTGCCCGAATCGCTGGCCGAGCAGCTGGAGCTGCTGGCCAAGGCGATGGGTCGTAGCCGCTCCTTCGTCGCTGTTGAAGCGATTCAGGCCTATGTGCGTGAACAGGCCTGGCAAGTCCAAGAAATTCAGGATGCCTTGCAAGAGGCTGATGCGGGTGATTTTGCTGCCGAGGATGATGCTCCTGGGGTGATTCGCAAGTGGGCGGGTCATGCGGGTTAAGTGGCTGAGGAGCGCGGTCCGGAATCTGGATCAGGCGGCCGAGTGGATTGTCAAAGATAATCCTCAAGCGGCCCGGAGTTTTGTTCTGTCAGTGCAGGATACCGTGGATAAGATCAGTCATTTCCCGGCGATGAGTAAAACCGGTCGAGTGGCAGGAGTCCGTGAAATCGGTGTTATTGGGTATCCGTATATAATCCCCTATCGCGTGGTTGGGGATGAATTACAGATACTGCGTATTTTCCATGTCAGGCAGCAACGTCCTGACGGTTGGGAATAAGGGTTGCGGTGAGGGATTATTATGGCGGCGGCAAAGAAAGATAAGGGGAATCTGGTGGCCACGGTTGAGGCCATGCAGCGCCGTGCCCTGATTAAATCGCCGGATAATGATCTGGAACAAGTGCACCAACTGCCGTTGTGGCCCGCCGATATGCGTGCTATTCCGAATGATTATGCCCGATCAGCATTGTTTACCGTGCGTAATAAAAAAATACCCCGTGAGGCGATGATGGGGCATGAGGTCTTCCACACCAGCCAGGATGTCCAGATTTACTATACTGGTATCGAATTGCGGGCTGATGATGATGAACTGGTGTGGCAGCAAGTTCTGGAATACGCCAAGCACTTCCCGCTAGGGCAGTCAGTCTCCTTCACGCTTTATCAGCTGTGCACGGATCTGGACTGGCCGATCAACGGCCGTTACTACCAGCGCGCCGAGGAGTGCCTGGACCGCCTGCAGGCGAGCGCGATCAAGTTTGTTTCCAAGCGGCTGGGTAGTCTGGAGTCGCTGTCGATGATCAAACGTTACCGGATGGTAGGCCGTGGGACGCGCGGAGCGCGTTGCGAGGTCGAGATCGACGGCGAAATGGTGTATTTGTTTGCGGGCCACCATTACACCCAAGTGGTGTGGACCAAATATCGCAAGTTGTCGCCGGTGTCGAGACGTCTGTATGACTATCTGGCATCCCATAAACAGCCCTACCCTCTGGCGCTGGATACATTCAATCGGATGTGTGCCTCCCTGTGCAACCGCCCGAAAAAATGGGCAGAGATGGTGCGCGAGTCCTGTGACGAACTGAGATTGGTGGGGCTGGTAGAGTCAGCTTGGGTTCATGAGGGAATGATTCACGCGCAGCGATAGCTGACAATTCCGGGATTTGTTTGGCTGGCCAACCAAGGTGTGATGATGTTATCGTCAGAGCTATGGGAAGGAGAGCTTGGCTCTATCGGCCCCGGATTGGAGTCAACGGGGCTTTGACTATTGCCTTGTATGTTTTTGATTATAAAAGGGAAAGGTTGGATTTATGTTTGCCAAAACAAAAAAAATGAAGTCTTGCGTCTTAATGACGGTTTTTTCAGCTGCTTTGATGTGCGCAACGCCATTAGCCCTCGCTGCCCAGGGGGATGACAATGATGACCTGGAGCAACTACAAACCCGGTTGACCAACGAATGGGTGATGGTCAGGAATGACAAAATTCGCAATATTCAGACATTTATGCGGCAAGAGGATGGAAAGCAATATCGCTCTTTTAAGGTCAAGGCATCGCTGGACGGAACAGTGGACGCTGCGATAGATGTTTTCATGAATGCGCAAGAGTTTCGGAAGTGGTATTGGGAGGTCATCGAGTCACGTATTCTGAAGCAAGTTTCTGCGGTGGAGCATTATATGTATATGGTTCATCGTGCGCCTGCCGGTTTACCTGATCGAGATGTGATTTTACATGTCGTTGTCGAACGTTCTGCGGATGGAGGTAATGCTACTCTGCGAGTCAATGCCGTTCCTGATTACATTGCCTCAAAACCACCGTTGGTGCGTATGGCCGCAGAAGACATGACGGTCAGGCTAAATTCATTACCAGGCAAGCGGGTTCAAGTAGCCGTTGAGGGATACATTGATCCAGGTGGGAAAATACCTACTTGGGCAATCAATTTTATCCAGCGTCAGGCACCCTATAAAGTGATGGTTGGCCTTGCGCGTATGCTAAATAATGATGTGGAGGAGGTTTCCGTGTCCAAGGCCTCAGGTCAATGAAGGCGCAGCAGGGAACAGAAAGCGGCCGATGCTCACCAGTTTTCCATCCATATGCAATTGAATGGAGACAGTCGTAATGCGTCGGCCGCGGCGAACGATTTTTGGCGTAGCGGTTATTGTTCCCGCAAACGCGGGGCGAAGGTAATCGAAAGTCATGGACGCACATTCCGGGACGTCGCTCCGCATAAGCGATTTAGCCAAGTGCATTGCGGCCACGATTTCGCCGAAACTGGCAAGAATCCCGCCATGAAAGGTTCTGATCAGTGGATTGCCTACATGCTCTTCCCGAAAGTCCAAGCAGTAGCGGTCTTGGGCATCCTCATGGAGCGGGCGTATCCCCAGAAACTCCATGAAGGGGCAGTCGATAGTTGCATCCGGCGCTTTGGAGAGGTGGGGGGCTGCTTCAAGCATTTTTTACTTCCTGAATCTGGCTGAGGTCGACGCTGTCAAAAGATGGCCCCAAGGTGTCGATAGCAAAGGAACCTGAAACCGTTGCCACGAGCTCCGAGTCTTGGGTGCTCATTGCTTTACCCACGATAAAAGCAACTGTCGGCGTGGTTCCTACACATTCAACGATAGCCTCGAGTCCGGCGCCCGCAGGGATGGGGCGTAAGTAATCAACGCGCAGATCAATAGTGGCGATTGGACGCATGCTCTTTAAGGCGGAAAAGATAGCCAGTCCGCAAGTCGTGTCAAGCAGAGTTACCATAACGCCGCGATGTAATGCGCCCCTATGGTCGGTCAACTGCGTTGAAAATGGCATTGTCATCACGGCTTTACCCTCGTTGCAACGGCTGATTTTGATGCCCATGGCATTGAACAGCGGATGATGTTCGCCAAAGAATATTTTTGCCGCTTGAAAGTCAACCATGTTTCATTCTTTCCTGACAGTGAGGTTCTCTCATTCAGAGGCGCATCGCGGCAAGTGCGTAACGGTACTCGGCGTGTTCGACAACGGAGAGAGCAGTATCAATTTCAATCAAGGGGAAGCTTGTATCTTCTGATGCGTTTTTGAGAGTCTGAGCCAAGGCTGTCCAGGCGGCAGCCGATTCACGCATGAGTCGTGGAAGAGTCGACGCCTGAATCGCAGGATCAATGGTGGCCAGTTCATCGAGAAAGTCGGCATACATCAAGCGGAATCCTCCCCCTCCCGTGCCGCGCTTCTCAATGATTTGATAAGCGAATCGGGTCGTCCAACGCCATTCGGCGGTGTCGGCCCATTGGGGAAGTTCCTTGCGCCATTGCGCAATGGCCAGGATTCCGCTGCACTCTGTCCCTTGTAACAACAAATCTGCGTTGAGTCGTACGGCGTCTCTGGCGGCATCGCGCAGTGATACGCCATCCAACGTCAGATGGTCGGGGGAGTACATGTTTCCGAGGTGAATAAAAGGCGGCTGATGGGAAAAACGCGCCAAGGTCAACTTGGCTTCCGGTACCGATAACAGTTCAGGTCGCTCGGTATCCGTTACCAGAACTTGGCCGGAGTCGGCATCTCGTCGCCATGCTACAATCGCATGCCCGGGGAAATGAGTGCTGCTGCCATAATAGGGCAGATGGAAGATGTCGGTGAGGAGTAGAGCGGGTTTGCCGGCGTCTAAACGTTCGTGAAGGCATCCAGCGGCGGCGCCTTCGCTTTCAAAGGTCGACCATTTCATGGTCGGGTCGATGGTTGTTAATAGACGCTCCTCAAATCCCAAGGAACGTACGTGTACGATATATGGAACAGGGCCGTTCACCAACTTGAGATACGTGATCCCCAAGCCTGAGCCCAGACCGAAGCAAAAGGCTTCGGTAAGGCAAATGCCATGAAATTCGAGCAGATCGCGTATGGCGGAACTGCCGCAGTGCAAGCCGGTTCGGTGTGTTATTTCCTGATCGGTTAGTGGATGGCTCAAGTTGCCCTCTGCGATATGTTCATGATTCAGTGCGTGGCCAGAATGCCTTTGGAAATGATCGACCATAAGGTATTCCCGATCTCATCAAGTGAATACTTCCCATCCTTTCTGTACCAGGTTGCCATCCAGTTGATAGCGCCCAGCCCAATCAGGCGAAGCAGATGTTCGTCAATGTCGGCCCGGATGTAACCTTGCTCCTTGATAGAGGAAAGCATGGAGTCCCAATATTTTTCATAGCGATCGCGTTCACCGATAATTTCTTGCCGCGCATTGCCTCTCAAGGAGCGCCACTCGAAAAGCAGTACGTAAATCATGTCGTCTCCCGACAGCAGCATCTCCGTGTGGGCTTGCAGCGCGGTTTGTATGCGTACCAAGGGCTCTTGAATATCAGCGGTTGCCTCGATGATGCGGGTAATCGTCCTTTCAATAGCTACCCGCATCATATCGACCAGAATGTCTTCCTTGGCGCGATATCGGTAATGGAGGCTTCCTGGTAACAAGCCGGAAGCCTCCGCAATCTGTCGTATCGTTGTTCCATCGAATCCTTTCTCCCGAAACAGTCGTGCTGCGGCGGAAAGAATTCTTTCGCGATCTGTGTCAACTTTGGGTGATGCGACAAGATGCATGGCGGTACTCTCACAAAAAGGCGAATGTGAAAGTGTTGCATTCCTACATGCACGTATGCAAGTTACGCTCAGGTATTGTCTCAATGCGGTTGCACCGCATCAAATACACGTCTCGAAGCCTCCATGGGGTCACCATGCCGCTCGTACTCCTCAAGCCAGACGCTGACCTTCTCCGGGATACCGGAGTCCCATGCCACTGGGAACAGGTGCCGAAGAGCGGTATCAATCGCCCTGACCTGGGGATGCCTCGGGGCTATGCGTTCGTGGGTATTGCATGTGCATGCGGTTCTCGTGTGGACAAGTTTTGCGACTTCAATATTGTGTTCATGCCGCATCATGCGCCTCTTATACGTATACGCCCGATGCTCGCCTTGGTCATTAGCCCAAATTAGCGCATAGAATAATTGGTCATTTGGCCAAGCGTCAAGTCATTGTGGTCGTGAAGCAGGGGGCTTCAGTCATTGGCCAAACCAAAAGGCATTGCGCGTGGCGCTTTGTCATATTCAGAGAAAGTTCTGAAGTGGGCACCATTCGGCAGCGTATTCCTGCGGCGGGTTGTCAGGCCATCGTAAGAGTGAGTTCATTGGCGGATGAATATTTAGTTGTTGACATTTGGTTGGTTGACCAACTAAATTCGGCGTGTCTCGGGTGTGCTGCGTCCTCTCCAGGATATCGGCAATTGACCTGAATGATCGCCTGTGACGCTTTACTCGCGCCGGTGGTCAGGGGCTAACCAACCGTGAACTACAGAGAAACATTCACCATGACCCATACCATTGTTGAACCGAAAGCCGCCGTTCGCCAGCCTGCTGGCGCCCGCGTCGGTATTCCGCCTCGCCAGATGGATTTCAGCATGGATCAGACGCGGCAGTACTTCTATGATGACAACGCGACGGCGACGCTTTTCTTCGCGATGTTGTCCAGCTGGTTTCCGCCCGGTGAGCACTTTTTCATGGAGTCTGTGCGCAATTTCCGCGATATCGTCAAAGATGTGACGCTCAAAGACCAGATATCCGGCTTCATGGGCCAGGAGGCGATCCATAGTCGGGAGCATGACAAGCTCAACGGATTGTTTGAGCAGCGCGGCATCGACCTGCGATTACCGATCGCCGCCGTGAAGACCGGCCTCGGCGCACTGGAATACCTGCCGAAGAGCACTCGGCTTGCCGCAACCACATTCATGGAGCACTTCACCGCTCTGCTCGCCGAGCAATTGCTCGAAGACCCCGATTTCGCGAGAAAAGCCGACCCGGAGATGATCAAACTCTGGCAGTGGCATGCGCTTGAGGAGCTCGAGCACAAGGCCGTGGCTTACGATGTCTATGAACTGGCCGGTAACTCTCAGGCCGAGCGGGTCGTTGCCGCCGCCGCCGTGATCGTAGCACTGGTTCCGGCCGCCTTCTTCAGTTGGGCTTGGCTGGTGGCGCATGAAGGCAAGGCCGCCGGGCTTAAGGACATTGGTCAGGGACTGACGCTCCTGTTCGGCAGCAATGGCTTCGTCACCAAAGTGCTGCCGAAATTGCCGATTTTTCTGCGTAAGCACTTCCACCCGGCAAAGCACGACTCGAAGGCGCTTGAGGCGAAGTGGAGGCGGATTATGTTCGGTGACGATGGCTTCCTCAACGACTATTTCCGCAATCGCGCCGCCGTCATGCCGACTGGCATGCATTGAGTCGCCGGCAATGACGACCGAATACTTTACGACACCCGCCGGCCATCGCTTGGCGCTGAGCGCGTATGGACCGGAAGATGGCGAGCCGGTGCTGTTCTTCCACGGTGGCGGCCAGACGCGCCACGCTTGGGGAGGCGCCGCGCGGAAGCTCGGGGAGGAAGGCTGGCGGGCGATAGCCGTCGATATGCGGGGCCATGGCGAGAGCGATCGCACCGCCGACTACCGTACTACCGATTTTGCGCTTGACGTACGCGCTCTGGCTGAGGCGCAGTCGGCGCCGCCGGTGATTGTGGGCGCTTCGCTCGGCGGTATCGCCGCGATGATCGCGAACACCGGCCACGGCGCAAGCCCCGGTATGCCGGCGGAGGTTTCACGTGCGCTCGTGCTCGTTGATATTGCACCGCGCACCAACCCGGAAGGCGTCAAACGCATCCTGGATTTCATGGCGGCGCATACTTCCGGTTTTGTCTCGCTCGAGGATGCGGCGGCGGCCGTTGCCGCCTATCAGCCGCAACGCGCGCAACGGAGCGATCCCGGCGGCCTGCGCAAGAATCTCCGACAGGCCGAGGACGGTCGTTGGTACTGGCACTGGGATCCACACCTGTTAACCCAATTCGGGCGCACACGCGACAAGGCTGCCGAAGAGGAAGCGCTCTACCGGGCGGCGGAGGGGCTACGGCAACCGGTGCTCTTGGTTCGCGGCCGGATGAGCGACATTGTGAGCGAGGACATCATTCATGAGTTCCAGACCCGCATCCCGCACGCACGCGTAATGCACGTCGGCGGTGCCGGCCACATGGTTGCAGGTGACCGTAACGACGTGTTCCTTGAGGCCGTCATGGCCTTCTTGGCTGAACTGGAGGTGTCGGCGGCGGCATGAGTTAACGCCTCCTTGAACCTGAATCAGCGAAGGATGGCTGCAGTGCGGTCATCAGCCCGGAACTTGTTCAACATGCCTGTCGGCAGCCCCTTTGTACGACGGCCCCGTTCCATTCTTTAACAGGAGCCTGTATCCATGGCCAACCAACATTTTGACGTGCTGATCGTCGGCGCCGGTCTGAGCGGCATTGGCGCCGCCTACCACCTCCAACAAGAATGCCCCGGTAAAACCTATGCCATCCTTGAGCGGCGGGATGCGATCGGCGGCACCTGGGACATCTTCCGCTATCCGGGTATCCGCTCCGATTCGGACATGTACACCTTGGGCTATAACTTCAAGCCGTGGACCGAAACCCAGATCATCGCCGACGGCCCGAAGATTCGTGACTATGTGCGTGAGACGGCGCGCGAAAACGGCATCGAAAAACATATCCGCTATGGCCGCAAGGTGGTGAAGGCATCTTGGTCCAGCGAGACCGCGCTATGGACGGTGGAGACGAAGGTCGGCCGCTACGAGGCTGGCGTCGAGTCCCAGGCAGCGGACAAGATCGAGACCTATACCTGCAATTTCCTATTCATGTGTTCGGGTTACTACAATTACGACAAGGGCTATGTTCCCGACTTCAAAGATCGGGAAAATTTCCAAGGGCAATTCATCTTGCCGCAGTTTTGGCCGAAGAGTCTCGACTACACGGGCAAGAATGTCGTGGTGATCGGTTCCGGCGCCACCGCAGTCACCGTGGTGCCCGCGATGACCGACAAGGCCGCCCACGTCACCATGTTGCAGCGTTCGCCCACCTATGTGGTCACCGTG
Organism: Verrucomicrobiaceae bacterium; assembly: GCA_021151605.1. Lineage (GTDB taxonomy): Bacteria > Verrucomicrobiota > Verrucomicrobiia > Verrucomicrobiales > Verrucomicrobiaceae > Prosthecobacter. Next base: position 10,289 of record JAGKWZ010000114.1, read on the forward strand.
CCGCAGAATGACGGCCTTTCAAACATGCTCCGCAAGGTGCTGCCGGAGATGCTTGTGTACCGCATTGGTCGCATGCGCAACATCGCGCTCACTGCCGGCATGTTCAAAATTTCCCGCTCGCGCCCCCTTGCCGTGCGGCGGCTCCTTCTCGCACAGGTGCGCGCACAGGTGGGCGGGCGCTTCGACATGGCGCACTTCACTCCTGCCTACAACCCGTGGGATCAGCGCCTGTGCGCGGTGCCGAAAGGCGATCTGTTCAAGGTGCTCAAGCAAGGCAAGGCGTCGGTCGTCACCGATCACATTGAGCGCTTTACACCTGACGGCATCCTGCTAAGGAGCGGCAAGGAGCTGAAGGCGGATATCGTTGTTTGCGCCACCGGTCTTGAGATGCAACTGCTCGGCGGCGCGGAAGTACTTGTCGACGGGAGGTCGTACGACCTTTCCAAGGCCATGACCTATAAGGGCATGATGTTCAGCGACCTGCCGAACCTGACCAATACCTTGGGCTACACCAACGCCTCGTGGACGCTCAAGGCCGATTTGATCGCCGAGTACGCCTGCCGCCTGATCAAGCACATGGACAAAACCGGCACGAAGATCTGCGTTCCCCGCAATCATGATCCGTCCGTGCAACCGGCGCCGTTCATGGACATGAGCTCGGGTTACTTCCAGCGTGCGGTCGATCGTCTGCCCAAGCAGGGCAACAAGGCGCCCTGGAAGCTTTTCCAGAACTACGCCATCGATATGACCTTGTTGCGCCGCGCCCCTGTCGAAGACGGGGTCATGGAATTTACGCGCCCAACCGGTATGGCCAAGCTGCGGTCAGTATCGAAGAAAGCGGCGCTAACAGTCTGACCTACACCGCGCCGTGAGAATGGCGCCTCAGCGGGGGGGGGCAACAACCCGCCCCCAAAACCTCGGGGCGAGTTGCTGCTGTATAGAGATGCGTTCCTTGCCATACCGCCGAGGCTTTCAGTCAATTTACTTCGCAACGGAACCCTGCAACCCGCACTTGGAAAAGGTGTAATTCGACATTGGCAAGTGCTTGGCGCGCCAAAGCATTTCGACGGATGTTGATGGCCTCAGCATGGGCGCATCGCCGTGCTTGTCGAAATAGTAACTGTTCGACCCGCCGCAGTTGTGATTCAGGAACACCGTGTTTTTCTGACGCTCCAAGATGTTGGCGAAGTAGGCGTCATGCACGCTCTTGCGAACCTCGACGGCGGTGGCTCCCCGGCGCTTTGCTTCGGCAATGCAACGGGTTAGGTGAATGGCGTTTCCTTCCACCATTTTGAAATACGATGTGCCGATCAATGCATAGGGTCCGAGCATGATGTAGAAGTTCGGGAAGCCGTGAACTGTCAGCCCCTCGTAGGCCTGGAACCGGTTTTCGTCCCAATATTCGCCGATTTCGCGTCCTCCACGGCCATGCACCGGGTACGGCGGCAGATTACCCTTTTCAAAGGTCTTGTATCCCGTCGCCAGAATCAGCACGTCGATGTCGCGCTGCATGCCATCGTGAGTGACGATACCGCCTTCCGTCACCTGCGCAATCGGTGTCGTCACGAGGTCTACATTCGGCTTTCCGAAGGTGCTGAAGTATTCATTGGAGAAAGTCGGCCGCTTGCACAGAAAGCCGTAATGCGGGGTTAGCTTGTCCCACAGATCTTCACGGCCGGGCAACTGATCTTTCATATTGCTGATGGCCGCTTTCTCACAGAAACTGACGAGCCACGGAAACTGCCGGTAGTAGATGGCGCCGATTACCATCAGCGTCTCGCTGCCGATATCCGTCCCTACGCGCATGGCCCTCTGCGCCAGCGGAGACCACCGGAACAGGCTTCGCGTCCAGGCAGGCACCTGCCGGTCCGGCTTCTTCAGCACCCAAATCGGCGTGCGCTGGTAAACGTCAAGGCGCGCCGCCTTGCGAGCGATTTCCGGCGCCAGCTGCACCGCCGTCGCCCCTGTCCCGATGATAGCGACGCGCTTGCCCGTCAGATCAATCCCGTCGTCCCACTCGGCGGTATGGATGACCTTTCCCTGAAAGCGCTCCAGTCCCTCGATATCCGGCCGCTTGGCGGTGATCAGGCCGCCGGTGGCGGAGACCAGATGCCTGGCAGTGACGGATGTCCCGTCGTGCAAATCGATCGTCCAGACATGGGATACTTCATCGAACCCGGCGTTCATCACCTCGACATTAAAGCGAGCTTTGTCGTAGATCGCGTGTTTTGCCGCCACCCGCTCGACATAGCGTTGAAGTTCATGACCCGGTGCGAAAAAACGGGACCAGTTCGGATTTTGTTCAAAGGAATACGAATAGGTGAACGAAGTGATGTCCACGGCAATGCCCGGGTAACGGTTGTCACGCCAGGTGCCGCCGACGCCGCTGCTTCTTTCAAGAATCAGAAAATCATTGATGCCTTCGTTTCTTAGACGGATGGCGGCGCCGATACCCGAGATGCCTGCACCGATAATCACCACTTCATGGTCAGGATGGGAGACGCGCCTCACCGCGCCGGCCTCCCCCAGTTGCCTGTTAACTGCGATATTCATTGATCTGCTCCTTAAATGCGAATGCGGCGGCGCAGGGATCAGCCGGCGATCAGGCGATACGTTTCGCCCAGCGCCTTGGCATACAGGCTTGGGGTTGCACGCTTGAACAGCCAGGCAATGCGCCCGTCGATCTGCGGCAGCATGTAGAGCCGGCCCTTATCGAGTGCATCCAGCGTTTTTTTGGCCACGGTGTCGCTGTTTGTCAGAGCAAACCGCGTCATCGCCTTGCCGGCGAACTCCTTGCGGTTTTCGGGCATCTTGCCGTCACGCACAATGTTCGTGGGAACGAAGGTAGGACAAAGTGCGGTTACGCTGACGCCCGTCCCTGCAAGCTCAGCGTAAAGCGTTTCCGTCAGCGACAGGACGCCGGCTTTGGTGACGTTGTATGTGGTCATCTCCGGCGCGGCGGCGAACCCTGCAGCTGAAGCGACATTGATCACGCCGCCGTATCCCAATGCTTTGATTTGCGGCACAAAGTAGTGACAACCGTGGATGACGCCCCACAGATTGACATGCAGGCAGGCCTTCCAGTCTTCCAGGGAAACCTCCCCGATGGGGCCTCCGATGCCGATTCCCGCATTGTTCACGATCAGGGTGACGGGGCGTTCCAACAACTCCGGCGCCCGCTCGCTCAGTTCGCGAACATGCTCCGCCTCGCCGACATCGCACGCAACGGCATGCGCCATCCGCCCGGAACGCCGGATCATCTCGGCGGTTTCTTCGGCTCTCTCCACCCGGATGTCGGCGCAGATGACCGACCCTCCGCGTTTCGCGATTTCAAGAGCGAAACTCCGCCCTATGCCGCTGCCCGCACCCGTTACGACTGCGGCGGAAGAATGTGACACCAATGTTTTATGGGATTTCATACGTTGTCCTTGTAGAGCTAGGTAAGTTCAAACGGCCGTCAGTACCGGCGCCTGCTGTTGGGTGCGAACGCGTTTTATCGGCGTCGTATGTTCGCGTTCCTTACGCTGCATGGCATATTCCCGAAGCGCATCGAACGCCTTGAGCGTGTCGCCGGTTTGATCGTACTCGCGCTTCCACACGCGAATGATTTCCCGGTTGTCATCATCCCAAGGGTGGAACGTCGGCGAATAATACGGAAGGAGGGTTTTCAGTACGCCCGTCAGGACTCCGGGCGAGACAAACAATGTCTTCGTCATTCGCAAGGCGGACCGCCAGTTTGTCAATTGTTTGTCTGCATACAGGAGATAAAAGTGATTCCCGACCATCAAGGGGAAACCCAGGACGGTTGCCGCCGCCATGCCGCCGGTTCTCAGCAGATAACCCCGCAATCCGCCACCGCTGGAGTCCACGAACACGTCGAAACTGACGCTCTTGTGCTCGGTTTCCTCCACGAAGTGCCAATAGAGCATGGCTCTCAACTCCGGCGAGGTCTCGTCGAATACATCGGGATGTTCGAGCAGCACGGAAGCGATTGTCGCAGTCATGTGTTCGAAGGCCGCCGCGATCGAACTCTGCATGTCGTCGCTGAGTTTTTCCTGCAACTGGATCCGGATATTCTTGAAAACCCCCTCGACCTTGTCGATGGGAACGCCATGCTTTGTTCCAATGTCATTCATGACATCGTGCTCGCGGGCATGGATACGTTCTTGTCTGATGAACTCGATGGCCGCCTTCCTGACCCCTGGATCGTCAAGTTTGTCGAGTTGGCGGCGGGCCGAATTCATCACCCAGCGTTCGCCGTCCGGGACGGCGGCGAGGATGCCGTTCATCCAGTGAGTGGTCCACGGGTCGCCATTGAACCAGTGACGCGCCACAGTGTGTTCCGTCATGTCGAAGTGGATGTCCCGGGTTACGACCTCGTCGTAACCGATCTTCCGATTGGCTAGCGCCATAGCATGTTTCTCCCGATTTCAGAGGCCACCCATGGTTGGTCGACCAACCATTTCACTAAGGATTAGCACATATTACAACCAGCATCAAGCGGATTACCTACGCCGATCATGATCGAAATTAATACAAAAAAGCTGCCAGGCCGCGCCCATGGCGGTACGGGACAGATAAACAGCCTTATTGACATTTGGGCGGACGACCAACTAAATTAGGCAAATGTCGAGGCGGATCAGTCCCGCCGAATAACCGAAGCTCAGGATGGTATATGACGGCAACCCCCAGTAATTCCTCATCGGCGGATGCCGGTTTCTCCGCTATGGGGCATGCCTACCGGGCCAATGCCCGGGTAGATGTAAAGAGCCCGACGTTCCTGGCGCGCTTGGAGGGATGGCGCCCTGCCCGTTCACTGCTCTGGCAAGGTATTCGGGGCGCTCTGCCGCCGGCGCTCGGCCTCATGCGCGGCCGATGCCGGGTTGATGGGCACCGGATCCATTTCGTTCACGGAGGCGGTAGGCGGGACGCCCCGGTGCTGTTCCTGCATGGGTTCGGATCCATCAAGGAAAACTGGTTGCAGATGAGGCCCCTGATTGGCGGTTACCGGATGATCGCCCCCGACCTGCCAGGTTTTGGCGAAAGCCACTTTCACGCGGATCAATCCTACGATTTTGTGTCGCAAGCTCGCCGTGTCGCGGCCTTCATCGAGAGCGTGGCGCGCGGTCCCGTGCATCTGGTCGGGAACTCCATGGGCGGCGCAATTGCCGCCTACGTCGCATCGACTCGACCCGATCTGGTGAGGTCGCTGGTGCTGATGAATGCGGCGGGCGTTCCCGGTAGCGAGCAGAGCGCCTTTGAGCGAACGGTCATGAGCGGCAAAAACACGCTGGTGCCGAAAACGCTGGCGCATACGCGAAGATTGGCGGAGTTCGTCGTGGCGCGCGGCGCGGTCATGTCTTGGGCGGTCGCACCTGTATTGCATGCGGAAATGCGGCATCGTTATCACGTCAACCACCGGATCTTTTCCGACATCCTCGACGTCCCTGAGGATCCGCGACATGTATTTGCGCGGATTTCGGTGCCTACCCTTGTGCTGTGGGGGGATTCGGACAGGGTATTGAGTGCATCGTCGGCGCACGTGATGGCGTCCATCATCCCTGGCGCGAAGTGTCGTGTTTTGCGTCTGCCGACGGAGGCATGACATGACTGCGCGACTCGACCACATTATTGTCAGGAAGACGGCGTTTGACGTTTCCAATGTACCGGTATGGTGGAACGATGGTGACCCCGTGCTTACCCGGTTCTTTGACGCCCTTTCGGTGCACTTCCCTGATGGGGAACGCTTCTTCATCCAGTCTGTTCGCAATTTTCAGGACAAGATCACTGATGAGCAACTGAAAGCCGACGTCAAGGCTTTCTTCCGGCAGGAGGCGCAGCACGGCATCGTGCATGACACCTACAACGACGTGATGGCGGCACAGGGCGTCAATGTGGAGCGGATTCTGGCGGACATGAAGTTTGTGCTGAAGCTCACGCAGACATACCTGCCGCACAAGTACCAGCTCGCGTTGACAGCGGCTTTCGAGCACATCACCGCGACGCTCGGTGAAGGCTTCATGGCGGGCAATGCCGACATGTTTCGCAATGCCCACCCGTCGATGCGGGCCATGTTCCTCTGGCACGGCGTCGAGGAAGTGGAGCACAAGGCCGTGGCGTATGATGTTTATGAAAAAGTCGCTGGCGGCGGGTATTTCACCCGGACCTCGGCGCTCATCGTCGGGACGGCGCTCGTGCATGTCGTGGTCGGGCGCGTGTTGTGGCACATGCTGAAAGTTGACAAGGTGGCCGGGCGGCCTTTGTTGATCGCAAAAGGCCTGTACAAGCTCTACGGCCCCCAAGGCCTGCTGACCCGCCTGCTTGTTCCTTACCTGGCTTGGTTCAGGCCCGGGTTCCATCCTTGGGATACCGGTATTCCTGCGAAGGTCAGCGCCTGGCTGCAGGCCTATGACGAGACAGGAGATCCGATGATCGCTTCCCGTCAGGTTTTTCCGGAAACCGAGTGCTTGGCTGTTGCCGCATGAATATGCAGGGAAGCATTCGGGTTGTCAGCCCGCGTGGAGCACGGCACCATGGTGGACAGACGTCCAACCATAAGGAGCGGGATTCCATGCCCCAAGAATATTCCAGTTCACTGGACGCAGAGCGCGCGCGCGTGCTGCGAATATCCGCGAAACTGTTCAGGGAGAAAGGTTTTGACAAAACGTCGGTGCGACAGATTGCGGATGCCTGCGAACTGTTGCCCGGCAGCCTGCACTACCGGTACAAGTCCAAGGAGGAGATTCTGGTTGACATGATGCGCGTCGCCATTGACCGGACCATCCGGAGAACCATTGCCGCATCGGCCGCGATGGCCGATCCGATTCTCCGGATCCGTGCGGCTCTGAAAGCCCACATGGAGGTGCTGCTCTCAGGGGACGACATGGTGTATGTGCTCTTGTTCGAGTGGCGCGCACTCATAGGCGAGGCCCGCAAGGAAATCATGCGTGAGCGGGATCGCTACGAAAGGCATTGGGACGCCATGCTGGATGCCCTCCAGATACAGGGCATCATCCGTAAGGATCTCAACACGCGCACGCTGCGGCTGATAGGCCTTGGCGCCATCAACTGGATGGCGACCTGGTACAGGCCGGACGGCGGTCAGTCGCTGGATGAAATCAGCGACACGCTTTGGTCCGTCATTTCGCGGGGAATTCTCGATCATGCCGGTGGCTGACCACATGCAGCAGGCTAGCGGTATGTTAGTGGGAAAATCCCGTACCTGGTCGGGGTTTAAGTGGCTGTTCAATGCTCGGGGATTTGATCGAGCCCCATGTAATGACTCTGCCCGATGCGTTTGGTTCCGGACTTGACGACGCCCTGGATGAGCGTTGGATGACGGCAAGCCCGCCCTACTGCTGACCGGTGTATCACGGCGGCAGATCGCATTTTCCAGGACATGCCATCGCCGCTTGGCGTCGTGAAGTTTTCGGTGGTTCGTGGTTCGGTGTTTTCATGTTCGTTGTCGGCGCTCAGGCGTCTTGCTCCTGACGTGGCCGTTTCTTTGCGCATGGACTTGGTCGGATGTCCGTCCATGTGATGTTATTTTATATCCCCCTGCCCTGCCCTGCCCTGCGCTGGGGAAACGGAATTCAACAGGTATGAAACCATGAAGAAGACGGCCCGGCGTGCCACCACCCAACTCAAACCCGAACACCGGGTGGTCATCATAGGTGCCGGGTTTTCCGGCATTAACATGGGCATCCGGCTTAAGCAGCAGGGTATTACCGACTTCGTAATCCTGGAGCGCGCCGGTGACATTGGGGGCACTTGGCGGGACAACATCTACCCGGGATGCGCTTGTGATGTGCCTTCGATTGCCTATTCCTATTCCTTCGCCCAATACGCGGGCTGGAGTCGGAGTTTCGCCGGCAGCGCGGAAATCCAGGATTACATTCGCCGTTGCGTACATCGTTATGACCTCTCACCTTGGATACGCCTGAATTCAGGCGTATCCAAGGCTGTTTTTGATGAGGCGCATGGAATCTGGACGCTTGAACTGGAAAACGGAGAGCAACTGACAGCGCGTGCTGTCGTATCGGCGGTTGGCGGACTGGTCAATCCGTCAATTCCCGAAATTGCCGGCCTAAGCAGCTTTCGGGGTGAGGTATTCCACACGGCTCGGTGGCGCAATGACGTCAGTCTGGCTGGAAAACGGGTCGCGGTCATTGGCACCGGAGCCAGTGCTATACAAGTCATTCCGGCGATCCAGTCCAGCGTAGAATGCCTCCATGTTTATCAACGCACGCCTCCCTGGGTGATTCCCAAGCCTGATTTCGAGATTGCCGAGCGCACGAAATGGTGGTTTGCCAACCTGCCGATGGCGCAGCGGCTGGTGAGAAACAGCATCTTTACGGCGAGCGAGGCGATTTTCGGGCCGCTGGTCATCCTCAACACAAAAACTGAAAAGGCTGACGTTATCGTACTGGCCACGGGTTTCCGTGTGGACATTGGCAATGCGCCTTTCGAGATTATCGGACTCAATGGAGCGTCGCTGAACGACGTCTGGTCGAAACCTGGCAGCAAAGCCTACCTTGGTATGAGCGTCGCCGGGTTCCCCAACTGGTTTTTCATGCTTGGCCCGAATACTGGCCCGGGGCATACCTCGGTGCTGGTCTATACCGAAGCGCAGGCGAACTACATCGCTCAGGCGATCGACAACCTGTTCGCCCGCCGGCTTCGCTATCTGGATGTGCGTCGCAAGGAGCAGGACACATGGCACCGCATGATCCAGGGCCGCATGAAATACACCTCGTGGACCTCTGGCTGTTCCAGTTGGTATCTCGACAAGCATGGCGAGAACCATGCATTGTTTCCGGGTCTGGCTTCCGAGTATGTCTGGCGGACCCGTCGCTTCAAACCCGAGCACTACGATGCCATGGTGTTTACGAATGGCGTATGACTTGATGCGGGGTATAACGTTGCATCCCGAAATTTGATACTTGATGGAGAAGTGGGGTTATGTCGTTGACACAGGGCCTGCACAGGGCAATGCAGACAGCGGGAGGCCGGATTGCCACACGTTACCAGGGCAGGGACAGGACATGGGCGGAGGTAGGCCACCGGGTCGCCTGTTTGGCGGGGGGCCTTCGCTCGCTGGGTGTTGAGCGTGGCGATCGTGTCGCCATACTCTCGCTTAACAGTGATTATTATGTCGAGTATTTCTATGCCGTCGCTTGGGCAGGTGCGGCGTGCAATCCGGTTAACATTCGTCTTGCCCCGGCGGAAATCGCCTATACGCTCAACGATTCCGGATGCAAGGTATTGTTCATCGACAAAACCTTCAGTGCGCTGATTCCGGAATTGCGCAAGTTGTCGCCCGGTGTCGCCCATTATATCTACATGGGCGATTCGGATGCGCCGCAGGGAACGACCGGCTATGAGGCGCTGATCGCGCAATCCGAGCCGATTGAAGACGCGGAAACCACGCACAGTGAACTGGCCGGACTTTTCTATACTGGCGGCACGACGGGAAAATCCAAGGGCGTGATGCTGACACACGGCAACCTCGTCCATAACGCCATGAATGTCATTGCCGCCATGGGCTACGATCGCGATGTAGTTTACCTGCACGCCGGCCCCATGTTCCATCTGGCCGACATGGCGAGCACCTTCGCTGTAACGATGGTCGCAGCCACGCATTGCGCGGTCCCCCGGTTTGATGTCGAACAGGTCCTGCAAGTCATACAGGGAGCACGCGTGACGCACACCCTCCTCGTGCCCACCATGGTTAACCTGCTAGTCAGCTCTGGGCGTATTCCTGAGTATGACCTGAAGTCTCTGCGCCGCATGCTCTATGGCGCCTCGCCCATGCCGGAAGCGCTGCTGCGCAAGGCCTTGAGTGCGTTGCCTGATGTTGGATTCATTCAGGGGTACGGACAGACCGAGGCGTCGCCGTTGATTACCTTCCTTTCGGCCGAAGATCATCGGGCCGGTGGAGAGTTGTTGAGAAGCGCGGGAATGCCAGGTTATGGCGTCGATGTGCGTATTCTTGATGAAAAGGATAGACCCGTGCCGCGCGGAGCAGTTGGCGAAATTTGTGCACGCGGCGCCAATGTGATGCTCGGTTATTGGGGGCTCGAGAGCCAGACCGCAGAAACGCTACGCAACGGATGGCTTCATACCGGCGACATGGGCTTTATGGATCATGATGGTTATGTGTACATCGTGGACCGCGCCAAGGACATGGTGATCACCGGCGGGGAGAACGTGTTCTCGATTGAGGTGGAAGGCGCTATTTACCAGCACCCGGCGGTACAGGAGTGCGCCGTCATTGGCATTCCTGACGAGCGCTGGGGCGAAGCGGTCCACGCCATTGTTGTGCCGAAGCCGGGAATGGTCGTGAGTGGTGACGAGATCATCGCCCACTGTCGCTCGCTCATCGCCGCCTACAAGGTGCCGCGCAGCGTCGTGCTGCGCTCGGAGCCCATGCCGCTGAGCGGTGCGGGAAAAGTCCTCAAGACCGAACTGCGCAATCCTTATTGGAAGGATATGACGAGAAACGTCGGCTGAGGTAGTGCGGTTTCTTTTTTCCATGGATAAACACCAACCCCCCTGAGAACCTTAAGGACATCCTATGAATCTTGAGTTTACCGCCGATGAATTGGCTTTCCAGAACGAAGTACGCCAATGGTTTTCCGAAAATGTTCCCGCGTCGCTGAGGTCCCGCTCCAGCTACGGCCAGATGCCGGACAAAGATGAGCAGCATGGGTGGGAGCGAACCCTCGGCAAGAAAGGCTGGTTGGCGGTCGGCTGGCCGTCCCAATACGGAGGACCAGGATGGACGGCAACGCAGCGTTATATTTTTGATCTTGAGCGCGCGAGCGCGGGTGCGCCTCCGGTAGGGCCGTTCGGTGTATCCATGGTAGGCCCCGTCCTCTACACGTTTGGTTCCGATGAACAGAAGAAGCGGCACTTGCCGGGCATTGTCAGTGGCACAGTCTACTGGTGCCAAGGCTATTCCGAGCCTAATGCCGGATCGGATCTGGCGTCCCTCAGGACGGCGGCGGTGCGTGACGGCGACCATTACGTCGTTAACGGTCAGAAAATCTGGACGACCCAAGCCCATTGGGCGGACTGGTGCTTTTGCCTTGTGCGCACAGATCCCTCCGTCAAGCAGCAGCAAGGCATTTCCTTCCTGTTGATCGACATGAAGACGCCCGGGATTGAGATCCGTCCCATTCACTCCATCGACGGCCACCATCACCTCAACGAGGTGTATTTCACAGATGTCCGCGTTCCCGTGGAAAATCTGGTCGGCAGCGAGGGCATGGGGTGGACCATCGCCAAGTTTCTTCTGACGCACGAGCGCACGACCATCGCCGGTGTTGCAGACTCGAAGCGTGAGATCGATCGCCTCAAACACATGCTCAAGGACACCAGGCAGGGTGACGGCACCCGTTGGGACGATCCGTTTGCACGCCGCCGGGTCGCTGAGCTGGAAATCGATCTGGCCGCGCTTGAGTACACCAACTTCCGCACGGTTGCCGCGACCGAGGAGGGTCATGGTCTGGGCGCCGAGTCTTCCGGCCTGAAGATCAAGGGGACCGAGCTCCAGCAGGCCATTACGCAGGCCATGGTGGAGCTCGGCGGTCACCTGTCCCTGACTTGGGACAATGCAGCCCCCGTCGGAAATTTCGCCTTCAACCGCACACGCGAGCGCTACAACTTCCTGCGTGCGGCCACGATCTATGGCGGAACCAACGAAATTCAAAAGAACGTCATCGCCAAGATGCTGCTAGGCCTTTGATTAATCGCTATTAGACCAGGATATTACGATGGATTTTCGCTTATCAGATGACCAGCGTCTGCTGGATGAGTCGGCCCGCAAATATCTCGCCGGCCAATACAGTTTCGACCTCTACCGCAAGCAGCTTGCCGCCAATGTCTCTTTTGATGCGACTCGATGGTCCGCGATGGCCGATCTGGGCTGGATGGCACTGCCCTTTCCCGAGTCCGTGGGCGGCTACGGCGGCTCGTTGGTGGACATTCAGCTGATCGCAAGACGTCTTGGCGAACGGCTGTGCACGGATCCTTGGCTCTCCTGCGCCATCCTCCCCGGCAAGGTGCTTGAGTTCATCGGCGGCGACAAGGCGATGAAGCAATTGGCGGACATCGCTGTGGGCTCCAGCCGGGCGGCTCTGGCGGCTTTCGAGGTCCTCGGCCATTACGACGTAGAGCGCATCGACACGTTGGTCACGGAAAGCGTTGACGGCATCAGGCTGGATGGCGGCAAATCTTTCGTACTGGGCGCGGAGTACGCCCATGTCCTGCTGGTCACCGCACGTGCGGCGAATGGCGAGCCGCTGTTGATAGCCGTGCCGCCCACGGCCGAAGGCGTCACCCTGAAGCACTACCGCGTCGTCGATGGCTCGCGCGCGTCGGAGGTCGAATTGTCTGGCGTAACCCTGCCGGCGGATGCCATCCTCTCGCGCGGGACCGGGGTTATTGAGGCGGTAAAACGGGCTATTGATGTTGCCACCGTCGCCCTCTGCGCCGACCTGCTGGGGGCTGCGACGGCGATGCTGAACAAAACGCAGGAATACGCCAAAACACGAAAGCAGTTTGGTGTCGCCATCGGCAGCTTTCAGGTGATACAGCACTATTTGGTGGATATGTTCATCGAGACCCAGCAATCCGAATCGCTGGTGTGGATGGCCGGAATCCGTGGCGATACGACGGTGTCCGCCGATCGCGAGAAAGCCGTCTCGACCGCTAAGGCGTACATCGCGCGGTCGTCCGTCATGGTTGCCCAGAAGTCAGTGCAAATTCATGGCGGGATCGGTGTCACCGAGGAGCTGGATATTGGCCATTACTTCCGCCGCGTCACCCATTGCGCGCAACTTTTCGGCGACCGGGATCATCACCTCAAGCGCTACATGGCGTTGATGTCATAAAGGATTAGTCCGCCGTTTAAACAACTCCATACCCCGGAGAAAATCAATGCAGGACATGTTTGACTACATCGTCGTAGGCGCCGGCTCGGCGGGCTGCGTCTTGGCCAATCGCCTTAGTGCAAGCGGAAAGCATTCCGTATGCCTGATTGAGGCCGGACCGCGCGATCGCAGCCCGCTCATCCATATTCCCTTCGGTATCCTCGGCCTTATCCGCGAGGGCCGGCACAACTGGGGTTACTCCACCGAGCCGGAACCGCACCTGGACGGCCGCCGCCTCTACTGGCCGCGCGGCAAGACCTGGGGCGGGAGCAGCTCGATCAACGCGATGGTCTACATCCGGGGCAATCCGGCGGACTACGACGAGTGGGCCGCCCATGGATGCGAAGGTTGGGCGTGGAATGATCTGTTGCCGATTTTCCGCGACTTGGAAAATAACGAAACCTGGCGCGATTCGGCAGTGCATGGCACGGCCGGCGAATTGAACGTCGCCGAGGTCAGGCAAGTCAACCCGCTGTCCCGCCGGTTCATTGAGGCAGGGCGGGAGCTCGGATATCACGTCAATGAGGATTTCAACGGGCCGAGGCAGGACGGCGTCGGCTATTATCAGGTGACACAGAAAGACGGTCTGCGCTTCAGCAGCGCGAAGGCCTTTCTGTACAATGCCTTGTCGAGAACCAATCTCTCGGTGGAAAGCGAGACCTTGGTGACGCGCGTTGTCATGGAACAGGGCGTGGCGCGCGGTGTGGAAATCCGGCAAGGCGGTGCAACCCGCATTATCGGTTGCAGGAAAGAGGTCATCCTGTGCGGCGGCGCGATTAACTCGCCGCAGATTTTGCTGCTGTCGGGCATTGGCCCGGTCCGGGAATTAAATGAGGTTGGCATCCCGGTGATTCAGGACTCTCCGGGTGTCGGCAAGAACCTCCAGGATCATCTCGATGTGACCGTGATGATTCACGACGCATCCAGAAAGTCAATAGGCTTGTCGGTGGGCGCTATTCCCAAAGTGTTTGTTGAAATTTTCAAATTTATTTTTCAGCGCAAGGGCATGCTCTCCTCCAATGTCGCGGAGGCGGGGGCATTTCTGCCGTTGCCAGGCGATACGCCATCCAGACCCGGTATCCAGCTCCATTTTTTGCCCTCTTTCCTCCGCGATCATGGCCGCAAGCTGACCCCGGGACATGGCTGCACCATCCATGCTTGTCAACTGAGACCCCGCAGCCGAGGTGAAATAAAACTGAGAAGCGCAGACCCCATGGCCGCGCCGCAAATACACGCCAACTACTTGGCAGACCCCAAGGATGCGGAAGACTTGATTTGGGCAACGCGCATCGCCCGGGCACTGTTCGCCACGAAGGCCTTTGCCAACGTCAATGCGGGGGAGGATATGCCTGGCAAGGCCGTGCAGTCTGATGCTGAGATTTTGGCCGACATACGTCAACGGGCGGAAACGATCTATCACCCGGTAGGGACGTGCCGCATGGGTGCGGATGCGGAAAGCGTTGTCGATCCCCAACTCCGGGTTCGTGGTGTTAAAGGTCTGCGCGTTGCCGATGCGTCGATCATGCCCACATTGATCGGCGGCAATACCAATGCACCTTGCATGGTGATCGGCGAGAAATGTGCGCGTCTGATTCTTGCTGATGCAGGGTGATGCTAAGGTGATTTCCTGCGTATTACCCACAGGGGCGACCAACCGTTGCGCATTGACAGATGTGGCTCACGGTGTATCCGTAATTTTTTGAGGACTACCTTATGTCTATCCATCAACAAGAAGGTTCAGAGGTCGAACCGCTCAACGAACGTATTGCCACGGTTCACCAAGCCGCCCGTGCCATTTCAGAGCAATATCCCCGATCGTACATTCTGGACTGCATCAAGGCCGATCGTTTTCCCGAAGAAATGTGGCGCGCCATGGGCAAGCAGGGGCTGTTGGGCCTCTCGGTCCCCGAGGAGCACGGAGGCTCGGGAGGCGGCGTGGTCGAGATCGTGGCGCTCGGTGAAGCGCTCGCGCTGGGTGGCGTGCCGACGTTATTCCTGGTGGTCACCGGGCTTAGTCGCGTGCCCATCATTCGCCACGGTACGGCGGATCAAATCGCGAAATTTGTGACCCCAACCTGTGACGGATCGGTGAAGCTCTGCTTTGCCATTACCGAGCCGGATGCCGGCACTAACAGTTTTAACATGAGAACCTTCGCCCGCCAGGATGGTAACGGATGGATACTCAACGGCCAGAAGGTCTTCATCTCCGGCGCCCGCGACGCCGACTACATGTTGGTCATTGCGCGAACCACAAAAGCGTCGGAAGTGAAGCACCGTACCCAAGGGATGTCCCTCTTCGTCGTTGACATGAAATCCCCCGGCATCAGGCTGAATCTGCTGAATATCCAGGTGGAGACAGCTGAACGACAATACCAGGTGTTTTTCGATGACGTGCGCTTGCCGGCCGACGCGCTCATTGGCAAAGCCGACAAAGGCGCACTGCTCATGTTCGAAGGGCTGAACTCAGAGCGCTTGCTCGCCGCCTCGGCCGCGTTGGGTCTGGCCGATTTTGTGCTGAAAAAGGCGGTGGCCTACGCGCTGGACCGTAAGCCTTTCGGTAAGCCGATCGGGAGTTACCAAGCGCTGCAACATCGACTGGCGTTGGCCAAGGCGGAACTGGAGGCGGCACGATTGATGACCTATAACGCGGCCGAACGCTTTGATAAGGGTGAAGATGCGGGGGCGTATGCAAACATGGCCAAGCTGCTGGCGTCACGCGCCGCCGCCGCCGCGATGGACGCCGCGATCCAGACGCACGGCGGATACGCCTTTGACCGTGACTACGACATCATTACGCTGTGGCCCATGATTCGCCTGATGGAAATCGCGCCGATCAACAACGAGATGCTGCTCAACTACATTGGCGAACACGTGCTCGGACTGCCCAAGTCTTACTGAGCAAAGCCATACGCCCAACGTCAGGAGTCTTGTCATCATGATGAACGTCAATACACCGGAGTACTTGCAGAAAACCCGGTATCTCGATTACGACAACGCAGCGCTCCGCGCCTATGTGGATCACGTTTGCACAGGAGCCGCCAACGAGCGGGAGCGCGCCATTGCTTTGTACTACGCGGTACGGGATGATATTCGCTATGACCCCTACAGTTGTGACCTGAGCGCCGACAGCTTGCGGGCGAGCCGCGTGCTTGAAAAACGGCGCGGATACTGTGTTGGAAAGGCGGTTCTGTTGGCGGCTGCCGGCCGTGCCGCCGGTATCCCGACGCGGCTGGGATTTGCCGATGTTCGCAACCATTTCACCAGTCCCCAACTCACTGAGCTGATGGGATCTGACGTATTCTACTACCACGGATATGCCGATTTTTATCTTGATGGACGCTGGATCAAGCTGACGCCTGCCTTCAACCGGGAACTGTGCGAGAAGATGAACTCCCCGGCGCTGGAGTTTGACGGTGAACACGATGCGATATTCCAGGAAATGGACGGGGCTCAAGGCAGGCTCCGCATGGAGTACCTGCGCTATCATGAGCCCATGAATGATCTCGACCCGGATCTGATTTTTGCAGAGTACCGCAAACGCTACCCGAAGATGATGGCCGCTTTCCAATCGGCCTGAAACAGTCCCCGCGCTATAGGACTACAATAATGAAGCTCAAACAGCTCGCCTCCTTTTACCCCTCTTCCTTTGCTCCGCCGCCGGTTTCGCAGGCACGGAAAATGATCTGGATGATATTCGCGGCCCCGGCCTTGGTAACGAATAGCGTCTGGGCAAGAATGACTTGCGCAAGAATATTAAGGCGTGGGACAGGCAGGACGATGATAAGAAGTACCGTTCCTTCAAACTGGATGAACAAAACGCTACCTCCCGCGCCTCTACGTTTGTGGTGATGCCGCGGCGGCTTAGTCATCCAGCCTGACATCGTGAGCGTCATCAGTTGATTTCTTCGTTAGGGATGATCCGCTACTCCGGGATACCGGCCCTTGCCCAGGTTCTTTTTCCTGGTCGCCGGCGACTAGCAAAAGGTCAGGCTGCCCCAGCAGTTGTCCACCGCCTTCATGTTTAGATCGACACCCGGAATGGCGATGTTGGGCCCTCCCAGCAGATTACCAACCGCTTCGCCAGCACCGGCATATACCCGTCGCC
The DNA here is from genome assembly GCA_021151605.1 of Verrucomicrobiaceae bacterium. GTDB lineage: Bacteria > Verrucomicrobiota > Verrucomicrobiia > Verrucomicrobiales > Verrucomicrobiaceae > Prosthecobacter. The sequence goes on from JAGKWZ010000114.1 coordinate 27,329, forward strand.
CGGTAAAGTCGCGCAAAGTCACACTCGGAACCGACATCCACCAGCCCCGCTGTGCAGGAATTGCTCCGCTAAAACTGGACGAACTGATCTTCTGCCAGGTGACCGCCTGTTTTTCCAGTGAGATGTAAAAGTCCTTCGTTCCTTCGCCGGGAGAGAATTTGCCGTCGCCGTTGGCGTCACTTCCAAGATCAAGCGAGTGGAAAAAACGCAGATCCTCAGTGAAATCGGCATTGAGCGACAAGAGCCCCAGAGCTATCGCCACCACAGGCGTCAACGTCGGCGCTTTCGCGCCGGTTCCCTCCCGTTGCAGGACCAGATTGAAGATGTTGTCACCATTATTGGGATCGTTGGTGTTGATGGTGGCGTTGCCTGCGGGAACGCCGACCCCGAAATTACATGCTGTTCGGTCAGCATTCGCCCCCCCGATGAGACAGAGCGAAACCGGTAGTTGGCCATTGATTACCCGCGCCTGCAAGTCGCCGCTGAAACTGTTGATGCCGGTATGGTGCGACGGGTCATTGTCGATCCCTGCGGGACGCGTTCCGACCCCGAGTGAGCCGAACGACTCAATGGCGCCGATGCGAAACCCGGCCACGCTGCGGTTGGCCAG
>JAGKWZ010000469.1 GCA_021151605.1 Verrucomicrobiaceae bacterium
CATCAGCGCCACCAGCCGCCCCTCCGTGCTGCGGTTCCCCCGCGACCGGATGCGCGACATCACCTCGCTCCGTTTGGCTGGGGTGAAGACGTCGGACATGGAGGATCAATCGAGTTCTTGAACGGCATCACCGACTCATGCCCCGGCACGCTAGCGGCTTTTAAAGGTCTCCATCTCGCGCCGCGACTCCGCTTCAGTCAAGCTGCGCCCCGCGTCCAGATCCCGCAGCCCTTCCTCGATCTTGGCAGAGGCCGCCCTCTGCCAGCGCTCCTGGTGCTTGAGCAGGTCGAGCGAGTCCGCGACCGCTTCCTCCGCACTTCCATAGCACCCTGGCGCGACCTTCTGGCTGACAAAGGATTCGAAAGCGGCTGGCAGGGTGACTGTCATGGAGGAATAGTCTTTATGCGCTTCAGGGCTGTCAATCTGCAACTCACTCTTCCCAGAGCACTTGGGTGAGATCGAGGAAGCCGAGCTGGCTCCAGCGGTAGCGGTTGCGAAAAAATGAAGTCCTTGTCCCCCTCCTCGCAGCCTTCCACGGCCTGCACCCGCATCGCCAGCCAAGTGAGCGGGATCGGCTCCTCTTCTTGAGCGAGGATAGCACCCAGGAAGACTTACTGCGGCACTTGCGACCATTGGCAAGCCAGGTCAAACATCGCCATGGAAACCCCACAGACCGAATTGATTCAACTGGGCAGCACGATCACCAACCTTCGTGAGGAGAAGAACTGGAGCTTGGAGGAGTTGGCGGTGACTTCGGGGCTGGAAAGCGAGTTCATCAGCGACGTGGAGGCTGGGCGTAAAGAATCGACCGTTTTGGACATCGTGGCGCTCGCCAAGGCTTTTGGTGTATCGACTCAGGCGCTGCTAGAACAAGCTGGACTCTGACTCCATCTCAAGCTGCCTGAAAGCAGTTCTCCCGATGCCAGCGGACGAACTCGATCTCGGGGCGGTAGCGGTGTGGCAGCCGGATGGATTCGCCATCGAAGCTGATGAGCCACTTGGCGGTCGTGTCGTCTGGCTTGGCTCGCAAAAGCTTCGGTGACACTTGGACGATCAAATCATCGCTCAAGGTGATCAGGCCGCGATCAAAGGCCCGATCATGGAAAGCATTGAGGCAGAGGCCGTTTCGCGGATTCACCCGCGCTGCTTCATTCATTGCCCATGGCACGACATGGCTGGCGATGAGTAGCTCAGGCAAAGCGATCCCCGTCAGGCAGCAACGCCCTTCATAAGCAGCCAAAACAGCAGAGCGGAAGAAGGACTGATTCACGCGCTGTTTCACCATGCGCTCACGCTCTTTGCCGACTCTCGGCAGCTCTGTTTCTAAAATATCGGCGGACTCTTCGACGCGGATGCCGCGCCGATCTGCCAGCAGCTTCTCGCTTTCAAAGGCGAGGGAATCCCAATCGCTCTCGAACTGATTCCAGACCTCTTTGTCCATGGCCGATCCCCCGCTGAGGCCGCTGACTCCGCGAGCCTGATGCACTGGATCGAGCGAAGCCAGATTGCAGAGCTTCATCGCCACACTGCCTGTCGTTCGATCAAGAAGACTCGCCAAGGCCATGACCTCTGGATTGCGGGCATGGAGCAGGCCGAAGGGGAGCTTGCAGTAGAGATTCATGGCGATGATCAACTCATCGCGTGTCCATGGTCGGCCTTTGGTCTTGGTGTTGCTCATGGGGTATCGGCGAGCTTCAAAAGAAAGCGGCTGGGGCTGTCTGCAAGCAACTCGTGTTGCTGAACCTCCGCTTGGCCGAGATAGGTGAAGGGGGAGCGATGCTCACGACGAAAGAAGACATGAATTTGTTCTCCATTCACCTTTGCCGCGACAATCCGCTGGTCGTTTTGATGCCCTTGTTCCCCTTCCCAGCGCAAAAGATCACCGCTGAGCCCATCTTGATATTGAGTGAAGTCGCCGGGCTTTTCCTCGCTCACGAACAAGATGATCTCACTCCCGCCTCGCGGTGTGAAAACACCCCGAGCAAAGGCTTGGTAGCCGCGATAGCCCCAGACATCCGCGAGCTGCTGCCGCGTCCATGACGAGCCGACGGGGAGTTGATCAAAGCTGACTGGCATGTCGGAGGTAATGACCAGGCGGCGTGCTTTGGCGAGAGGTTTATGCAGCCTATCTTGGAGATCGGTTCTCGAAGGCCAAAGGCCTTCCGTATCACAGCGAAGGGTTGTCGAGCCATAGCGAGGCTACCCTGGTATCTTGGAGCATGCGTTTCATTTCAGCAGCGAACCCCAACGGGTGTTCCGTATCTGCGAGGGCTGGGGGATAATCGGCCCATATAAAGATGCAGAACTCCGTTGGAGTTCGACCTGAAACGGGGACGTGTTCGTACGTGAACCAGGGTAGCGGCTGGGCCGCAACCCTTCGCTGTGATCCGAAAGCCCGTTGGGCTTTGAATTAGCGTTTTACGGTATTGCTAAGGCATGGGTTATTTCCGGCAAGACCTGCTATGAATCCCTTCGACCAAAACTCACTGAACTACACGAATGCCATCTGGGATGACGGGGAGTGGGTGAGCTGGGATGTGATCAATCAATATGCCGAAGAAGCTGATGACGGAGGCGGCGTGATTGAGTGGGATGCATCTGATTCTGATCCTGATGAGATTCGGCCCTGGGACTTTAAATATGATGAGAATGAGACTTCTATGGAGAAGCTTGATCGACTGGAAGCCTACATTTCGCAGACACGCGAAGTGCTGAGCCGCGGCGGTGATGTCGGGCGCATGGTCGGGATGATGGGGGAGCTTTATGCCGAAGCTCGGTTTGGGATGAAGCCACATCAGAATAGAATTGCCCAAGGGTCCGATGGCAAAATCGGTGATGACTTCGTCGAAGTGAAAACCATCAGCCCATGGAAAACCAACCTAGCAGTGCGAGTCAAAAGAAGTGGGCACTTTAACAAGCTGATCGTCGTGAGAATCAATGAACAGTGGATCTTTGAGGCTCGGATGATTGACCGGGCAAAGTTACCCAAAGGGAATGAAGGTAAGCATGTTTTAGTGAGTTGGGACTCCGAAAAACTCAGCTCATCTACGCTTGGCAGAGAGAAGATTTGAAGTGCATTGAGATTTGTTTTCGCGCATTTTTGGAAGCATGACTTCGGAAAGCCTGAAGCTCCGCCGTGAGCCGCTCAATGCCCAGGAAGCACAGGTGATTCGTCTGTGTGATGAAGGAGCCAGGTCGCGCCCGCAAGTTCCTCGAACTCTTCGACCTGACCTCACGCGAGGATGTGCGGTCTGCGATGGATGCCAGGGAATTGATTTGGGACGAAGAGCGGAAACGTCTGCGGTACGGCACATTCACTCCACACCACTATGGTTGGAGCGTTTGGCAGGTTCTCTGTGAGTGGGTCGGACTGCCTCGCCCAGAGTCTGAGCAGCGCTGCGTGACCTGCCCACACTGCCGCGGGAAGGTTCCGCTTTAGTCTTCCAGTCGTTAGATTGCCGGTCTTATAACGCCCCCAGCACGCTGGGCCTCGACACAATAAAAGTCTTCGTCAGTGATGAGGTCGGCCTCGTAGCGGTGCCAGGCTTCGCGGCCTAGCAGTTCGAGCATGACGGGCCAGCCGCTGCGGATGTAGCGCTGGCTGAGGTCGAGCTGGTGGTGCGGGTGGGCGGCGCTGAGTTCCTTGGTTTCGCCATGGTCGATGGCGTTGTCGGGATGGAGGTCGGGGTAGAGATAGAGGAGGGCGCGCCAGCCGCGCAGTAAGGTGGGGGTGTCGGTTTTGCGGAGCTGATGGCGTGTCTGGAGGGCGATGGCGCTGAGCCATTCCATCGCTTCCTGCTGACTGGACGGGACTGATGCCTGGAAAGATCCGTCTTTGAAAGGAATGACATTGCCATTGCTGCCTGCGGCAAGGCTGGCGGCGGTCTGCAAGAGCTGGGCCACGGCCTCACCCACGGCTTCGCCGACCAGGGGCGGGACGGCATTGCCGATGACTCGGAACTGATGGGTTCGGGTGACAGGGAGCTGGAACCAGTCCGGGAAGGTTTGCACGCGGGCGGCCTCGCGCGGGGTGAGGCTGCGGAGTTGGGTAGGGTGGATGAACATGAGGCCGTCTTTGCTCATGTGGGCGACGATGGTGCTGCACGGGCGGTCACGATGCTGCCGGGTGTAGCGGTCTTTGAAGGTTTCCTTATCGTAGGGAAACTCAAAGGTGACTCCACGCTTGAGCATGGCCTGTTTGCAGTTTTCACCTTCGTGGAGTTTCCTGAAGTCCCGCAGGTCGCGTTCGCTGTGCGGACGGGATTCGTGGGCCGTGAGTTTTTCGGCGCGGCTAACTTCGAGAATGCGGTGGATGAAATGATGATTGTTCCCGCCGGTGTGCTGGGTGCGCAAGGCCTGGTCATAGTCTTGCTGCTGGGCACCACCGCCAGCGGAGAGCGCGGGAAGATCCATGATGGCCTG
>JAGKWZ010000470.1 GCA_021151605.1 Verrucomicrobiaceae bacterium
CTGGAGGCGTGGAAGGAGCTTTTTTGTAGCACGAGTTTCCTAACTCGTGATGAGGAAGCCAACGAGGGAGAACGAGTTAGGAAACTCGTTTTACGGGCCGAGCAAGACATGCACGCTGCCCTGGAGCACAGCGAGCTGGTGAAGTGGAACTTCCGAGGTGTGGCGCAGACGGGGCTCATGGTGCCGCGAAATCGTCCCGGCAAGGAGCAGCGGCTGAAGAGCCTGCGCTGGAATGCCGAGATCCTCTTTCGCGTGCTCTGTGAGCATGAGCCAGATCATCCGATGATCGTGCAGTCCTACCGCGAGAGCACTCACACCTACCTCGACCTGCCCCGCGCCATCGAGTTCCTGAACCGTGCGCCGACTCTGGAATGGCATCTCGTGCAGGTGCCTGTGGTGAGCCCGTTCTCCTTCGGCATCTTCGCCAGCAAGATCAAAGAGGGCATGATGCTGGAAGATCCCGAAGAGGCCATCGAGCGGCTCTGGCGCGAGTTTGAGCGGAAGACGGGAGGCGGCATGGCGGAATCTTTTTCACCATGAAATCTCGGCTTGCTGCGTTGTAGGCAGGTCGATCAGACTTACCCTCCTATGAAACGCATCACCTTCCTCTTCGCGCTGCCTTTGGTGGCGCTTTTCCTGGGTCAGCAAGTGCTGGCCTCGGCCTCGAAATCCAACGTCGGCACCGTGATCAAAGATCTCAAGGTGCGCTTCTCGGGCAAAGCGCCTGAACTGACTGGCAAACCTTACATCCTCGAATTTTGGGCCACCTGGTGCCCACCCTGCCGCTCAAGCATTCCGCACCTGAACGAGGTTTATAAGAAATACAAAGACAAGGGCCTGGAGATCATCGGCGTGACGGATGAGGACAAGCCGACGGTGCGGAACTTCGAGAAGACGGTGCCCATCGAATACACGGTGGCTTATGATCCCTATGAGAAGCTGGAGAAGGACTTTGGCATCCAGGGCATCCCCCATGCGATGATCGTCGATGCCACAGGCAAGATCACCTGGGAGGGGCACCCCATGAGCCTGAAGGACAGCGACATCGAGGCCGTCCTGAAGAAGTAAGCCGCCTCAGCGCAGATCCGCAGCAAAATCAGGCGCATGGCCGGGCATTCACGCCCCGCCATTCGCTTTTTCATTTCATCTCTCCTCGATGACTCAGCGCCTGCCTTTCCCCTCAACCTGGGAATAAAGACAAAGCATCGCCGGCCCCAGCGCCCCCGGCCTAGCGGCGGATAATCGGGCCTTTTGTGTCACACCATGGAGCGGGTGGGCTAGTTGGGTGATGATCAAGGCCTTCTCCTGAGTTCGACCATGTTTTCTCTCATCAAATTCCTCACCGCCGCTGCCATCGCCACCTTCGGTGTCTGGTATGTCTTTCAATACGAAACCATCACCGAAGTCACGGGTGGTGTGGCCTTTGTCTGTGTGATCGCGGCCTTCATGCTGCTGAAATGGGCCCCCGACTTCTCCAAGAAGGACTACATCGTCCAATACAAGCACCTGAAGTGGCTGCCGGGTGAGTTCACCCGTCACTGGCTGATCACGGGGGACACCGGCGTGGGCAAGACGACCTCGGGTTTCAATCCGCTGCTGCATCAGATCAGCATGAGTCGGCCGAACTGGGGCGGGCTGATCCTCGGCGCGAAGGGTGACGAGCACTTCTTTGCCCTGGAGCACTTCACCGGCCATGGTCGGCCCAATGATGTCTGCGTGCTCATGGTGCGCCCGGACCGGCTCGACAAAACCTGGAAGCCCAAGGAGCGCTACAACCTCGTCTCCGACAAACGCCTGCCCTACACCACCCACGCGAAGAACCTCGTGGATACCGGCGCCTCGCTGACTGAGGGCGAGCAGTCCTCCTTCTTCAAACCCGCCGCGCAACAGGCTCTCACCTGCGCCTTTGAACTGCTGGAAGAACTCGGCAGGCCCGTGAATGTTTTCCGCGCCTACGAGTTCCTGACGGACAAGGACAAGATGGAGGAACTCTTCAATGAGCTGTGCGATACCGACAGCACGCCAGACCGCGTGCGACTGGCGAAGTACTTCGACCAAACTTTCCTCAACGCCCAGGCCGCAGAACAAAAAGAAGGTCTCGTCGGCACCCTGAAGGTCATGCTCGGCTTCTTCGCCCATCCCGACATTGTGGAGGTCTTCTGCTCGGATGAGCCAAACACCATCGACATCCAGGACGTGGATAAAGGCCGTGTCTTCTGCACCGCCATGCCGCAGACCTTCCAGACCGAGCGCCGCTACATCAACACTTACCTCAAGCTGCTCTTCTACACCCATGCCATGATGCGCTTCGACAAACCGAAGTCCGAGCGCAAGACCGAGAACCTCCTCATCGCCCTCATGGATGAGTTCCAAGCGCTCGCCACCGCCAGCGAGGACGGCATCTCCGACCACAACGTCATCGACCGACTCCGCGCCGCGAACTGCTGCCTCATCCTCGGCATGCAGAGTGATGCCTCCCTCTTCCCTGTGCTGGGAAAAGAAACCGCCCAGGTGCTCACCCTCAACTGCCGCTCCCGCATCGCCTTCCGCCAGCCAGATCCTGAAGGGGCGCAGGCTGTGGCCGAGTTCATCGCCAAAGTGGAGAAGAAGAAGACCTCCAAATCCTCCGGCTTCATGGGCGCCAACAGCAGCACCACCGTGAACAAAGAGTGGGACTACGAAGTGCAGCCCGGCGAACTCATGAAGATGCCCGACGCCACCGCCTGGATCATTCACCCAAGCAAAAACAAGATCAAACTCCGCATCCCAGCCATGGACGGTGCCGGGAAGATCCCGGCCTGGTGGAAGTGATGACGTTAACCTTTTGCTGACAACGCCTTTCTCAGAACAATCCATCCCAGCTAACGCCTCATGCCACTTACAGACGACCAACGCAATGAACGAGTTAATCACGCTATGGCCGCGCTTAACGCGCCAAATGCTGCGCCAGACATCACCAAACAAGTGCTGCAACAGATTAAGGATTCACCCGACTTAGAAGCGGCAGAAAAAAAGAAGATATGCGATAAGATCTGCGACAAGTGGGCTGAGCAACAACTTCAGGTCGCAATGGCAGAAATCAACGCGCCAAACGCAGCGCCTGACATAGCCAGACAGGTGATACAACGAATCAAGGATTCCCCCGACATTGAGGATGCTGCGAAATCAAGACTCTCGACCAA
>JAGKWZ010000115.1 GCA_021151605.1 Verrucomicrobiaceae bacterium
TGCCAGCGATGGTGGCTCCGAAGTCGTTTTCGGTGCGCTTGAGATTGGCTTCGGCGGCTTTGTAGTTGGCGTCAGAACTTTCGCTGAGCTGCTTCGCCACTTCATAATCACGCTCGGAAACGAGGCCAGACTTCTTCAGCTCGGTTACGCGATTCAAATTGAGCGTGGCGGTCTCGGCGGTGATTTTTTCGGCGGCCACGCGCTGCTCGGCGGCATCCAGCGCCTGCCCTTTCGCCTGCTCCTGCTGGCGGACCTGGAGTTCCAGGTCATCCACGCGCTGGGCAGCGGCGGCTTTGCGCACGATGAGTGCATCATGCTGGGCACGTAAATTGGCGATGAGGTTCGGGTCGTTGTCCTGGATCTCCACGATGACATCCCCCTTCTTCACGCGGTGACCTTCCATGACATGGAGCTTGCGCACGTTGCCGGAGACAGGTGCTTCGATGTTGATGCGGCGATCCAGCGGGTCAAAGGCGATCACTTTGCCCGTGCCGCTGACGAATTGCTGCCAAGGCAGGAACCAGACGGCGAGGATAAAAACCACGAAGATGCTGGCCAGTGTCCGCGCCATGAGCCGCGGCAGCCGTGATGAGCCAGCAAGGGCGATGGCGGGCAGATGCCCACGCAGATCAAACGAATGGGATGAGGTGGCGTGGCTCATGGGGTGGTGACTTTAAAGGCAGGATTATCAAGGTCGATCTGCTGAGTGCACTTCGCCGCGACCAAGGGGTCGCGAGTGGCGATGATGACCGTCCATGGGCGAGATGGATCGAGAATCACGGCGGTGAGTTCATCCATGCTGCTGCGATCCATGCCGTCGAAGACATCATCCAGCAGCAGTAGGCGTGGTTTTAAAACCAGAGCACGGGCAAGCAGCAGCCGCGTCCTCTGCCGCGAAGAAAGCGGCAGTCCGCCAGTCACGAGAGGTGTGTGCATGCCTTGAGGCTGGGCCATGACATCTTCCAGAAGCCCGACCTCACGCAAAGCACGCTGGACCTCGTCCAAGCCGATGCCCGGACTGCCCAGCCGAATGTTTTCGGCGATGGTGCCATTCACGATGTCCTGAGAACGTATGAGCATCACGCTGGACCTGAGCTCCTCCAGATACCAGGAGCGCAGATCAAAGCCCGCGATGCTGATGTGACCACTCGTGGGATAGCGCAGCCCGAGCAGGACATCCAGCATCGTGCTGCAGCCACTGCCCTGGGACCCCATGAGGGCCGAGCGACCTCCGGCAGGCACTTCGAATGATACTTTGCAGAATACCTCGTGACCGTTCGGGTAGGCGTAGGCAGCATTGGCGACTGAGACAGACACGCCCTGACCGTTCAGGCGAGGCATGTCACCGCTCTCCGTTTCGATCTCGATATCAATGAGATGCCCGAGCTTATCCACCGCAGCAAGTGCATCATACCAGGCTTCAAATTTCTTCGCGAGCTTGGCCAGGGAGGCGACGATGGCGCTGACAATCAGCTCACTGGCGACCAATTGACCGATAGTGAGCTGCATCTGCAGCACCAGCCAGCCACCGACCATCAGGAGCGCCGAGCTAGCCACCACCTCCAGGAGAAGTAGCCCGCTGATCTGACGGAAGAGCACTCGGAAATGCGAGCTGCGGGCATTTAGAAAGGCGCGGGTGAGCTGGTCGGCGCGTTCACTTGCCAGTTCGTAGCCTCCCGGCCCTTTGAAGAGGCGTGGGTAGCGCGCCAATTCCTCCAGCCAGTTCACCACATCATATTTACAGATGGACTCTTGAATGCTGGTGCGGATGGCACCGCGTCCGAGTCCAAAAATGATGATCGTCAGGGCGATAATGAGCAGGAGTGTAAAGGCCAGCAGGAAGGGGTGGTAGAAGCCCAAAACGACCAATCCGATCAGGCCACTGAGCACGAGATTAATGCCGTCCAGCAGGAGGAGCGCGGTGCTTTTTTGCACGGTCACCACATCGAGAAAGCGGTTCACCATCTCAGGAGCATGCACACCATCCAGCGAGTCGGCACGCACACGCGGCAGCCGGTAGGCCATGTCCGCAGCGACACGCACGAACAGCCTTCTTTGAATCACCTCCACGATGTAATACTGAAGCCCACGGATGATGGCGGAGAGTAAAAGGAAGGCGAAAAGCGCCACAGCGATCACGATCAAGGCCTGCTGGAACGGCGCACTCTGGGTTCCAAAGGCAAGATTGCTCACCAGAGCATTTACCGCGAGCGGCAGTGTCAGGTAGAGCAGACCCGTGATCACGCTAAAGAGGATGATCGTCCAAATATCCTTCATCTCCGGCTGCAATAGCCCGATGAATCTCCGCACGGGCGAAACATGCTCATGATGATCATCATGAACTTCCTGCTGCACGTGGAAGGCGGGGAGAAGGGCGCTGACGCTTTCATCTTCACGGCCTCTCATGGCCTCTGCGGGGCGCTCAGGCGAGACGACTCCCAGGTCCACCACCTCGTTTACAGTTTTGAGACCCAGCCTGGAGGCGAGATCGCGGCGACTGATCGTCTCCGACTCCTCCAGTTTATCCGGCGTGGAGATGCGAACACGGAAAAAGCTGTGCCGCCGGAGCAGCAGCCAGCGCCCAGGATCTGCCTGCCAGACGATGATCGGTTGCTCTTCCCGTGCCATCCAGATCGCATCCGCCAAAGAGAGGCGGAATGGCTGGATGCTCAGGCAAACCATCTTCGCAGCGCGGATCAACCTTTCCAGAGGCTCGCCTCCTTCATTGGCTGAATAAACTGCCGCATGTTTGACATCGGCAGTTGCTACTTTGACTTGGAGGGACTGCGCCAAAAAACAGATTGCCTCCGCATCTTGAACTGATGCGGATTCTGGACTGGATGAGACGCGTTGGTGGTGGGGGGAGTCTGCGTTGGCAGGCATTCAGGGGCAGGTTTACGTCTCAGGCCAGAAATGGATGCATTCAGTGAAGAAAAATATTCTTCACAGGATTGATCCCGGCTCATAAGCCGCTGCATCTGGGTGAGCCATGGTCAGCACGGACACCCGGGCGGCGAAGTGATCCACTTGCTCTCCAGCATCACCGGCGTTGGCACGACCCTGAGCCACAAGCTGGTCAAAAGCCTCTGCCTTCAGCCCCAGGCGCTCATCCGCCGCCAGACGGCTGAAGAGCGTGTTGTGGCTGATTTTGCCAGTGCGCATGTCTTTGGCCACCTGCACGGCGTGCTCCTTGATGGCTTCGTGCGCGGCTTCACGGCCTGCACCGGTTTTCACGGCTTCCATCAGCACAGTGGTCGTTAGCAGGAAGGGCAGATAGCGCATCAGTTCCTGCTCCACCACGGCTTCGAAGACCTCCATCTGGTTCAGCACGGTCAGCGTGGTTTCCAAAAGACCATCCATGGCCAGGAAGGCATCTGGCAGCATCACGCGGCGGACCACGGAGCAGGACACATCGCCCTCGTTCCACTGATCGCCTGCCAGACCGGAGGCCATGGTGAGATAGCCTTTAAGGATGACATGGAAGCCATTGATTCGCTCGCAACTGCGGCTGTTCATCTTGTGCGGCATGGCCGAGCTGCCGACTTGGCCTTTGGCAAAGCCTTCCGAAGCCAGTTCATGACCCGCCATGAGGCGCAGTGTCTTGGCAAAGCTGCCCGCGCCACTGGCCACATGCACCAGCGTGGAGATGACCTGCATGTCCAGACTGCGGGGATACACCTGCCCCACGCAGTCGAGCGCTGCATGGATGCCCAGGTGATGCAAAACACGCTCCTCCAGCGAGCGAGCCTTGGAGACATCTCCATTAAAGAGTGTGATTTGATCCAGACGGGTGCCAACAGCGCCCTTTAGACCACGGGCGGGGTAGCTTTGAATCAGAGCCTCCAGTGCCTGGACGCCCAGCAGCATTTCCTCACCAAACATCGCCAAGCGTTTACCCATCGTGCTCACCTGCGCCGCGACATTGTGCGTGCGGGCGGTGAAGGGGATGTCGCGCACCTGCTGCGCCCGCTTCGCCAGCCCGGCCAGCACGGCGATGCTCTTTTTCCGCACTTCCAGCAATGCACGGAAGACCTGGAGCTGCTCCACATTCTCCGTCAGGTCACGGCTGGTCATGCCTTTGTGGATGTGCTCATGCCGGGCCAGGTCACAAAACTCCTCGATGCGGGCCTTTACGTCATGCCGCGTCACGCGCTCGCGCTCCATAATGGAAGTCAAGTTCACCTGATGCTTCACCGCTTCGTAGGCCTCGATCACGCCTTCCGGCACCGGGATGCCGAGATCCCGCTGGCCCTTCAGCACGGCGATCCAGTAATCACGCTCCAGCCGCACCTTCCCCTCGCCCGACCAAAGGGCGCGCATGGCTGGGGTGGCGTAACGTTCGGCAAGGACATTGGGGATAGAATCAGTCTGTGACATGGGAGGTAAGGAATGGCGAAACCCGGAGGACGAATGAGGAAGCCAGACATCCTTTGGCGGGCGGGCGATTTAGGGCGGAGAGCGGGGAATGCAATCCCGATTCCTCGGCGACGGGACTCTACGGGCCGGTGCCAGAGGATCCGCCATCCAAGCGCCGGGCTGGACAGCGCGCCAGATTCATCCTATGCCTCGCGCCTTTCGCCCACCCGCCGCCGCAGACATGCCACCCGCACCCGAAACGCAACGAGCCGACAAATGGCTCCACCACATCCGCGTCTTCAAAAGCCGCAGCCTGGCCACTCAAGCCTGCGCGAAGGGGAATGTCACTCTCGGTGCACAGCCGATCAAACCGAGCCGCGACCTCAAGCCAGGGGAGATCCTGGAAGTCGTCCGAGGGGATCTGCGGCTACGACTCCGGGTCATCGCCTTCCCTGCCCGCCGCCTCGGCGCGCCGCTGGTGCCTGAATTTTGTGAGAATCAAACCCCCGAGGAGTGGATCATCAAAGCCTCAGAACTCCGCCGCCAGCGCGAACTCGAAACGCCACACGCTCACGAAATGCTGGCAAAGCCCAACAAGCAGCAGCTCCGCCAAATCCGTGAATGGTGGGCGCAGGATCAAGAGTGATCCTGCGAAGCCCTCCGGCGCCTCCTGCGTTATTGCTTGGCCTTGCGCTTTTTCTTGGGCTTGGACTCCGGCGTGGCATCGGCCTCAAACTCAGCAGCGCTTCCCGTCAGGTCAGCGAGCAGGCGGGAGACATAACTGTTGAACCGGGGATCTGGGGTTGAGCCCTTGCTGGGGAGTTTTTTCAGGTCTTCGAGGATGGGCTTGGCTCTGTCTCCCAAATCTCCGATGGCACAAAGGGCGCTCATGGTGGTGAAGACATTGTGCTGGCTCCAGTTCGCGAGACCAACCAGGCCGGACAAAGCCGGGGCGCGGTCCGCCTCTTCTCCATATTTGGCCAGAGCCCAATGGGCGGGAATCTGCACGTAAGTAGAGCTGTCTTTCGTGGCGGCGATGAGTTCGGCATGAAGCTGGGTGACGCCTGCCTTTCCGCGCATCATGGCCCCCATGACCGCCCAGTAACGGATGGCGCTATCTTTGTCGGCAAAGGCAGCCTTCAGCTCGGGCAGCACCTCAGGCTTCATGGATGAGGCCGCTCCAGCGATGCTCAGCACGCGCTGCATGGGATAAAGCGCGTCGTCATGAGCCATGTCGTAAGGCGTGGTGCCTTCGGCGCGCTGGTGCATTTCTCCTTCAGGCAGCAGACCGACATCGCGGATCTTCACGGCGAGGCTTTCCTGAGCCTGACGCATCTTGGCGAGCGTCTCGGCATGCTCAGGTTTGCCTGCGAGGTTGTGAACCTCGTCGCGGTCGGACAGGAGGTCGTAGAGTTCCTCAGCGTCCTTGGGTTCTTTCCAGAAAATGGACTGCTCTGGCGTGGTTTTGCCACTGTCGAAGAGCTTCCGCCAGACCTGGGTGGTGGGCGTCTGGAACTGGTAATTCACATGCTGGGCCTGGGACAGGTGCGGCATGAAATTCCGCACATAGACGAAGCGCCCGTCGGTGACGCTGCGGACGGAATCATAGCGTTCGTCCATGCGACCACGGAAGCCATAGATGTAGGGCTGCGGCTCGGTCTGGAATTTGCCAGCAAAGGCATGACCCTGCATCCACGCGGGAGGCTGGATACCGATGAGGCTCAGGAGCGTGGGTGCCAGATCGACAAAACTGACCAGTCGATCTGACTTCACGCCAGCGCCATACTCCTTCGGCGCCAGGTGCTGCCACTTCGGTGGGAAATAGACGACCATGGGGACCTGGAGGCCGCTATTGCAGGGCCAGCGCTTGTTGCGCGGCATACCGCTGCCGTGGTCGGCGTAGTAGAAGACGATGGTGTCAGGAGCGAGTCCCGCCTCCTCGATTTCCTTCAGTCGGCGGCCTGCGCTGGCATCGGCCTCGGTAACTTGGTCATAATATTGTGCCCAGTCTTGGCGCACTTCGGGAGTGTCTGGATGATAAGCCGGAACGCGAACCCCTTTGGGATCATGCACCTGTTCGTGAGGACGCTTGCGGAGCTGGCTCTCGTGACTGCATTGCTCATTGAAGATGGCAAAAAAAGGCTGCCCACCCTTGCGGGACTTCCAGTGCGCTTTGCCAGAGGATTCGTCCCAGACGCCCTCGGGTTTGGCGAGGTTGTAGTCCTCCTTGCTGTTGTTCGTGCAGTAGTAGCCGGCCTCACGGAGGAACTGGGGATACATCTTCGTGCCCTTTGGCATCTGCGTCATGCTGCGCATGTGCTCGCCGCCAGTGGAGGGCGGATACATACCCGCGATGATGGTGGTGCGTGCGGCAGCGCAGACAGGACCACAGGACCAGGCCCGCTTGAAGAGCATCCCCTTCCCTGCCAGAGCGTCGATGTTCGGCGTGGTGGCATAGCTGTCACCATAGCAGCCCATGTGCGGACCATGGTCTTCACTGGTGAGCCAGAGGATGTTGGGCTTGTCCGCCGCGAAGGCAGTCAGAGAAATGGCGAGCGTGGCGAGAAAAATGAATCGCTTCATGGAGCGCCTGCAAACGCAGGGCCGGTGCGGCATCGTTCAGGCAAAGTCAGATCTGTTTCTCACGGCCACAGCCGCCAGGCCACCAACTCCGTATCGGATCGGGCATAGACCACTGGACCGGCAAAGGCGGGATGAGCCCAGGTTTTGCCAATCATCTGATGGCGGGCTAGCTCCTCGAAACCACTGGCTTTCAGCCGCACATGCACCAACTCGCCGCTGGCGTTTAATAAGGTGGCCAGCCCCTCGGACTCACGCAGCCAGACGAGGCTCATCTGCGGATTTCGATCCTTCGGCGTGAGCGTGTTGGCATCGCTCCAAAGGATCTTGCCGCTTTTCAGTTCGATGGCCTGAAGTCCGGTCGATTTATCGAGGAGGTAAACCACGCCATCTTTAAACAAAGGGGCGGCCATGAGACCGCACATGTCCTTTTCATTTTCCCAGGCCAGCGAAACCTCCGTGGGCTGCGCGCCGAGCCGCAGGGCCTTCGTGCCATGCCAGTAGCCAGACACCAGCAGCAACCCGTCACGGTAGATCGGCTGGGCGATGCTCACGCCATAGGTGATCTCATAAGGGTAGGTCCAAAACACCGCCCCAGTCTCAGGATCGAGGCTCTGAATGTTCTCCGGCCCCCAGGCGATCAATTGTCGCTTCCCGCCATGCGTGATGATCTCTGGAGTGCAATAGCCCGCTGGATCTGGGCCGCCACGCCAAGTGAGTTTCCCCGTCAGCTTGTCCAAAGCCAAGACACTGCCCGAAGGCTGGGCACCGACATGCAGCAGCACGCGCGGGCCATCGATCACAGGTGAGGCTGCGAAGCCCCAGGTTGGGACCTTGGCTCCGAATTCCTTCACCGTATCGACCTGCCAGAGGACATCTCCTTTCGCCGCCTCTAGGCAAAATGCCATGCCTGCGGCCCCCAGGGCGTAGGCGCGGCCATCCTGGATCGTCACACTGGCACGTGGACCGCTGCCATATTCCATGGAGCCGTAGTCCGCGTCCCATTCGTGCTGCCAAAGCTGAGCGCCCGTGGCCGCGTCAAAGCAGAGGACGCGCTCCGTCTTGCCGGGCGACTTCGGGCGGTCCATCACATAGACACGCCCGGCGCTGACTGTCACACCACCGTAGCCACCACCAATCTTGGCTTTCCAAAGCAGTTCTGGCTCCCGCGCGGCGAAGTCCGCTGGAACCTCCGCAAGGTTCCAGCCACCATCACCCGCCGGACCGCGCCAGCGCGGCCAGTCAGCGGCTTGAGCAGAAAGACAGAACAGTAGTGGGAGCAAAATCAGCTTCATGATCAGCTAGTACTTCAGTTCACGTTCGCTGTTATCGGGCGATTGGAGGGGCCTGGCGCAGACGACTGTCCGCTGCCGATGGACGAAAACGCTCAGCGATCCTTTCCACCCCACCACGTTTACCTTCCATAGGCTCGAATCTCTTCGTTGCCGCACTCCATCCAGTCTGATGCGGGTAAGGGTAGATGGTCATCTCCAACGTGGGTTTGCCATTTTCGGCATGGTGCCCCTGCAGGGCGAAGGGCGCGGTGCCGGTCTCCCGCCAGGCTCGCACAGTGTCGAGGAGATTGGGTGGCTGATTAATGCCTGGACCGCCGCCGTGAGCCAGGCCAGGGACGAAGTAGAAGCGGAAAAAGGCCTGCGCTTGCTCGAGTCCACCGAGGCGCTCGATCACGCGCTCGTAGTAGTCAATAGAAGCGTGGTAGGGCACGACAGAATCGGCAGTGCCGAGGGTCATGATGAGCTTGCCTCCGCGCTTGGCGAAGGCGCTGAGGTCGGGGTTCTCGGCGTTAAGATAAGGCGCGAGTGCGGCGGTGTAGGTGTCGATATCTGCTCCGAAGTTGATGTCAGCTAGATTCTTGTCTTTGCCGAAGACCCAGTTGAAAAGATAAAGATGCCCATGCGAGGCGGCGATGGAACTCCCGAGCGGGATGCCGTTGAAGATGCGCTCGCCAGTCACGGCATGGCGTGGACCATCGAAGAGCTTTCGCAAGGCCGCCGCGTGTTCATCGGTCAGCGTGCCATCCTTTTTCCGCGCCAGCGTGATCACGGCCTCAATATCCTGGGCTGTGCAGCGCGGATCAGAGACGAACTTGCCTGCGGCCGCCGGGATCTGGCGCGAGGCCATGTACTCATTCGCGGCGGCGATGACACTGGCGTCCTGCTCCTTGCTGAAGGGGCACTTTTTCAAGATCTGATCATTCCACAGGAAATAGGCATGAAGTGGCGTGCGGCAGTGCGCAGCGACGGCTGCGGCGATGCCGTCATAATCTTCGGGATAGCGCTGCGCTTCCTGTAAAGCCTGCTGACCGCCCGTGGAACCGCCGCTGAAATACGAAAGCTCCGGCGCCCTGCCATAATGCGCCTTCACGATCTGCTTGCCCACAACGGTCATGAGATGCGTGGCACGGAAGCCAAAATCCTTCCAAACTTCCTCATTGCCAATGCCCGAGTCAGGATTTGGCGCGGTGCCCATGTCCGTCGTTGCCACTGCGTAGCCAGCGCTGCTCGCGCTCGCTAGTGCCCCTGGATTGATCTTTCCAGCTGCTCCGCCATTACCGAGACCGAGAAAGCGCGCGTTCCACTTCTCCACATCCGGCAGCCAGACTTCGACATTGATGTTCGATCCCTTTGCCGGATTCAGCACCAGCTTCACGATGGTCTTCGTCGCCGATGGATCGCGCTCTACGGAGGTAATGGTGCCCGCTTCGACCTTCAGTGCGCGGAGAGCGGACAGCTTGTCATCGACTCCAAGTGGCTTTTCGCCAAAGGCAGAAAAAGAGCCAAGCAGGGCCGCTAGGCCTAGGATGGATAGCTTTTGTATCATGTTTAGGTTTCGACTCAAACTCACGGCAGCCTTAAAATACCAGCCCCGACCTGGGAAGCAGGAGCGCCTGTGCGTTGGGCTTGGTTTTTCAGTACCATCGGAATGTTCGCTGATTGGTAATTCCGGCTGAGCAGGGACGACACTCCACCACTCACCAGAGCCGCTGCCTGGGAAGTGCCACTGCCGATCACGGTTTTACCACCGCTGTAGCCCGAAACGATCCCCACGCCTGGTGCCGAGATGAACAAATTCTCCCCGGAGTTAGAAAAATAAGCCTGCCTGCCCTGGGCATCTACCGCCGCCACACTGATGACTTTGTCATAGCCAGCGGGGTAGGCCAGCGATGTCGCCTGCTCATTCCCCGCCGCAGCGACCACCGTCACCCCACGACTGATCGCATACGCCACAGCCTCACGCAGCATTGTCGCGTCCGCTGCCGCTCCGAGGCTAATATTGATCACCCGCGCCCCAGCATCCACCGCGTAGAGGATGCCCTGAGCGACAAAAGCAGTGTTGCCCATTCCTGTGGAGTCAGCCACCCGCACGTCCAGGATGTCACTCGCCGGTGCCACGCCGCCATTCACCGCATCACGCCCTGCGATGAGTGTAGCGATGACGGTCCCGTGCCCGTGCATTGGCTGACCATCCTTTACCAGATCCACATGAGTCACCTTCACTCCCGCCAGATCCGGGTGGTCAGTCACTCCAGTGTCCAGGACTGCCACCTTCACCCCAGCACCCCAGCGGCTCCGATCTCGATTCGCGCCGATCATGTCCAGCCCGCTGTTTTCAAAAGGCACGCCCCCTCCTGCATTGCTAGCGTCCTTCGTTGACTCCTTCGGCACCCCTGGCACCCAGGCCCGGTAATTTGGCCCGACATTGGCATAGTCCTTCGCATGATCGCGTAACTCCTGGGCCATTTTCTGCGCTTCCCGATACCGAACCCGGGCCACTTTCAGCCGCGCATCACTGTATAAAACATCGATCCCCGCCAGCCCTGCTCGCACCCGGAAGGCATTCAGCGCCTCCGAGGACTCAAAGGACAGCAAAAGTTCGCCCGGCACCACGGACTCTGAATCATTTATCTTCGCCAGTTTGTCGATCAGCTCATCTTTGATCGGCAAAGCTGGAGCCACACTTGCCGAATTCGATGCGCCCGATTTCTCCTGGCCATTCGTCGCCTTTACTTTCTGCCTTTCAAACATTGGTCCAGCCGCAGTGCCAGCCTCCGTCTGCGCCGTCGTCTCAAAGGCGAGCCAACCGAGCGCGCCAAAAGAGATCAGGCAAAGCACCACACTGACCGAGAGGAAAATTTTGGGCCAAGAATTCATGAGCAAAGCCTAGGACTCTACCACCCTGCCCCACGTTTCATCTTATTCCAGCCATTCTCCAGCCTTCGGGCATCCCCACAAAGATCTCTATTCCAAGCCCTTTCACCGAGGATGCATGGAGGTTTCTCTTTGACCCCGCCAATTCATCCGGCTAAAACGACGGCCCTCTCCAGCCTATGTCCGCTTCTGACCGCCAACACACCCTTGCCAAGCCGGCCTCTATCACCGGTACCTCCCTTCACACTGGGGAGCAGGTCACGCTGACCCTCCAGCCTGCCCCCGAAGATTTTGGCTTCAAGTTCCGGCGCATCGACATTGAGGACAAACCCTTTATCCCTGCCCTGGTGGAAAAGGTGCAAAAGGTCGAGCGCGCCACCACCATTGCTGAAGGCGGCGTCAATGTTCACACCGTCGAGCACGTGATCAGCGCTCTCACGGGCATGGGCGTGGACAATGCCATCATCGAAATGGATGCCAACGAGCCCCCGATCGTCGATGGCAGCTCGCAGCCATTCGTCGATCTGATCAAGAAGGCGGGCATCGTCGCCCAAACCGCCCCGAGAAAGGTTTTTGAGATCCGCGAGCCAATCTATCAGGAGACGCGTGATGGCACCATCCTCACCATCGTGCCGGATAAGAAGTTCCGTATCTCCTGCACGAATGTCGGCCCAGGAGGGCGCTTCACTCAGTATCTGTCTTTGGAGATCAACCCCGAGACCTACGAGAAGGAGATCGCCCCAGCACGCACCTTTGTTTATTACGAAGACATCGCCCCGCTGATGGAAAAGGGTCTGATCAAAGGCGGCACCTTGGAGGCTGCGGTCGTCGTCCGTGGAGAGACTCTCCTCTCCAAACAGCCGCTGCGCTTCCAGGACGAATTCGTCCGCCACAAGATCCTCGACATCATCGGCGATCTCATGCTCTGCGGCCGCCGCATCACCGGTCATGTCATCGCCGTCCGTCCCGGCCACGGTCCTAATACCGAGCTAGCCCGCGGCATTGACGCTCAGTACAAAGCCATGCGCGCCATGGTGCCACCGCCGCTTCAGATCCCGACTGGCGAGGCCGTGCTCAATGTCACCGAGGTGATGAAGATCATCCCGCACCGTTATCCCTTCCTGCTCATCGACCGCATCATCAATCTCGAAGGCGACACCAAATGCACCGGCGTGAAGAACGTCACCATCAATGAGCCTTTCTTCCAAGGGCACTTCCCCGGCCATCCCGTCATGCCAGGTGTTCTCCAGCTTGAGGCCATGGCCCAGGTGGCCAGCATCGTGCTCATGCGCATGCCCGCCCATCAGGGCAAGATCGGCTACTTCCTCAGCGCGGACAAAGTGAAGTGGCGCAAGCCTGTGACCCCGGGAGACACCCTCATCATCGAAACCGAGATCATCAAAACCAAGCGCAACGTCGCCCAGGCAGTGGGCCGCTGCACCGTCAATGGTCAGGTCGTCTCAGAAGCTGAACTGATGTTCAGCGTCGTGGACCGCTGATGCACATCGAACATTCAACGCTCAATAGCGAACGTTGAAGCAGGCAAACTTGAAACCTGAAACTCGAAACTTTGAACTCCATCCACCCCACTGCCATCATCGATTCCTCGGCCCAGATCGGTGCTGATGTCACCATCGGCCCCTACTGCATCATCGGCGCAGATATCGTGATTGGTGATGGCTGCTGGCTCCAGCATCACGTCACGATCCTGGGCCCATCTAGGATCGGCAAAGGAAACAAGTTCTACGCTTACGGCTCCATCGGCCAGCAGACCCAGGACCTAAAATACAAAGGCGAACCTACCTGGCTCGAAGTCGGTGATGAGAATACCTTTCGTGAATTTTGCACCGTTCACCGTGCCACCTCTCCCGGGGAAAGAACCACCATCGGAAGCCACAACACCTTCCTTTCCTACGTCCACATCGCCCACGACTGTAGCGTCGGCAATCACGTCATCTTTTCCAACAACGGCACGCTGGCCGGCCATGTCTCCGTCGGAGACCATGTCATCCTCGGCGGGCTCAGCGCCGTGCATCAGTTCTGCCGCATCGGCACACGGGCCATCATCGGCGGCTGCTCCAAGGTCGTCCAGGACGTGCCGCCCTTCTGCACCGCCGATGGCAATCCCGCCCGCGCTCGCGGACTCAACATTGTGGGACTTCAGCGTGCTGGCTTCACTCGCGAGCAAATGCGCGCTTTGCGCAACGCTTTCCGCAAAGTCTATCGCAGCGGTCTGAACAATGCCCAAGCAGTCGATGCACTCCGAGCTGGTGAACTCACCCCTGAGGCCAAGACCTTCACCGACTTCGTAGCCACCACCCAGCGCGGCATCCTCGTCGGCGGCAAGCACACCGACGAAGAGGAGGATTGATTCATTCGCAGCCCCTAATGAACCGCCTCAGCATCCCCGAATATGCCATGGCCCTCGCCCATGTTGCCAGCCTGCGCTCCGAGGATCCCTACCGGAAAGTCGGTGCCGTCGCCCTGGACTTCGACAATCGCGTCATCGGCACCGCCTACAATGGACTCGCCCCCGGCTACAACGCCCCTGAAGGCTTCTGGGATGACCGTGAGGCACGGCGAAAGTACATGCTCCATGCCGAGGTGAACCTCTGCAGCCTCTTCACCCGAGGCAGCGCCAAACTCCTCGCCTGTACGACCATGCCCTGCACCAGTTGCATGCAGATGCTCTGCGCCTACGGAATCAAGGAAGTGTATTATCGCGACATCTATCCCGAGTCCGAGTCACCACTCATTGCCGAACGCTACGGCATCAAGCTCATCCAAATGACAGGCTTCCCTGAGCTGCTGCCACTAAGCCCTGAGAGAGAGGTATAGGTTCCTAGCGTTAGAGGCCATGCACCAGTCCAGCTATGGGGCGTAGACTGAACCATCGAAATCCAAAGCTCCTGCCAAGCCCGTGTGGATTAGTTGCCGCAAAGGCAATTCTGCAACTTTTCCCAGCCCCCAAGTGTGCATGCATCAGCAACTAAAGGAGATACGCTCCTCGCCCCCTTCTTATCCACTGTTAACAATTGTCAACGCCTGCACCGCGAGCCTCAACAATCGTCAACTTCCTCGAAGGTCTACGCAGCGGGTCTCAACCACCGTCAACTTCCAGTCGCTAAACTATCCAGCTTCTGATAACCGCAGCAGACTCCCGGGCTCCCGAACCCGCCGGATATTTTGGTGAAGGTGGTCTATTCTGTTGGCTGTCTTGGGTACGCCGAACACATCCACCCTACGGACTGCAAGCTGCGCTGCTCGAACGATTCCAAACAAATGATCCAGTTCCTCGAAGTGGGACGAGTTGGAAACTCGTTCTAAGTCCGATCAGAAGGAAGGCTTCAGAGGCGAATCGAAGGCATGGAGATTGTCGCCTGGGGTGAAGGTGATGTGTGCACTGCCTCCATCAACGAAGTTGCCGAAGCCGCCAGTGTTGAACTGGGGAACATCGGTGAAGACATCGAGCCCGGCGGGCTGCTGGATGGTGACATTCACGCCATTGTCGATGGTGACTTTTTTGGCAGCGAGGATGGTCTCTGGACTGTCGATGGAGACATTGCCGGTGAACTGGATCTGGCCGTTACTGCCCTGGGCATAGAGCTTGACGAGTTGGTCGGCATCGATGCTGGTATTGCCGAGCATGAGCCGCCCATCGACACCAAGGGTGCGGGCACGGATGGAGTCGCCAGCGAGCTGGGACTGAGAAATGAGGATGTCTCCCTGTGCGCCCTGGGCTTCGAGGAGGATGGCGGGACTTTCGGTGCTGGCTAGGGCGCGGAGGCTGGAGGAGTTTTGGATGCTGATGCCGTTTTGGGCGATCATCTCGATGAGCGAGCGGGCCTTAACATCAGACTGGTTGATGTTAATGTCATGCACGGCGGCGAGGCGGACTTCCTCGACTTTGACACTGGCTTGGGTGGAAAGGGAGACATCCGTCCCGGCATAGACATAAAGTTTCCCGTAAGGCACGGCGATGGTGCTGCCCTCGACGGCGGCAGGCCCTTCGATAATGACATTGGCGGTGCCGCCAGAAGCGGAAAGGAAGACTGACTGGTCGCTGCCTTTGATCTGGAATCCTGGCTCGATGGTGATGTCTCCATCTAGCGTGGTGATGGCGATGGCATCGAGCGCGCTGTCGAGATCCAGCACACCGGTGGCCGTGGCGGAGGGGAAATCTGGCAGTGTAGTGGTCGAGAGAGTCACATCAAACTTGCCAGCGAAGACCAGGTGCCGGGGGCCGGAGGTGGAATTGATGAGCGGTGTGCCGACGATGTAGAGTTCATCGAACTTAAAGAGGGACCAAGTTCCAAAGTCGGTGAAGTCCTGATCAAAAGCCGTGAAAAAGGGCTGAACGCCATAGACGAACTCGCTGTAGCTGCCGTCTTCACTTGGAGTGAAGGGGATGCCGAGGGCGGTGATGATGCCCTGGCTGATGCTGTTGTTGTTCACGCTGATGATGCCGCGTGTGTCGATCTGCGCGGTGCCATCCACCTGGGTCGTTCCGGGGATGTAGCCGAACTGCCGACGCTGTTCGGGGGTGAGCTGATTGAGCAGTTCGAGCCGGGCCTCGCTGCTGAGGGTTACCGAGGTGCCGCGTCCTTGGAGGAGGTAGGCGGTTTCCAGGAGCTGTCTCTTATACACATTGACGCTGCCGACGATCTACTCTGTGTAGATCTCGGTGGT
>JAGKWZ010000116.1 GCA_021151605.1 Verrucomicrobiaceae bacterium
ACACGGGGAACATCAGTCATCGCCTCGGCCAGAAAGAAGCTCCGGAAGCGATCATGGAAAAGATCAAGGGGGACAGCTTTGCCAGCGATACCTTTGAGCGGATGAAGGAGCACCTGGGCAAGAACGATGTCGATGTGACGAAGGACAAGCTGACGCTCGGCCCCGTTCTGAAAATGGACCCGAAGACGGAGCGCTTCCTGGAGAACGATGCCGCGAATGCCATGCTGAAGGACAAGTACCGCGAGCCATACGTGGTGCCGGAGATCGGGTGAGCTTTCCACGGAACAAAGAAACTGCGGCAGGAGGAGGCAGAAAATGCCTTTTCTTCAGGGGCTTGATGTCGTTTGTTGGTGGATCAGCTCATGTCGATCTTAGCCACTCTCGAAAATCACCCGGTCCAACATTTCGCCGAAGGCGATGTAGTGCTCGAACAGGGCGACTGCACCGGGCTGCTTTACATCCTCATTCAAGGAACGGTGGAGGTGGTGAAGGATGGGGTCAAGGTGGCGAAGGTCAATGAACCTGGAGCGATCTTTGGTGATCTGGCAGCCTTGCTAGGCGTGCCCCACACAGCGGCCGTGCGTGTGGTCCATGGGTCAAGCTTTCATATCGTAGAGAACCCAGGGGAGTTTCTGGAGCAGCATCCATCTGTGAGTCTGCATCTTTGCAAGCTCTTAGCCCGCCGACTTGATTCGGTGAACAAATATCTCGTCGATGTGAAACAGCAGTTCGAGGGCCATGACCATCTGGCGATGGTAGATGGAATGCTCGACACCCTGATGCACCGCCAGCCGCGTGAACGCCTAGTCCCCAAAGCTTCAACTTTGCGCGAGCCGTAAATCATGGATGGCATGTCCCTCATGCGAACTCCACTCGGCGGTCTGTTTGATGAGATCAATAATGATCGTCGTGGGCTGCGCTCCGAGCTGACGTCCGGGATTAAAGACCCAGGTGCTGCCGATGCGGTCGATCCAAGAGCCCTCGGCGTAGAAGGGTGAATTGTGAATGTGCCCGCTCAGGACCATCGCAGGCTGAAAGCGGTCAATCCACGCGCGCAAGGCTTCATCGCCGATGAATTTACGGCCCGTCCAACTGGTGCGCGCGCCCTGCGGCGGAGCATGATGGATCCAGATCCAACGCTGTCCCTGAAGTTTTGCAGATTCGCTCACGAGCTGTTCCTCAAGCTCTGCTCGTGAGAGATCTCCATCCCACCATGGGCAGACCGTGATCCTAGTCTCGCCACCGAGGTCAAAGCTATCACCATCGACATGCAAGCCGTCATCCTTTGCATCACGAACCCAGGCGGCGATGGACTCATCAGCTTCATTGCGGGAGTCACCATCATGATTGCCAGAACTAACGACGAGCGTCGTCTTCTGCCGAATGAGATCGAGGTACTTTTCCAGGATGGCAATCTGCACGTCAGCATCAAGGGATGAGGCGAGATCCAGTAAATCTCCTCCAATGATGACGAGATCAAAGTCACCCGCCTGAGCAAGGAGCCAGTCGAACTGCTTGAGGGAATAATGGAGGTCGGCGACAAACAGCAGGCGCATGGTGCACCACTCTCTAGCGTTCATCCCCAGTGAACGCCAGTCGAAAGCGTGGGTTCATCACATACGACTAAGGCAGGGTTACACCCCATGGCGAAGAGTGATGCTCATCGGTAGTATCGGTTCCATGACAACACTCGAAATCAAAGGCGACTGGAACATCATCAAAGGGAACCTCAAACAGAAATGGGCGCGGCTTACCGATGACGATCTTCAATTCATCGAAGGTAATCAGGACGAACTCCTGGGGCGTATCCAGAAGCGCACAGGCGAAAGTCGCGAAGCTGTAGAATCAGCCATCAAGCAGTACCGAAACGCCCTCAGTGCCGAAACTACCTTGAGTCGCTGAACACAAAAAGAATCCCCCCAACACCCAAACAAACACACCCATGAAAACAACCTATCAGCGCTTAGCCATCCTTTTCATCGCCAGCTCCATCCTAACGCTAGCTAGCACAAGCTGCAGAACCGTTCGTGGTCTCGGACAAGATGTGCAGCACGCCGGCAATCACATCGAAGGATCTGCACGCCACTAAAAGAAGTCCTCGATGAGGCGTTGTTGTCTGACCAGCCCCGGTCAGCAGCAACTCCTTTTTCATTGCATGGCAGGCCACTGAGACTCTGAAGGATCGACGGAGGTCACAGTGACTTGCATGTTTTGTAATGTGAAGTTTCCGAACATGGTAGCCAGCGCTACATCAGCAGCATCACGACCGTAGGCGATGACGATGCGATTACCACGAGTCACTTCATCCGTGGCATCGAAGGTGAACCAACGTCCGCCGATGTAGGCCTCGAACCATGCATGGAGATCCATGGGATAGAGGTTGTGCAGAAACCCGACTACCATGCGTGCTGGCACATTGATGGCTCGACAGAGTGCGATACATAAATGCGAAAAGTCACGACACACACCTCGTCTGAGGTTCATCGTCTCGAGGGCCGTGGTGGAGGTGTTGCTCGATCCCGGCTCAAAGGTAATATTGCGCCTCACCCAGAGTCGGATCATTTCCACCTGCTGAAAGTTCGGCCAGGCATCTCCAATGATGGACAGTGCCATGGCTGACAGCTCATCAGACTGACAGTAACGACTAGGCAGCAGGTAATGAAGCAAATCAGGCGGAAGATTCTGAACAAGCATCAATGGCGCATAGGGGTCTGCATCTACATTGTCGGGAACAAGTGCACGATACTTCACCGAAAGACGAAACTCGCCGAATGGCATGACGGTGCGCTGACAAAGATTGCCATACACATCAGTAAACTCGACCACCGGCACCTGTGGCTGTATGTGAATCTCCTCACGCATGATCCATTGCGCCCAGCCGCTGCGTGGTCGCAGCATGAAGACTGCGGGCACATCTTCCATAGTCCGGTAATCAAGCTGACAGCAGGCATCGAGAATCATAAGGGGAGGATGGATGATACTGTTTGCTGATGCATGGCCTCTCTTTCGTTGACGCTGGACGATGGGCAAACGGAATCGGTGCATGGCACACGATCGACCCCGCTTACCTTGAGTAGGGTTACACCCCATCGCATAAAGCAAGCAGACGCCGCACCATGGCATCCATGAAAATAACCCCAAAAAAACCAGCCTGTGAAACACGCCTTTTGAAACAGCCGACACTTAGCGCAGCATCCTTGCTGTCCTTCGCTGTCATACCCTTGTTTAGTCAGTCACCCCTGAAAGCAACCGAGGCGGATGATCAAATTGAGGTCGCAGCCAAGTCCTCATACGTCTTCCGAACCTTCCTCCAGGGTGATTCGATCACGACAGCATCCAAAGACGGTGTGGTGACACTTGCTGGCAGTGTCAAAGAAAGCTCACACAAGCAGCTCGCCGAAGACACAATGATCGGCCTACCTGGCGTGAAGAGTGTCATCAATCAGATCGAAACTAAGGACAGCCCACCAGAAAACTCAGACACTTGGCTTTACCTTAAGGTTAAAAGCACGCTCGCCTATCATCGCAGTGTCAGTGCCTTTAATACTCAAGTGGAGATGAAGGAAGGCGTCGCCGTCTTGAAAGGTGAAGCTTCAAGTCAGGCGCAAAAAGACCTCGTCACGGAATACACCAAAGATGTCGTCGGCATCAAAGGCGTCCAAAACGACATGACCATCACCAACCCGGCCGAGACAAAGGAACGTACGGTGGCCGAGATCATTGATGATGCATCCATTACCGCCCAGGTGCGCATGGCACTACTTTCACATCGATCCACCAGCAATCTGCGCACAACAATCTCAACCAAGGACGGCATCGTGGCAGTGGGCGGCAAAGCCAACAACATGGCTGAGATTGATCTAGTGACGAAGCTCGTCACCGACATCCATGGCGTCAAAGGCGTCGTCAACGACATGTCCGCCGCCGTGGCCGCTTCTAACTAATCACCGTGAACGCGGCTAGTCGCGACGGCAACGTTGTGGCTGGCCGGGTTCTCTACTCCGAAAGGATCCTCCTTATGCTTATGACCATCGCCATCGTGCTCATTGTACTGTGGCTTCTAGGACTGGTAACCAGTTCCACCATGGGTGGCCTTATTCACGCTTTGCTCGTGATCGCCATCATCATCATTCTCGTCCGATTCATTCAGGGACGCCGAGTCCTCTGACGTCTGTAAGCCCATTCTGGCGATCTACCTCTCCCTTGTCCCTCAATATGAAAACCATTCTCACTTTCTTGACGTCCGTGCTTTTGTTCGGCCGGCTCACCACATCCACTCAAGCCCGTGATGCGGTCTCGGTGGACTTCTTTTATGACAATCTCGAACCTTACGGCGACTGGCGGGAGGTAGGCGATTACGGCTATTGCTGGCAGCCGCGTGATGTCGGTCCAGACTGGCGTCCTTACGCTGATGGTCGCTGGGTTTACACCGATGCCGGCTGGACCTGGGACTCAAGCGAGCCTTTTGGATGGGCCGTCTATCACTATGGCCGGTGGGTCGATATTGGCCGTGTCGGTTGGGTATGGGTGCCAGGCACCGAATGGGGGCCTGGTTGGGTCTCATGGCGACATAGCTCACAGCACACAGGCTGGGCTCCACTGCCACCTGAGGCACGCCTCCTTCTCGCCATCGGTCTAAATAGTTGGGTAGATGATTACTATAACATCGGGCCAAGTCAGTATCGTTTCGTCGAGAACCAAAACTTCGGCGCGCAGAGGCTCAATACAGTCTTCGTCGATCAGCGACAGAACGTTTCGATCATCAATCAGACCACGAACATCACGAACATCAGTTACATCAACAATGCCGTTTACAATGGCGGTCCTGGTTTCGATCAGCAACTCCGTCAAAGTCGCGAACCTATTCAGCGTTATAAGTTGGATCGTCGTCAGGATTTCGATGGTGATTCACGCCGGCGCTCACCTGAATATCTTCGCTCTCACATTGCTGGAGATTCCCTGAGTGTTCTTGCCTTGCCTTTCACCGGAAGAGCCTCAGCCGCCCCTCATCAGCTCGGAGAGAGGGTGGAGCGCGCGGAGGTCAATCACGGCTGGAGAAACGCTGGATCGCCTGACGAAATAGCGGCGATTCGTATGAAGATGAAGGGCAAAGAAAAAGCGCCAAGCAAGCAGCCACCGCCCGGTTCGTTTTCAAAAATCAGCGATGAAGCCGCCGTGCGCGAGGAGCGCCATGCCAACCAGCGCGATACGCCACCAGCCGAGCGGCCTTCGAATTCCAAAGGCAAAGCTGCGGATAAGGCAGACCGAAAGGATATGCCACAGGGTCTCCCCAAGGGCCAAAACCGGCCAGAAGATCGTCCGATGACACCTACTGATGAGCCTAAAGGCAAGGGAGCAGAAAGACCATCGCGACCAAGTGAGCGACCAAACCCGCCGCTTGATCAATCTAAGGGCAAAGGTGCTAGACCAACATTCCGTCCTGATCTGCCACCCGGGTTCCCAGAGAGGCAAATGCGCCCAGGTGAGCCGCAGCGGAACTCGACCGAAACTCCTAAAGGTAAGCATGTTCAAAAGCCCGAACGTCAAAATACACCAGGAGATCGGCCAGCCACACCAGATGATGAGCCCCGGCAAACCAAGCCTACAGCGCGTCCATTAGCTCCTACGGCGGCAGCGGACCAGCCGAATCGTGGAGGCAGAAACAAGATCGAAGCACCGCAGTTGCCACGCAAAAACACTCCAGCACCACGCATTACCATTCCCAAACGTGCCGCGCCTCAAATCGCCCCGCCCAAGCCGAAGCTCTCACCTGAGAGACCCAGAATCGCAGAGCCCAAAGTTCCAGCCCCTGCCGCGAGACCACCACAGGGGACCAAGCCAATAACGAAACTCGAAGCACCTCGTGCCATAGCACCCCCTAAAGGCCAGAAGCCACTTAGCAAGGGTAGTAAAGGTGATAGCAGGAAGAAAGACGACTAACATGCAGCATTCATGAAAACACGCTCCCTCATTGCCTTTGCGCTGATCGTTATTGGCATCATCGCTTTTGCCTATCAAGGCATCACTTACACTACTTCGGAGGACGCCATCGACATCGGTCCGCTCAAAGTTTCGACCCAGGAAACTCACACTATTCCCATACCCCCCATCGTCGGTGGCATTGCTTTAGTTGGCGGAATCCTACTACTCGCTGTCCGCACAAAATCTGTTTAAACAACCCCACGCCAACAATGCATCTATGAAAATCATCAGCTTCAAAGGCAACGTCAGTCGATTTCTCCTAGCCGTCTATCTCCTCGTCATTGGGATTATCGATGCCTTTGACATTAGCCTCGGCAATCTTGGCGTCCTCGTGCCCATTCTTGCCATCGTCACAGGCATCTTTATTTTGTTGGGCAAATAGATCTCATCAGATCGCCAACTCTTCGATTGCGGGTTTTTCGGCATTCACGAAGAAGGCAAAAATGCCAGCTAACACAAAGGCACCCGCACAGAGCCAGATACCTTCGTGATAATCGTTGTTTGTGTCGTAAGCTTTGAGCACACCCGTAAAAAGCATGGGCATGATGGCCGCCCCGAAATTCCCCCACATGTTACACCAGCCGAAGAGCTGGGCCTGATGCCGCCCACTAATGTCCTGCATCGTCGTCCACATGGCGGGAAGACCAAAATCGGCAAAAAATGTGGCAAGGCCAAACCACACAGTGGCTAGCCAGGGTGACTCTGTGCTTATCGCGACGAAATAGAGCGCAGCAGCGATGAACTTCGACACAGACATAGGCAGCATGCGACCCATACGCTTGCCCAAACGACGAGAGAGGTAATCAGTCATCCAACCGCCGACTGGCATACCAATGATACCGATGGCGAGGGCGACACTGGTCATGGTGCCACTGAGTTTGTCTCCCACATGAAGCACGACTTTCAGATAATCGCCCAGCGAAAGCACGAGAAAGGCCCAGCCGATGTTGGTGAAAAATTGCGTACCGTTGGACATCCAGAGGTTGTGACTCTTCCAAGCTCCCGACCAGGGGAAACTACGCACTGCGCGTGGATCAGGCTTGAAGGCCCCACGCCCCTCCGCTAGCAACGCGATCTCGGCTTCATTACAGCGTGGATGCTGCCGAGGGTGTTCGCGGAAAACGTGCCAGTAGAGCAACGCGACAAACAAGCCGACGCCACCATAGATCCAGCCCGCAAATCGCCAGTCTCCCGCCATGAGGATGACGTAGATAGTCAGCATCGGAGCAGCAGCGCCACCCACGCGCCCCCCCCAAGTGATGGCGCTGCTGGCGAAGCCTCGATTTTCAATGTGTGCCCAGCGGGTCATGAGACCGCTACTGGCAGGGTAGTAACCAGCCTCCGCGAGACCACAGCCAAATCTCACGAGCATGAGACTGAGGAATCCCGTGCAGAAGCCTGTGCCCAGGGTGAATATCGACCACGCAGCAATATAAAACGAAATCAAAATGCGTGCTCCATAACGATCACTCAACCAGCCAGCGGGGACCTGCGCGAGCGCGTAAGCCCAGAAGAAAGCCCCTTTGATCAGGTCCTTTTGTTCCTGGCTAAGTGGAATGCTTTTCGAGAACGAATCTGACTTGATGATCTCCGCCAGACAGATGCGGTCGAGATACATCAAAAATGCCACAAGCGTCGCAGTGGCGATGATCTGATGACGAACATTTGTGGGCTGAGAGGCGAGGTTCACAGCTCTCATAACGCCAGATAGGGGAGGTTTCTGCCGAATGTAAATTTTAGCCGACTACCTTTCTCCAATCAGCAAGCCTAATATGTGGTGGGAAACAGCAAATTTGGGGAAGATCTGCCTGCAGAAAAATCCCCATTCAACCTAGCAGTAGGCTCAGTAAAGCAACATGTGTATCTCGCGATCCGTAAGCTGTGAGGTATCCTGAACTGCAAGGAGGTCTCCCATAGTTTCAAGGTTCTTCCAATCAGTCTCAAATTCGGGCACAAGGAAATCGGCTTCGTTGAGCAGAGCATCTTGATTGACGGGAGGCTTAGCAGCCATCTGGACATCGACTTGCGGCACAAGAGTGAGGGAAACACCGACGAGAGCGATCACCGCAGCAACGGCCCAAGCAAGAGGAGCATGACTAAATTCGCGATCCTGCCACCAACCCTTTAGAATGAAGAACAATCCATGCTCCTGAGGAGTCTGACGCGCTGCACGAACGACGTTTTGGCTGAAATTTGAGCGCAGTTCCACAGACTTGGATTTACCAAGTAGGTTCCATAGTGGGTCGTTGGGCGTGAGCGGTTCCATGACGGAGAACTATAACCAGCAGAGACAGGGAAAGTTTCGCCCTCCTCTGAAAAACCTCAAGGTCTGATCTGGAAATGTCCATGCGGACTGGTAGTCGCATTCCTTTTGCTTGCCGTCCCAGATCGCAGAACCGAATGATAGTGCTTTCTGCAACTATGATGATGAATGCCTTTCTCTGCTACCTGCATGATCTCAGCCCCCACCTGATTCGCATCAACGAGTCTATCGCGCTGCATTGGTATGGTCTTGCCTATGTCCTTGGCTTTTATCTGACCTATCGGGTGATGATATTTCTCGCTCGGCGCGGGCTTTCAGAGATCAAAGAAGCCCAGGTGGCTGATTTTATTACCCTGGTTGCGCTTTTCGGTGTCGTGCTGGGTGGCCGCGTTGGCTACATGCTGCTCTATGATTGGGATCAGTTTGTGCAGACGCCTTGGATGATCTTTATGATCCATCAGGGGGGGATGGCCAGCCACGGCGGGATCGCTGGAGTAGCGTTGTTTTGCCTTTGGTATGCACGACGGCACAAGATTTCATGGACGGGCATCGGCGACACATTGGTTTGCGGTGCTCCATTGGGTGTGTTTTGCGGACGAATCGCCAACTTTATCAACGGAGAACTCTTTGGCCGCGTGACTCATGTGCCCTGGGCCATGAAATTCCCCACCGAGCTTCTGCATGAAGACTTTGTGAAGCAGGGTGGCACGGCAGTTTCACTGCCTTTAAACATTCAGCATAGCCCGGAGATCATCGAATGGTTCGAGCGAAACGGGGGAGGACGAGCGGAGTTGGAGACTATCTTGCACCCGCGCCATCCCTCACAGCTTTACGAGGCACTAGGAGAGGGCCTGTTTCTCAGCGCCATCCTGCTAACAGTCCGCATCCTATGTCCGCGTCTGCCTCATGGAGTGCTCACGGGCCTGTTCTTCCTTCTATATGCCTTCGCACGCATCTCACTAGAATCGTTGCGACAGCCTGATTCAGGAGCAGAGGCCATTTTAGGCATGACTCGTGGCCAATTTTTCTCTGTGTTCATGGTGCTGATCGGGCTGGCCTTCATCATTCATGGCTGGCTAAAGGCAAGAAGGGCATAAAATTTCTTCCCAAGAAACAAGTCAGTTGCAATCAAGGTGGTTCCCGCCATCATCCGCGTCCCCAGCCGGACAGCTCAAGCTGTCCCGCCAAAAGGTCGGGCCGTAGTTCAGCCTGGTAGAACGCTTGCATGGGGTGCAAGAGGTCGTGAGTTCGAATCTCGCCGGCCCGACCATTCCTCCATCCACGATGTCGGAGTATGTGCTTGAATTTCATCGAGTGACCGGAGTATTCGTCAGTATATCTTACTACATGCATTTCGCTCCTCCTAGCTCCCACCGCGCATTCATGGGAGCATCGTGGACACTAGCTCTCTTACTGATAATGGGGCTAGTAGTCGGCTGGAGGCATCACTTCAAAGTCACTGCCCATAGACGAGCTGTGATGGAAATTGCCGAAAGGTCTGAAAAGGCAAGACAGTCTGAATCACAAAAGAGGCCCAACACAGCGGTGATGGCGGCACCTGGCACGATCCTGCCCGAATCATCCATGCTTCTTGGCGATGTAGCTCCGATAAAATTTGATCCCTCTGCACGTCTAGTCCCCGAGCGTTCAATCATCGAAGTGCTGCCGCTCGTGAATGCCAGCAGCGTCCTCTCCGAGGCCTCTCAGCTCATTCAAAAGTACAACGAAACTCCAAACTGGCAGGACAGGCTGAAATACGTGTTTGAACCCGAGCGTGTGCGAGGCCTCATGGAGGACTACTATGAGCAGCAGAATGGCGTGGATCCCGTCATAGGCGCCCCGATTGACCAGGGACGTTTCCGTATTAATGGCACGGAGGTCGTGGTCTTGACTTACCGCGGGGCCAGAACGGATGGAAAACTTGAAATCGCGCTTCGTCGGGCCGGTGGTGACCGTCTCCTCATAGACTGGGAGAGCTTCGTCGGCTATGGCGAGAGAACCTTTGCTGAGCTCACTCGCTCGCGCCCCACAGAACCAGTACTGATCCGTGCACTCGTAGAACTGGATGATTATTACAACTTTGAGTTCAATGACGAAACCAAGTTCATCTCGCTCAAGCTCAGCTCACCGGATGGAGCCAGTTACGTCAATGCCTACTGTGAACGTGAAAGTGATATGGGCAGATGGCTCAGTGACGATCTTGGCAGCGGCCCGGATAACTCGTTGATCAAAGGCTACTCCGTTTGGGTGAGCTACCCGGCAAACGCCCAGTCGGGTCGTTGCTTGCAGCTAGTCCAAATACCAGCTGGTCGCTGGCTGATCCTACCGCAGAAAAATTAGCCACCGAAGCTTGCCTCTCATGCTAAGTCATTCGGCACGGCCGGCCTCACGACTGCCGGTCCCTCGGGGCAGCTTCAAGAGACTGTCACCTAGCTCTGCGCGGATGCTTTTGGCATATTTTTGCAAGCTTTCGACTTCTCCCGGAAACTGCACGGCAACATTCTTCGATTCACTCACATCGGAGTAGAGATCGTAAAGTTCAGGCTGATCGATCTTTACTTGCTTATAGAGGATCGGGATACCTCCACTGGCTTTGGGCAGGCCAGGTGGCAAAGCGCGGTAACTGTGCGGCAGCTGAAGCTTCCAACGCCCGTCGCCACTTGTGATGGCCTGAAGCTGATTCTGCTCATAGTAGAAAGCATAGAATTCATGCGGATTCCTCGCGCCATTTGCGCCCGTGATAATAGGCCAGCAGTTGAGTCCATCGATCTTGTGATCGGGCAGTTTAGCTTCGATGACACTGGCGATGGTGGGCAAGACATCAATCGTCATCATCATCGAATCCGACGTCGTGCCCGCAGGGATCTTGCCGGGCCATTTCATGATGCCAGGAACCCGTGTGCCGCCCTCCCAGCATGTGCCTTTCCCTTCACGTAGAGGCCCCGCACTGCCAGCGTGTTCACCGTAGGAAAGCCAAGGACCATTGTCTGATGAAAAGATGACCCAAGTATTGTCCTCAAGGCCATGTTTCCTCAAAGCCTCCATGATCTGACCGACGGACCAATCAACTTCGAGCATGACATCGGCGAACAGTCCCCTGCCCGATTTGCCTTTGAACTTCTCACTCACAAACAAAGGCACATGCACCATGCTATGAGCCAGATAGAGGAAGAATGGTTTGTCTTTGTTCTTCTCGATAAAGCGAACGCTACGAGTCGTGTAGTCCGTGGTGAGATGGGTTTGGTCTTCAGGAGTGATCTCTTCGTCCACGACATGATCATTTTCGACCATGGGGAGCTTCGGATATGCACCCTTTTTCGCCTGTGGATGGAAGGGCCACATGTCGTTCGAATATGGGATGCCATAGTATTGATCGAAACCGTGCTTCAAGGGAAGGAACTGAGGCAGAGAACCGAGATGCCATTTGCCCACAGCGGCAGTGGCGTAGCCCTTTTGCTTCACGACCTCGGCGATGGTCATCTCATCGGCATGAATGCCATGTTTTGACGAAGGTCCAAGGGCACCGTGAATGCCGACACGATTCGGGTAGCAGCCAGTAAGCAGTGCGGTGCGCGAAGCTGAGCATACGGGCTGCGCAACATGGAAGTTCGTGAACTTTCGCCCCTCTGCCGCAAGCCGATCAATGTTCGGTGTCTCATAGCCCTGAGCACCAAAGCAGCTCAAATCTGCATAGCCCATATCATCCATGAAGATAATGACAATATTCGGTGTGGCTGAGAAGGTCGAAACCGAGCTGAGGAGGAAGATGGCAAATGCCGTCAAAAAGCGCATGACACCCCTGAACGGACCAAGCACAGCCGGTCATTCGATTTTCATCATCGAATGAGGTTGGGACTCAGTGTGTGGAATCCAGTGTTGCCCCGGAGGAAAGCTCTGCTAACGAAGAAGCACTACTATGCATCGCAGAATCCGTTCACGGTTCACCCCCCTCGCCGCGATTTTCGCCGGAATTGTCATGGTTACTAGCCATCAGGCCATGGCTCAGTCCTCCGTCATTGTGGTGGATAGCTTCAACCGCAAAGTACACGTCGCTGGAGATGCCAACAGCCGCCGCCCAGTCGGCGGTCTAGCTAAGATCGCCACAGGAATGGTGGCACTGGACTGGTCCGTGGCCTCCAAGGTCGGTGTCAACATCCTCGCACCCGTGCCAGCCTACGCCCGGCAGATGGCAGGCATCAATCTTTTGGGCTTACAGCCGGGAGACAAATTGACCATCCGAGATCTCATTTACGCCACCATGATGGGTGGAGACGATCTCGCTGCGATCAGCCTGGCAGACTTCGTCGGGCGTGATCACCTGTATCGGCTCGGAAGACAGGGAGATCCGCTGGTGGAGTTCGTTCGTCAGATGAATCAGCTTGCCGCACGCGAGGGGGCAACAGCAACACGTTTTCAGAATCCACACGGCTACGAAAACACCCGCACGCCCGGCCTTTCCACGGCGGCAGACATCGCACGCCTGACCCTCTACGCCGTGTCTCGCCCAGCCATGAGCTTCTACACCAATCAAGGAACACGAAACGTCACCATCTACCGAGGTGGCCAGCAGCTATCGGTGCCTGTGAATAACACGAACGCACTACTGGGCGTCTCCGGCATCGACGGCGTCAAGGCCACCGCCACTCCACGTGCGGGCGGATGCGCAGCCATCTCTGCTGAGCGTCCTTCTTCAGTCTATAAACAGGCGGATGGCAGCAGCCTAATCTACAGGCATCGTCTGGTAGTCGTGGTCATCGGCTCTTCGAATCCCTTTGGTGAAGCCAAGGCTCTCCTCGATCAAGGCTGGAATGCCTACAACCGCTGGATCGCCGCTGGTCGTCCCATCGCGGACAAGCGTCAATTGCTAAACAACTTCTAGCACTCGGCTTGCTTCCTCCCATTTAACCATCCCTCAACTCTAATCACATGCGAATTGGTATCCTGAACAGCGGCGGCGATTGCCCCGGTCTCAATGCAGTCATTCACGGCGTCGTTGGTGCAGCTCACACTCTCGGCTGGGAAGTCGTCGGTTTTCGTGATGGCTTTGAGGGCCTACTGCCACCAGGAGATTACATGCTCCTGGACCCATCTCGGACCGTTGGCATCACGAAGCTTGGCGGAACAATTCTTGGAACCACCAACAAAGGCCATTTCGTCGCCAAGGTAGGAGAAGGCAATGTGTCCGAGGTGCCAAAAGAGATTGTCGAGAAAGCCAAGGCGACGCTTCGTCATCTGGAGATCGGTGCTCTCATCGTCGTAGGTGGAGACGGTTCCCTGACGACCGGTTTGCAGCTTTATAACATGGGTGTGCCGGTGATCGGCGTGCCAAAGACGATCGATAATGACATTCAGGCCACAGCGATGACCTTTGGTTTCGACAGTGCAGTTCACTCCGTGGTTGATGCACTGGATCGCCTCCACACGACAGCTGAAAGTCATAAGCGGGCTATCGTGCTAGAAGTCATGGGGCGTCACGCTGGCTGGATCGCCCTCTACGGCGGCATGGCTGGTGGTGCTGATGTCATTTTGCTGCCCGAAGTTCCCTTCCAGATGGAGCATGTGGCCGATGCCATCCGCCAGCGCGATGCCCGTGGGCTGCACAGCACGCTCATCGTCGTGGCAGAAGGCGCACGCATGGAAAGCGGCGAGCTTTTGAAGAAAGAGAACGTCGGTGGCAAAGGCGAGGACCGCCTTGGCGGCATCGGCGAATATGTGGCCAAGAAAATCGAAGAACTCACTGGCAAGGAAACGCGTTCCTGCACTCTCGGACATCTTCAGCGCGGCGGAGCACCGACTGCACTCGATCGTATCCTCGGCGTGCGCTTTGGTGCCATGGCGGTGAGCCTGATTGAGCAAGGCAAGTTTGGCCGCATGGTCAGCTATCAGCAATATCAGGTCGGTGATGTCAGCATCGAGGAGGCCGTGAACCAGCTTCGCCTCGTGAAGTCTGATAGTGAGATTGTCAATGCTGGCCGCAGCATCGGCATCTGCTTCGGAGACTGCCGAGTGACCATACGCTGAGCAGATTTCCCTCTGGCTACAGTTTCTTGAAGAGCCCCTGCAGCAGGTCTCCCAGGCCTTCCCCACGCATGAGGTTCTTCAGGATTCTGTCTAGCTTGGGTTTAATTTTTGGGTCGGAAAGGGCGCCTTCGCTTTCGATGTCAAAAGTCAGTCGTCCACGGTCATCAGCCAGAGCTTTCATCAGACCTCGCGTGATGGAGTCACCCAGTTTCGCCTGCGCTACACCTGTTTGTAGCCGACTCTGAAGCTCCGGCCCGCAGGAAAGGCGGAATTCCATTTCATGGCTGTCCTGAGCGGTATCGATCCATGATTTTTTCTCAATGGCGATCTCATACTCAGAGAAGACAAAAAGAGCGTCGCTGCGAATGGAGAAACGGTTGTTTCGATAGACTCCATCCACCACCGCCGCCTGCTGGAGCGGCCCGCCTACACGAACTGGACTGAGATCGATGCCATAATCCTGGAGCTTTTTCATCTCCTTGCCAGCTGCGTCTCCCATCGTGATGTGCCCCGCGAGAATCGAGCCTTTGGCGAGAGTGAGTTTGAGCAGTGACGTGGGCATCCAGATGCCCGTCGATGGATCAATGGGGATAATGGAACCTTCGCCGCTCAGATCGAGACGAGCCAGCTCAGCCGGGCGCTTCACACCGCCTATCCTTGCCTGCCCAGTAACTTGAATCTGAGTGCTAATCTTGGCAGACATGCGGTTGTGATTCGCGAGATCACGTGGGTCGATGTCGATACCCGTGAGGGTAAAGTCGAGGTTAGTAATATGAACCGTCGAACCTGAACTCTGAATGGTCAGCGCACCGCTCTCGATCTGTGCACTGCTGACAGCAAAGGAGAACCGTTCATTAGAAGCAGAGTTGTCCTTTGAGGGGGCTTTAGCAACAGGCCGCGCCTGAGTTGAAGAGCCGGCAAGCGACGAATCCGTCTGAGGCTTCCTGAAAAGTGCCTCCAACGAACTCCTTCCCTGCGCGTCCTGAGTTTCCTTCACCGCAGGAGAAATGATGCGCAACTGCTCTACAAAAAGACGGCGGCTCATGAGATCTTCGAGTTTGACCTCCAAGACGATTTTCGGGATGAGAATGGGAACGGCCTCGACCGAAAGGGGGGCACGTTCGGCCAGGGGCTTGCCCACTTCGGCATCACGTGGGGCGATCAGCACGCCATTAAAGCTAAGCTGAGCCGGCCGAGAAAAGAGGCTCAGCTTCGCCTCTTCGATATGCACCCGACAATTGGTGTTTGCCTCCATCTGGGTCACCCATATCTCCGGCCCCATCTTGCGCATCACCCACCAGGAGAATCCGACCGCACCAGCAGCCAGGAGCAGACCGAGAATGACAAAGGTGAGAATGGTGATGCG
>JAGKWZ010000117.1 GCA_021151605.1 Verrucomicrobiaceae bacterium
ATCGCTGATGGTGTAGAGATATTCCGTGCGATTCAGCCGACGCAAAACGGTGCTGCCACCGGTGCTGGCGAGGGTTTCACGTCCCACGGACAGCGCACGAGTCATTTGATCGACGAAGGCTTTGGATTCCTCCGCCGAGGGCTGCTTCGACTTCTTCGGCGGCATTTCGCCGAGGTTGATCTGATCGAGGATGTCTTTGATCTCGATTAGCGTATCCACCTTGCTCACGGGAAGCGCGAGTTGGTCGAAACGACGGTCGCCCTTTTGCTTTTCAGCTCCGTGGCAATCGGTGCAGTAGGTGGTGAGAAAGTGATGAAACTGATCGGCACCCGCTGCGGCGTGAAGCGGCAGAGTCAATAGCGCGAGCAGTGAGATGGTGGGAAACGAGAAGCGAAGCATGTGAAATTGTTCTGAATCTTATGCGAGACCCGTGAGCGTTCCGGTGCTGGTGCCGAAGGTGTCCACCTCCGCACCGAAGCGCTGGAGCATCGAGAGATAAAGATTGCACAGCATCTGACGGCCCGGTCCCTTCGCGGGATAGCTCTTGTGCTCGCCGTGTTTAAAGCCGCCACCAGCGAGGATGAGCGGAAGGTTGCTATTCGTGTGCGAGTTCGCATTCCCCATGCCGCTGCCGAAGAGCACCATGGAGTGATCCAGCAGCGTGCCTGCGCCGTCCTCGATGGATTTGAGCTTGGCGAGGAACTTGGCGAACTGCTCCACCTGATAGCGCTCCATTTTGATGAGGCCTTTGATGGCCTCAGGCCGCTGGCCGTGGTGCGAGAGACCATGATAGCCGCCATTCAATCCGAAGGCTGAAGCCTCGAAGTCACCACCGATCTCCAGCGTGGCGATTCGCGTGGAATCCGTCTGCAAAGCGAGCGCGATGAGGTCATACATCACGGGCAGGTCAGAGACGAAGTCGATGTTTTTCGGCTCATTCATCTTTGGATCGGGTTTCGGCACACTGGCCCACTTGCGATGCAGCTCGATCTGCTTCTCCACGTCGCGGACAGACGTGAAATACTCGTCGAGCTTCTCCTTGTCTCGCTGGCCGAGGTGACGCTGGAGTGATTTCGCATCGCCATTCACCGCATCGAGGATGGAGCCTTTCACATCGAGCCGGTCCATCGACGCCGCGAGGCTTTTGGCATCCTCGGTGCCATGATCGAGCCCTGAGTAGAGTGTGAAGTCTTTCTGATTCGGTTTGAGTGCTTCGATGGACTCCGGCAGCTCGTAACCTGCTCCCGTTTTCGTCGGGAAAAACGCTGGCGGATAAAAGCCGAGCAAGTTGCCGATGCACACCATCCGCATCGGCCGCTCGGCATTCACCGCTTTGCCAGCGAGGGAACCAACAGCGGCGTTTTGGCCGAAAGCGCGGACGCCGAGTGATTCGAGAAGCGGGAGAGCCATGCTGATGCCGGTGGCTCGGAGGAAGAAACGACGTGTAGGAGAAGAAGGCATTGAGTTTGGCATATCGAGAGGTGCTAAAAGGTTACTTCTTGTTGGGCAGAGGTGTGGTGCCGGGTTTCCAGGCGCGGACGATTTCGATGTCTTTCGCTGCCTTGGTCGTCAGGGCGGGAATGTCTGATGTGCCGACGCGGTTGAGCAGTTGAGGCACGTATAGGCGGCCATAGATGGCGACGTATTGTTTCCAGTGAGCGAGCGCTTTCTCCACATGCTTCATCGCCGATGCTTGCGCGGCTGGATTTCCGCTGGCGTTGAACTCGGCGAGATCGATTGCGCCCTGGATCTTGGCGGCAAAGTAGCGGCCTAGCCACGCTTGTGCTTCATAGTCGCTGAGCGTCAGCGTCAGTTCTTTGTCGGCAGCATCGGCTTGCTGGCGCAGTTCAGCCACGAGCTGCAATGCCGTGTCGGCATCGCGCTCGAGCGCTGTGGCGACCTCCGGCGGCGTCTGCGCGGTGATGGTTTTCTTGTCGCTGAGTTTGTCGCGCCACTCCGAGATGCTGAGCACGTCCTCGCCGGGCATCGTCTTGCCTTCCATGAAATGCCGCACGCTGTAAAAGCCCTTGTATTGATTGGGGTGGCTGAGGTTCGCCTCGGGATACCAATGCACGTCGATCCCACCCCAATTAAAGCGGGTGACTTGCGGAATAATGCGCGAGGATGCCTGCGAGGCGGCAAAGAGTTTCTCAGCAGAGACCGAAAGATGCCGTGTGCCGAGCAGTCGCTGGAAATGCTTGTCTGACAGCGAGGGATCATAGCTCAAGCGGCCCCAGAGATGGAAGCTGAACCACTGCCTGTCCCAGACCAACTGACGGCGACCGTTCGCATCCACAGCATCGCGGCTCAGGAAATCGCGGCCCCAGATATAACCGTCCGGCCCCATGTAGAAACCCGCGAGCTTGTCCGGCCCAGGCATATTTTGGATGAAGGCACGCGCGAAGTCCGAATCACCCCAGCGAAAGCTGTAGAGGTCATCATTGCGAACGGTCAGCCAGGTGCGGTGCTCTGGCGTGATCTCAGGCAGCACCTTCTGAATGAAGGACGGTGCGCGGGAGGCATACATGTGTGCGACGGCGTATTTGTAGCTGAACTCGAAAGGTCCAGGATACTTGTCCCACTGCTGTAAAATGGGACTCAGTCCGGTCTCGTGGAGACGGTGGATGAGCCTAAACTTGCGCTCCGGCTGGGTCTTCAATGCATCACTGATGCCCTCGCCATAAGTCGCCCACAGCCACGCCTCCTTGCCCTTTGAGCCGTCTTCATGGTCCATGTTCTCGCCAGAGGTGATGCCCATACCGGCAAGGCGTGGATAGGTCAGCACCGTCTCGCAGACGCTTTTCCGAAAGTAGTCAATGGTGGCTGCATTGTTCAGATCGTCCGTGATGCCGTATTGGCCGCCGGTGCCATAGGTGAAGAC
This sequence comes from Verrucomicrobiaceae bacterium, assembly GCA_021151605.1. Lineage (GTDB taxonomy): Bacteria > Verrucomicrobiota > Verrucomicrobiia > Verrucomicrobiales > Verrucomicrobiaceae > Prosthecobacter. Next base: position 2,882 of record JAGKWZ010000117.1, read on the forward strand.
GTTCCAGGTGAACCAATACACCTCGATGCCGCGATCATGCGCGTGTTCCATCACCGCACGCCAGAATGCGATCTTCTCGTCGATCGTGATACGCTTCACGACCTCCTTCTTGTCGAGCATCCAAGGTTTCACCATGCCGATGCCGCGTGTGGAAAAAGAGTCAAAAGGCTCCACCAAGTCCGCCGTGGTGCGCCAGACATCGTCCAGCGCGATCTTGGGATACTCCGGCACTTTTACGATCGACGGGAACGGATGCATGTTCCAAAGCGTGAGCACATTGAAGCGATCCCGCGCCATCCTGTCGATCAACTCATGCCAGAACTCCAGGTTCCACATCTCGGGAATGTTCGCCTGTGCCGAGGTGCTGTTGTCCGAATAACTCGGCGTGCGCAGATCGAGCGGGATGTTGAACTTGATGCCGCGCTTGGCGATGTGCGGTTTGTGCTCGGAGTCTTTCAGCGAATCGACTGTGCCCGTGCGGATGGCCTCCGCGATGTCGAGTCCGCCATACATGGCTCCGGCCTCATCTGCGCCGATGACGGTGATTTTTTCGCCTTCGCGGCGGATGCGGTAGCTCTGCGGAGAGGCTTTGGCTTTCTTTTCGGCAGTGAGGGTGATCTTCACCTCCGTGCCTTTCGCAGCCGCCTCACGTTGGATCTCATCGGCAGCAAATTGGCCTGGAGCACCGGCGCTGTTTTGCACATCGAGGCTAAGCCCCATGGATGGAAACATGAGGGCGAGAAGGATGATGTGTTTCATGTTGATTGAATCGGCGGAATGGAGACGAACGATTTTCCGACGGTGTAGCTACTGCTGTTTTGGCAGCTTGATGCTGATGTCGTCGTCCAGGCGGCCGCTGAACTTCCAGACGCCTTCGATCTTGACGAGATCATCGACGTCGATGGTCATCATAGTGCCGTCGGCGGCGCGGAGAAGGAGATCGATGTCGTCGTAGGCGGGCCGCTCGGCGGGCGCGTCTTTGTCCACATCGAGGTCAACGGATTGCAGCGTGAGCGCGGAAAGTTCACCGAAGTGCTTGGTGAGAAACTCACGCGTCTGGGCGGCTCGCTCCGTGGTGTCTTCATTTTCCTCCCTGCGGTCCTCGATTTCGTCCTCGCCCTCTTCAGCGAGGTCTTGCGGCGATAGGGTTTTGCCTTCCGCAGCGGCCTCGGCGGCTTCTTCAGCTTGTTTTACCTTGGCGAGCGTTTCAGGCGTGTGCCAGCAGGCGAGGAGTGCGGCATCGTCAGCACTCTTGAGCGCAGCGACGAGGTTTTCCGCGAGCTTCTGCACCTCTGGCGGAACGGGTGTGTCCTTATCGGCGTGAGCCAAGGAGCCGGAGAGAATGAGCAGTGTGGCGAGGACGGATTTGGAGTTCATCTTTGTAGGTAGGAGCGGTGATGGGTTGGGTTCGCTGGTAAAGAGATTAGCGGCAAAAAGATGAATGAAGAGGTGACGATTTTTTGACGCTCATCTTTTTGACGGCGGTATTTCAAACATCAGTTGCGACGAATGACGGCGAGCCAGTCGTTGGCGTCGGGGGCGGTGAGGTTTTCTTTGAAGGTGGAGATCTTTCCTTTGCTGGCATCGCGTGGGTTGAACCATTGCAGGGTGTATTGGCCTTTGATGTCCAGCTTGGTGCTGCCGCCGTTGGGGAGATAGACGAGGTAAAGATCGCCGGGTTTGGCGAAGCAGTATTTGTCGTTGTTGTCCTTGGGGTTGCCGATGAGGGCGTTGGCGCTTTGCATTTCGGCGACGGGGATTTTTTCGTCTCGGAAGAAGTCGAGGGCGATGCGGCAGTAGTCCCAGCTCTTGTCGCGGCTGCGGAAGTCTTCGAGGACGAGGTCGTTTTCCGGTAGCTTGTAGCCGAAGTAGTATTCCACGCCCGCACCACCGGCCATGAGATTGCCCCAGAGGCAGAGCTTGCGGATGTCGTGCATCGTGTAGGGCTCGGAGGCGGTGTAGCCTTCACCTTTGGGGCCTTTGGGAGCACTTTGGACGGCGGTGCCATCGGGGCCTTTGTAACCGGGATCAGGCGGGACACCGAGGCTGGCGGAGTTTTGCTCGTCATGCGCTACGACCCATGGACGGCCCGCTGCAGCAGATTCTTTGCGCCATTGCAGGGTGCGCTGATGAGACGCTTTCCAGCTCGTTTGCATGGAGACGCCGGTGAGCAGGGACTTGTCGCCGATGAGTGGGCGATAGACCTTATCCATCTCCGGCGGGAAGGTGTGGAGGACGATGGGATGATCGTAGGGGTCGTTGTCGTGGAGATACTTCATCATGTCGCGAACCTCTGCGGTGCTCTGAGTGTTCTCTTCGCCGATGTTCCAGTTCAATGCGAGCGCATGGCCAAAACGGGCGATGAGTTCACGGCAGTAAAGTTTGCGCTCAGGGCCGAGATTGCCGCCATCAAGAGCTTCGGAGAGCTTGCCTGGCTTGCGGCCCATACCGAGGCGTTCGTCGTCGGATTCGTTCTCCTGGAGTTTGAAGTGCAGGTAAAGGCCAAGCGCGGTGGCGTGGTCGAAGACGATGCCCCATTGGTCGAGCTTGGAGCAGTCATAGTGCAGCTTGTCGTCGTGTTCGATGAAGGGCCAGACGTTGTCGCCATCACCGGCGGCGTTGTAGGTGAGGAAGGAGAAAGCATTCACGCCTTTGGCGGCGAGGTAATTCAACGCACCGATGAGGCCTTTGCCTTTGGCGTCCTTCCATGTTGGGTCGCCGGGTTTCCAATCCTGCACATGCGGCTGCCAGGTCTTGAGCGGCACCTTGTCTGCTTTGCCAGCCTGTGTGTTGTCGAAGTCCACGTAGCCGAGCATCGTCTCTGGAGAATCGGGTCCTGCTTTGAGGAAGTAGTTTTTTGAGCCTGCAAACTGGAGATGATGCCCACCGACGTATTGCAGACGACCTTGCGAACGAAAGTCGCGTCCAGTTTTGTCAGTCGCAGCAATTTGGAACGTGCCGTTTTTGCCATCGAAGGGCTGTAAAGCCTTTCCGCCACCACTCACAGCAGCGAGTGAGCCTTGGGTGAAACTCACGCGGTAGTTCCAAGTGCCCATTTTATCGGGTGAAAGGTGTGCGAGCCAATGAGTCCCAGAGTCGGCGCTGGAGTTCGCCGCGTTGCCATCGGCGGCGAAGTAGCCGGGGACAGTGTAGCTCGGTGTGCCGCTTTCGTGAGTGAACGTGACGATGAAAGCGAGGTCGGTGAAGGGATTCGGCTTCGCATCACGCTCGTTCGCAAACGGGCCGTCGAGGGTGAGCGTGACTTTGTGCCACTGTTTGAGTTCGCCAGTGATGATCACTCCGCCGCTGCCATTGGGCTGGCGAGAGGGGATGTCCACCTGAGCTTTCACGCCGTGGCCGAAAGCGCACAGCAACGCGATGCCTGAGAGAATGGTTTTCGTCTTCATGATGAACTTTAGATCAGTGATCATGGCGACGAAGGTTTTACCATTCCGAGCTGGTCGAACAGGAACGCCAGCACGTCCGCCTTCTGCGCGATCTTCTCGGACAAGGCGGTGCCCATGCCGTGGCCTGATGCGGAGCTGAAGCGAGCAAGCACGGGGTTCACAGAGCTGGTGGCGGATTGCAGCGCTGCCGTCATGCGGCGGCTGTGCGCGGGATTGACTCGTCCGTCGGTCTCACCAGCGAGGAAAAAGACCGCTGGATAAGGCGTGCCGTTTTTCACCTGATGAAAGGGCGAGTAGGCGTGGAGGGCGCGGAACTGTGCGGGGTCTTTCACGGTGCCAAACTCGGTGACGTTGAAGGCACCGTTCGGATCAAGCTCGACCCGCAGCATGTCATAGAGTCCCACATGCGCGACGACGGCTCGCGCGAGCTGCGGATGCTGTGTGAGGAAGGCTCCCATGAGCAAGCCGCCGTTGCTGCCGCCTTCGACGGCGAGTTTGTCAGCGCGTGTGTAGCCGTGCTGGATGAGGTGCTCGGCACAGGCGGCGAAGTCATCGAAGACGTTTTGCTTCTTCGTCAGATTGCCTGCGAGATGCCATTCCTCACCGTATTCACCACCACCGCGAATGTTGGCGACGACATAGATGCCGCCGCGATCAAACCACAGGCGATGCTCAAAGTTAAACCCAGGCCTCATGCAGATCCCGTAACCGCCGTAGGCATAGAGCAGAGCGGGATTGCTGCCATCAAGCGGCGTGCCTTTGCGACGGAGGATATTGATCGGCACCTTGGTTCCATCTTTGCTGATGGCGAACTCACGCACGGCCTCAATGTCGCTGAAATCCACGGGGGAAGTGTTGAAGAGCGCGGTCTTCTCCACGCTCGTTTGAGCAGGGTCGTAGAGCATCCATGCGGCAGGTGCGACGAAGCTGGTTTGGCGAAACAGAAGGCGCTCATCCATGACGAGCAGCCCGCCGATTCCTGACGCGACCGGCATGGGAACGATGCTCTCATGGCTGCCATCCAGATCCAATTGCCGAATGCGAGAAGGTCCTCCGATCATGTCGGCGATGAAAAGATGGTTGGCCGTGAGCAGGAAGCCCTCGATCACCGCGTCACTCTCCGGAACGATCACCTTTGCCGTGCTCAGCACGCCATCAGTGGCCATCCGCAACAGTTTGCCGCGTGGCGAGCCCTTCACGGAGCGCAGATAAAGCGCGGCTTCATCATGGCTGAAGTCGATCTCCTTGATGCCATCTTCATGCCGGGTGATCTGACGCCAAGGCGAGCCTGCTTTGGTTTCGCGGAGGTGATGGGAGAACTCGCCGCCATCGCCATTCGCCACGCTGGCGAGCAACCAGCGGCCATCATCCGAGGTGTGCAGCTCGATCTCGGCGATGCGTGGGAAGTCTTTTCCTTCGGAGTATTCGTCGCTGCTCACGGGCGCGCCGAGTTCGTGAAAATAGATCTGCTGGTAGAAGTTCAGATCGGCCTCGGGTCGCTCTCCTGCGTGCGGATAGCGCGTGTAGAAGATGCCCTTACTGTCCGGCGTCCATGCAGCGCTGCCACCGCCTGTCGGGTATTGCACGCGTTTGATTTGATCCGGCAGAGCTTCGCCCGTGTCGGTCCGGTAAAAGTGCAGCGTGCCATCCTCGCTGCCATGCTCCGAGAGACACACGGCGATGAGTTTGCCATCTGGCGAAGGCACAAACCAATCCATCGCCACCTGGCCTTTGGGCTCGATCTCGTTCGGATCGAGCACGATCTTTTCCGACGCCAGATCATTCGGTGACGTGAGCGTGACGAGCAGGCGCTGTTGCTTCGGCGGCTGAAACTTCAGCGCAAAGAGAAGTCCAGGCCGTGCGACGAGACCAGTATGTGAAGGCGTGTCTTGCGCATAAAGCGCCTTCAATTTCGACTCGATCTCTGACCGATCTGCCCGCGAATCCAGCCAGGCGCGAGAGTATTGATTCTGTGCGGCAGTCCACGCTTGCACCGCCGCTGAATCCCCGTCTTCAAGCCAGCGATACTCATCCACCACCTGCACGCCGTGGTATTCGTCCGTGACGGGTTTCTTCTCGGTCGGAGGCACAGCGGCGGATATGGACATGGCGATGGTGAGGAGGAGAAAGAAGATGTGCTTCATGTTAGTGGAGCTTGATGAGCATTGGTGTGTCCGTGCTGGCTTCGATGGCCTTGATGGTGTCGCGGAGGGAGTTCGCCTTTTGCAGCCCGAGATTCTTTGGGAAGTCCGGCTCTTCTTTCTCGAAGTAATGAGCGATCTTCTCCAGTTCGGGAATGACGGCTTTCGCGTGCGAGCCGTATTCCAAAAGGATCGTCATGATTTCCGGCGTGCGCTTTTGGCTGGCCCAGGGATTCTGCTCGCGGGTGTATTTCACGAGCGCAGCCATGCCTTCTTCGATGTGATGCTGGGCTAGGACGCGCAGGCCCTCCACGCGAATGCCGTCGGCGAACATCTCGCCACTGGGCGCAGGCTGCACGATGGCCTCGTGGATGGCGGGCAGCAGCGGTTTGATCTCCTCAAGCGAGAGATTCCGATACACGGAGCCGAGGCTGCCACGGGCGCGACCATCTTGATTCTTCAATCCGGCTCTCACCGCTGTGTAGAGCGCCTCGCGATCCACGCCGTCCAACGAGCGACTGAGCATGCCATCGCGATCAAACAGCGCAAACGTGAGATAGCGCTGCTGCATGCCGCGTGGGTCGTTTTTCGTGTCCACCTGCGCCAGCAGTTCGAGCAGTTTAGGCACGGTCTTCGTGGCAGGTTTGCCGATGGCGGCGAGTGCCTCAGCAGCCTTGATTCGCAACCAGAGATCGGGATCTGAGAGTGTCTTTTGCAAGGCATCGACAGCCGGCGCTGCACGTCCGCGGAGGAAAATCAGGCCCTGACAGGCTCCGTAGCGGGCGTCGAGTCTCGGAGACATGAGCATGTCGATCAAAGCAGTGACGGGAGTGCTCTTGCGGCGGCCGAGAGCCATCGCGGCTCGCTCACGAACGATGGGTGACCAATTGCGCAGGCGTTCGAGCAATTGTTCGTCGCTCAAGGCATCGTAGAAGCTGTTGCGGTCCTTGTTGTTCCAGCCACGACCGTCGTTGACGATTGCCTGGGCGGTGGCGGCATCGAGCTGAGGCACTACGCTGGGTTTCTTGCCGGTGAGATGGATTTTCTTCAGCGGCATCGCGTAGGCCAGCAAGTAAGCGCCCGTGCAATCCCAGCCAGCATAGCTGTCGTTGCCTCGTTCCGGCGGACCTTGATGCAAAAAGCTGCCGTCCGAACGTCGAGCCAGATCATAATACCACGCGCCAAACTCCTGCATCCATGCTCCCGTGGCCTGAGGACCGGAGTGAGCCACGCCGGGCATGGCCCAGAGCATGTTGAAGAAGTTTCCCGTGTGACCGGTGTCACGCTCAGGGCCGTGCGAGGCGAGGCTCATGCGCGAGAAGAACTCCGCGCCTTTGGATTCGCCGAGCAGGCTGAAGAGCACCGAAACCATTCCGCACTTGCCATTGTCCTCATGATTCTCGATCCACGGATGATGATCGCCGTAAGGGATGGCTCCTTTGCCAATGTAGAAGCGCAGCAGTCGAGCGCTGCGTTCGATGGCGAGATCCACCGCTGGATCTTTGACACCGGCTTCACGAGCCAGCACGAGCGAGATCGTCAGTGGAACGCCGGGTGAGTTCATCATGCCGTAACCGCCCAGGCGTCCATCGGGCCTCGCAAACCCATGACCCCATGAGCCGACAGCGCTCTGACCTTTCGCCGACTCCAGCGCGAGGCGTTTCAAGCCCGGCATCACCGACTGATCACCCGTGGCGGCCATATACTCGCCGAGGAACATCATCACGTAGCCGTAGTGCCACGTCTGCATGCTGTCCGATGAATACGCCGCCGCCCATCCCGCCTCTTTTTTGATCTGCGGCAGGTAGGCGGCATCACCGCTCGCCAGCAAGGCCAGAGCATTCAGCGAGCGCGGAATGGGGTCTTGATTGGCGTAATCAGACGCACCCATGCGGGCCGCGATCACCTTGCAACCTTGCTCGAGGATGCGTTTCGATTTCGGGCAATCAAACGGAGCTGAAGGCGAGTAGCTGCCGAGCACCGGCAGCTTCAAAACGACCTCATCCGTCTTTCCAGCACGCCAGCGTGTCAGCATCAATTTGCCGCCGCCGGCCTCCGTCTCGGACAAAGTGAGCGCCTGACCGAGTTCCGTGCGTGGATCGAGCGAAAACGCTTTTCCACCAACGCCAAGAATCACATCGCCCACGGCGATCACGCTATCGGCAGGCGACTTCGGTTCCACTTTCGTGATGGCGATCTGTCGAGCGTCACTCGTCACCATCGTGTCGGAGTGCATCCAGCCGCGCAGGCCTGTGGCACCGAGATTCCAGTCGTGTTTGGCTTTGGCCGGGATCGCATCGCCCTTGGTGAAATCGGGCGGTGGAGTGGATTCGTTGTTGCCTGCGGCAAGGACGAGCGTGGAGCAGATGAGGAGGAGAGGTAAATGAAGTCTCATGTGATGGGCTGGCATTCTTGTCTTCATTCACCGGGGATGAGCCAGATGTTGCGGAAGACAACGGGGTTGTCGTGTTGTTGGAGATGAATGGGGCCCTCCGGGCTGGTCAGCGGCGTGGAGAGCGGAGCGGAGGTTGTGAAATCCTTGGCCAGCTCCACCTGATCGTGAATCACGACGCCATTGAGCCGCACGGTGATGCGCGGCCAGGCGGTTCGCTTGCCGCTGGCATCAAAGTTCGCGGCGGTGAACTCGACATCGTAAGTTTGCCAGGTCAGCGGCGGCAGGCACATGTTCAGCTTGGGTTTCGCGATCGAATAAAGGCCGCCGCATTCGTTGTCGCGGCCATCGAGGCCGAAGGAATCGAGGATCTGCGTCTCCCAGCGTCCGCTATGATACACGCCGCTGTTACCGCGTTTCTGCCCGCGCGCATCCGGCTTGTAAGGCGTGCGAAACTCCAGATGCAGCGTGTAGCTGCCAAAGCGCTGCTTGGTGGTGCTGGCATTGGCCATCAGCAGCCCGTTCTCCATTTTGGCATTGTCCCAGGCATCCGTAGAAGTGCCATTAAATAGCACGACAGATCTTACAGCCGGTTTGGCATTCAAAGTGGGGCTTTGACGTTCGATGCGCGTGAGTGCCTGTTTCGTGCCATTGGCCTTCGTGACGGACAAAACAGCGTTTTCGAGCGTGGCCGATGTTTTGGAGGCTGCATCGCTAAAGTGGCCCTTTTCGCCTTTGAGCTGAATACGGAACTTGCCCGGTTCCCATCCCGCGCCGGGCAATCCACCTTCGAGAACGTAAACATCAAACTTTCCGCCTCCCAAAGCCACGATCTGGGCACCCATCGTCTCGTTGCGATACTCACCTTGAATCGCGAAATCTGGATCTTCGCGCCGTGCGGTCTCGGGATTGGTCCATGTTGGGGATTCATCGGGTGCTGCGACGACGAGCGATGATGCGGCAAGTGCGATCAGGAAGAAAAGAAGAGAGCGTTTCATGCGGGTGATGGTTTCAGAGGCTCGCCCCGTAGCTCCAGCCCTCGCGGACGGGTTCTTTGACGAAGGCGTTGAGTTCCGGGTGGTTCGTGATGCGCATGTTTGCGGCGTCCCACTCGATGCGCGTGTTGAAGCGTTGCGCGAGCACACCGAGCTGGATGATCTCGGTGAGCTTGGCGGAGTAGGTGAAGTTCGAGCCGGGCTCCGGGCCTTCGCCTTTGATGGCACGCATCCACTCGCGAAACGGGCCGCCGGGCACACGCGGGATGCTTTGCGGCGGCGGGCTGGCCTTCCATGCCTGACGCAGCGCCTCATCAATGATCGCCGGAGGTCCGGCGTGCGTGCCGCAGCCGAGCATGCCCTTTGTGCCGACCATCCAGCAGGCGCGGCCGAGATGCGCAGCGTGCTCGGCGCCGAACTTTTCGATGCGGCCGACCTTTTTCCAATCCTGCGGCCCGTCGAACCATTCGAGCGTCACGGGGCCGCGAGTGCCTTTCGCGGCGAAATGGAACTTGATGTGACTTTTCGCGGTGATGAGGCCTTCGAGCGAATCCTGGCGCTGCACGCACTCGACGACCGTCGGCGCATCGAGATCGAGGGCCCAAACTGGTGTGTCGAGCGTGTGGCAGCCCCAGTCACCGAGCATGCCGGAGCCGAAATCATAAAACGCCCGCCACCGCTGCGGCAGATAGTCCGCGCAGTAGTCGCGTTTCGCTGCGGGGCCGAGCCACAGGTCCCAATTCAGTCCCGAAGGCACCGGCGATGATGGCGGTGGCATCACGGACGGATTCGCGAAATGAGGTCCACCCATCTGCGGTCCGCCATTGTGACAAAACACCTGCGAAACATTGCCGATGACGCCCGCCCGCACGGCCTCGACAGATTCGCGGATGCCATCGCCCGCATGGCCTTGATTGCCCATCTGCGTGACGATCTTGTAGCGTTCACGCGCCTTCAAAAGCGTGCGCGTCTGCCAGATGTTATGAGTAAGAGGCTTCTGCGTGTAAACGTGAATTCCGCGCTCCATGGCCGCGAGCGTGGCCGGGAAGTGCGTGTGATCCGGTGTGGAGACGACCACGGCGTCGATCTCCTTGTGCATCTTGTCGAGCATCTCGCGGAAGTCCTCGAAGAAGGGCTGATTCGTGCGCCAGGCCTTCATGTTCTCCGCGCATTGGCGCTGATCGACATCGCAAAACGCCACGAGGTTTTCCTCGCTGCACCCTTGGTTGTAAGGCTGCTGCGCAATCCATCCACCCGAGCCGATGAAGGCTATGTTGAGCTTTCCATTCGCGGACTTGCCGGGCTTTCCGATGACAAAGGCAGGCAACGCAGCGGCGGCGGTGGTCGTGAGGAAAGTTCTTCGTTTCATGGCTTGGATTGCAAAAGCGCCTCCGCGAAGGCCTTGCCCATCAGCGCAAAGGTCTTGGCACAGCCGAGGTAGTGGTAGCCGGCATTGGAGGCACCGCGTTTCCACAGGGCTTCTTCGGCGGGCGAGATGAGCTTGGCTTCGTAGTCTTTGAGATACTCGCGCTTCTCGGCCTCGGTCATGTGACCGTCGGCGTTGGCATGGTCTTTGTGCTTGGAGTTGAGGAAATGGCCCATCTGGCGGACCTGGGCGCGTTTGTCGTCGATGACGGCGAGTTCCTCGGACCAAAACGGCGCGGTGGGTACGGCGAAGACGTTGCCTTGGAACTCGGGCATCAGCGAGGGCGCGGTCATCGCCTCGCGGAAGGCGAGCGTGTCCGGCGGAGCCTTCAAGCCATCCACACCCATCACGCCGATGACGAAGGGCATTTTCGGCGCGTTGAAGTCTTTGCGGACATCCCGGATGAAGTGCGCAAGAAGGTCGCTGTAGAGCGCGAAGCGGCCCGGCTTGCCGCGATCTGGATACGTGTGGCCATCCACCATGTCATTGAAGCCCTGCAGCCACACGAAGCCCGCAATCTCGTAGCCCTCTTTGGCATCGTAGGCCGGGCAAACGCGTTTGGGATCGGCGAGCACGTGTTTCACATGCTCGACCATGTAGCGATAGAAACGTCCCGTTTCCGTCTTCTTCTCCGCGAGCCATTGATTCATGTCCTTGGGCACGCCGTGGCCGGGCGGGCCGTAGTAGAGCTTCTTTTGGTAGTCGTTGAGTTCATACGGGCCCGCGCTCGGCGGGCGAAACTCCGTGTGCAGGCTCCGGCCGCCCCAGGCGGTCTTGATGATCAAAACGGGCTCTTGGAGTGCCGCGTTCATCGTGAGGCCGAAGGTGAACTCCGGGCCGATTTTGCCATTCGACTTCGTCGCATCATCGCGAGCCCCAAAACCCGCCGTGAGCTTCCCCGTGCCCTCGTCATTCGCACTGCCGTCGTATTTGCCGGTGAGGTAGGAGATCCAGGTGTGATCGCACACTCGCGGCTGGCCGTTGTCGTCGCGCATCATCTTCAAAAGCGGCGCGGTGGCGGGATCATCGCCGATGTAGTCAAAGGTCTCGATCTTCGCATGCCCCTCCATGTTCGACTGCCCAGCGAGGATGAAAACTTTCAGCGGCTTGGCCTGGAGCGATGCCGCGATGAGGAGTAAAGCGAGGATGTGTTTCATGGGTTGGAGAGTTGGTGAATGGTTCCGTGCAGAACGCGGTCGCCGATTTTCAGTTCGTAGCACCACGTTGGAGCCAAATCGGGGACGTCGAGGGTGATCGTCTTCTTGTCCTCGCTCAGCTTCACACTGCGTATGGTCAGTTCGTGCTCGTCGTGGTGCTTCGAGCCGTAGTTCTTCGTGCGCTTCAGTGCCCAGACTCTCATCGCGTTCTTCGTGTCGGTGATAGGATCGCTGAAGGTCACACTCATCGCTCCTTTCATCGCATGAACAGCCAGCGGCACCTGCGCGGGCTTGTTTCCGCGACGGATGCGGTGAAATCCGCCGGGTGAGGTGGCGTTTCCGGCCCAGGCGAACATGCCGCAGGTGTAGAGCGCGCCATCGCTACCGAAACGACCGCGCATGATGCCTGTGGCGAAGGCGGGCATGGGCAGTTCGCAAACCGCGCCCTGCCATTTTCCGTTCACCTCCTCGTGCGGCACGATGAAGGCCTTGCCGGTGCCGTAGCTGAGATTGAGCAAGCTTCCGCCGAGATTGCCCCACGCGTTCTTCGGCACCCAGATCATTTCGGCGGGGCTGCGATCCTTGTCGTTGGTGATCCAGACCATCGGCTGCTCCATCGCCGAGTCGGATTCATCGGTGACGCTGGTGTAGCCATACATGTTCCCGTAGAAGCCGCCGACCTTCACGCGGTTGATGCGGTTCTTCGGCGTCCAGAAGCCTTCTTGATCGGTGACGAAAAAGGTGGGCTGTGCGGCAAGCGTCCCGTCGTCGTTGTATTCATTGAGGCATACGCCGTTCGCGGCACGGAAGCCGGTAGCGAGGATTTCAGTGGAGCCGCCATCGTGACTCACCCGCAGCAGTGTGCCGTGCTGCGGCACCACGCTGTCGAGCGCGTGGCGGCCGGACTTCGCATAATAGAAGTTACCAGCCACATCGGTTTGCAGCCCCATCGCAAACTCATGGAAGTGCTCGGTGACCTGATGGTCGCTGTTGAAGCACTCAATGAAGTCGGTTTCACCATCGCCATTCAAATCGACGAGCTTCGCCAACTGATCGCGGCAAAGCACGAACAACTCGCCATCGCGATACTTCACGCCCAGCGGCTGGAAGAGGCCGCTTGCGATCCTGCGCCATGTCAGCTTGGCAGGCGCTCTCTCCATCACGCCATCGACACGCCACACATCGCCATTCCACATCGCGACGATGGCGGCCTTGCCGTCCGGCGTGAAATCAAAGCCGCCGGGGCGCATCCAGCTGTGAAACGGATTCTCGAGGGGCAAAGGGAAGTCATCTGCGATGAAGGCGCCGTCTTCCTTACCTGCTACCGAGGTGGTGGTGACAGTCTGCGGCCACTGCGCGGGTCCGCCTTTGGTGAGCGGTGTGAGGTCCATGGGCTCATTGAAGTTCGCAGCAAGCGTGTTGAGCGAACCGGGATCGCACTTGGACAAAAACACACGCGCCTTCACCTCACGAATGTTGTTGGGCATCTCCAGCACCCAGTCGCCCTTTTCCTTGATCAGCTTGCCATCGCCTCGCACCACCACGTTCATCGACTCCGGCGCAAGGCGCACATAATGCGAGGTGATGACGTTGTTGATATTGATGGTGCGGACAAAGATGGGCGTGCTGCCGTAGTCGATCCATGAAGGCGATTCGAGAGCGGTGGTGCCATTCGTTCCGATGGCGAGCACGGTCTTGTTGCCATGTTTGAAGAGACCTTTAAAGGCAGTGGGTCCGGGGCCGTAAGGCTTGCCATCTTTGCCCTTGGGGCGTGGGTCGCTAAAGGGTTCGCCCGTGCTATAGCCGAGTCCGCCAGCATTGATGAAATGACGCTCACCCGTTAGACTCGTGTGCGTGCCGTGACTTCCATCAAAGGCGATGCCCTTCCAGTCCACGAAGCTGCCGGTGGTGGCGGTGACGTTGGTCATCGTGTCGTGATCGTAAACCATCCACGCGCGGCCTTTCGTCACGCCGCCGGGGCCGCTGAAGTCCAGCTATGACGTGGTCATCATCGGCGCGGGTGGACACGGGCTGGCCAGTGCGTATTACCTGGCGCGCGACCACGGCATCACCAATGTGGCGGTGATCGAGCAGGGCTATATCGGTGGCGGCAACACCGGGCGCAACACCAC